>CAYRXS010000180.1:0-13712 GCA_964428225.1 uncultured Planctomycetaceae bacterium
CTCGCCGGCCTCGAGTTGCTTCCGCAGGAAAAGCGGATCCTCCTTGGGCGGTTCAGTGACCCACTTGGCGAGCATCCAGCCCGAGAAACCCGAGACCAGCGTCTTGGCCAGGAAGTAGGGAACCATCGACAGGCCGAGGTACGTGCCCTCCTGGCCGGGAGGGGCGATGGCCGCGGTGTACTCGGTGAGCCGTGGTGACCAGATCACCTCGCCGACCGTCAGCACGACGAGCGAGATGATCGAGATCAGGTAGGTGTAGTTCCAGATGGCATCTCCGAAGAGGGGCAGCGAGATCGAGAAGTCCCCGTAGACGGGAATCGCCATCACGAAGAGCGAGATCGCGGAGATCATCGCTCCGTACACGAGCATCTTGTAGACGCTGAAGCGGTTCAGGATCGGGATCAGCAGGATGAGCCCGATGATCACCAGGAACGGGTTGATCGACTCGAGGGTTCCGATCGCGGCGTCGGGTGCGATCGTGCGCTCCCAGATGTTGGGCTTCAGGAGGTGCATGTAGAGGAAGACGGCACGGACTCCCAGGAGCAGGGTGATCAGGCAGGTGAAGCGCCAGAAGATCGGTTCGCTCAGCACCGCCTTGGTGTTCTCCCAGGGGCTGAGGCGCTTGACCTGCGCGCCATCCTTCGGCGCCAGCTCGTCCTCGCCTTCCAGGGGATCGTCCAGGAGCGGATCGTGGGGAAGCGGATCGTCGGCCGTAGTGGTGGGCTCCTCTTCGTGTTCCACACCGACGAGCTGATCCTCCCTCTTGATGAACCGGAAGATGACGACCAGGCACACCACCGCCGTGCCGATTCCCACGGTGAAGACGTGCACCCGCGGCAGGTCGAGCATCAGGTAGATCAGGTCGATCAGGAGCCCCGCCAGGAAGGCCCCGATGTTCATGCACAGGTACCAGAGGTTGAACCCGGCGCTACGGGATTTCGCGGTGGTGAAGCGCTTGTTGGCGGCCTGGAATGCCGTCTGGCTGAGCGCCAGGAAGGGTGCCTGGAGGCAGAAGGCCACCCCCATGATCACCATCGCCGAATCCCCGAACCACTCTCGCTTCAGCGTGATCAGCACGACGAACGCGCGCAGGATCAGCATCGCCCCCTGGTTGATGAGCATCGACTTCCGGATCCCCAGGAAGTCGGAAGCGAGTCCGGAGAAGAAGAGGCAGATCGTCGTGCCGCTGGCGAAGATCGTGTAGACCCAGGCGGCGTTCTGGTCGCTCATCCCCCACCCCATCTTCTCCGGCTCGGCGGAGAAGAAGAGCACCGTGATCGTGATCATCGCGAAGAAGATGGTGTGATCGATGAAGTTGATCACCTGCATCCCCCAGTACTCGCTTCGCGTCTCCTTCAGGACCTTGAAGCTCTTGAAGTACTCGGCGACGAAGTTGTCCTTCTCTTCCTTCTCAGGGCTGAATTGGTCCGTGGTCATGATCGAGTTGGATCCTGAGCGCGCACGCTGGCGCACGGCTACGGGGAGATCCCGAGACGGGGGGACGTGATCACCCCGAACGAGGGGGAGGACGAAATCGGTGGCCGCCGGCGGACCGACGAGGCGAGACCCTACCATGAACCGCCTCCCCGCGCCGAGGGAGTCGAGCCGACAGGGGGCACCGCCCCTACAATCGTCGGAGAGACGTCATGCCCCACCCCCTGCCCTTCACCGCCCCCTACCTGCTCGCCCCCATGGAGGGGATCACGGAGCCCTGCTTCCGCGACCTGCTCCTGCGGCGCAACCCCCCGGACCGCCTCGGGGGCGTGTTCACGGATTTCCTGCGCGTCTCGCGCTCGCCCCTCCCCGTGGAGCGGATCCGGCGGCACCTGGGGCCGCGGCGCGGGCGGCGGCCGACCGGCCTCCAGCTCCTGGGGGCGGATCCCGCCCGGATGGCCGAGACCGCCCGGCGGGCCGAGGTGGCGGGAGCCCCCCTCGTCGACGTCAACCTGGGCTGCCCGGCGAAGGGCGCCCTGCGGGGCCGGGCCGGCTCGGCCCTCCTTGACGATCCCGAGGCCGTGCGGGAGCTGGTCGGGGCCGTGGCGGAGGCCGTGCGCGGCATCCCCGTGTCCGCCAAGATCCGAGCCGGGGGGGACGACGACCGGCGGCTCGAGGAGCTCGCCCGGGCCGTCGAGGCGGGCGGGGCGAGCCTGCTCACCGTCCACTGCCGGACGCGCGCCGAGGGCTACCGGGGAGCCGGCGACTGGGAGCGCCTGCGGCGGGCGGTCGCCGCGGTGGCGATCCCCGTCTGCGGGAACGGCGGGGTGCGCACCCACGCGGACCTGGAGCGGCTCCGGGAGGAGACGGGCTGCGCCTTCGCCATGGCGGGCCGGGCGGCCCTGGGCGATCCCTGGCTCTTCGGGGGCCGCCGGGCCACTCGGGGGGAGGCGGCCGGCTTCCTGCTCGAGTACGCCGAGGAGCTGGAGCGGCGGGGCACGCCGCCGGAGGGGGTGGCGGGGTGCCTCAAGGAGCTCCTGCACCACTGGAGGGCGGGAGGGCTCGTCTCCGAGGACCCCGACGCCCGCGTCGGGTGGCTCCGGCGGAGCGCGCGGGACCTCCTGGAGAGCCTGGAGAGGGTCCGCGACGGGGTGTCCTGAGCCCCCCGGGCGCGCGAATCCCGCTTTCCCGGCCCTAAAAAGGGGAGGCCTCTCCGATCCCCCTACAGTCCGGAGAGGCCTCTAAATGGCACAGCTCTCTCGCGCAGCGGGCAGTTGGTTCCGGAGGAGGTCTGTGGCGCTTGGGTCCTGAGGGGTCCGGTTCGTGACAAGGCCCCGCCGTTTCCGGCGCCACGGCTCCGGGAAGGTCCTCCCTGCCCATCTGAACCGTGCAGTGGTTGGGACGGGCGGCACGGAGTGGGGTTCCCTCGATCAAGGTATTCCGGCCCGGGTTCCCGTGCGATTATCGTATGTGTGAATGGACCGATCTCCTTCCCCATGACTTCCTGGAATCCCGCGGACAGCGAAGAGCTCTACAACGTCTCCAACTGGGGCGGGGGCTACTTCCGCATCGACGAGCAGGGCCACATGCGGGTTCGCACGAACGGCCACGGCCTCGGGATCGACCTCTACGAGCTCGTGGGGCAGATCCGGCGCCGCGGCATCCAGCCCCCGGTGCTCCTGCGCTTCGACGGCATCCTGCGCGGTCGGGTCCGCGAGCTCTGCGCGGCGTTCGACCGGGCGCGGGAGGAGCTCGACTACACGGCCCCTTACGCCTGCGTGTTCCCGATCAAGGTGAACCAGCAGCGCCACGTGGTCGACGCGCTGCTCGAGGAGGGGCGGGCCCGGGGCATGGGACTCGAGGTCGGGAGCAAGCCCGAGCTGTTCGCGGCCATGGCCCAGTACTGCGGTCCGGACCGGCTGCTCGTCTGCAACGGCTACAAGGACCTCGAGTACGTCGAGACCGCCCTGCTCACGAGCCGGCTCGGCACGACGGCGGTCGTGGTCATCGAGAAGTACACCGAGCTGGCCACCATCCTCGAGGCGTCGAAGAAGCTGGGCATCCCCCCGGTGCTCGGCGTGCGCACGAAGCTGGGCGGCGCGGGGGCGGGCCGGTGGAAGGACTCCGGGGGGGATCGCTCGAAGTTCGGCCTGACCACGCGGCAGATCGTGATGCTCGTCGAGGAGCTGGAGGAGAAGGGGCTGCTCGATCGCCTCCAGTTCCTGCACTTCCACCTCGGCAGCCAGATCACCCGCATCCGCTCGATCAAGCAAGCCCTCGCCGAGGCGACGCGGACGCTGGTGGGCCTGCGGGAGATGGGCGCCCCGATCCGCTGGTTCGACGTGGGAGGCGGGCTGGGCGTGGACTACGACGGCTCGAGCACGGACACCGAGTCCTCGACGAACTACGACCTCCAGGCTTACGCGAACGACGTCGTCTACCACACCAAGGAGGCCTGCGACGCGGCGGAGATCCCCCACCCCGTCATCCTGAGCGAATCCGGCCGCGCCCTCTCCGCACACCACGCGGTGCTCGTGACCGAGGTGGTCGGGGTGTCGGACTACTCCACGGTGGGCATCCCCGCCCAGGTCGCCGAGGACGAGCACGAGACCATCAAGAGCTTCGCGGAGGTGTGCGAGGGGGTCAGCGGCGAGAACTACCTTGAGTCCTACCACGACGCCCTGGAGCTCCGGGACGAATGCATGATGCTCTTCAGCGTCGGCCAGATCGGCCTGGGCGAGCGGGCGCGCGTCGAGGAGTTCTTCTGGCGCACCTGCGAGAAGATCCTGCGCATCACGCGGACCCTGGACTACGTGCCCGAGGACCTGGCGCAGGTCGAGCGGGACATGGCGGACACGTACTTCCTGAACTTCTCCGTGTTCCAGTCCATGCCCGACGCCTGGGCCATCGAGCAGCTCTTCCCCGTGCTCCCGATCCACCGTCACGACGAGATGCCCACCCGGCGCGCGGTCCTCGCCGACATCACCTGCGACTCGGACGGGAAGGTGGATCGCTTCGTCGCCCTGCGGGACTCGCGGGCGACCCTGGAGCTGCATCCCTGGACGCCGGGCGAGCCGTACTACCTCGGGTTCTTCCTCATCGGGGCCTACCAGGAGATCCTGGGCGACATGCACAACCTCCTCGGCGACACGAACGTGGTCCACGTCGACGAGAGTCCCGACGGACGCCCGCGGCTGCGGCACGTGATCCCGGGGGACCGGGTCGAGGAGGTCCTCTCCTACGTCGAGTACTTCCGGGACGCGCTGCGCGACCGCCTGCGGGGTACGATCGAGGAGGCGATCGAGGAGGAGAGGATGACCTTCGAGGAATCCGCCGCTCTGCTGAGCCGCTTCGAGTCCGGGCTCTCCGGCTACACGTACCTGACCACTCCGCAACCCGGGGAGGGGACCGATCCACGATGAAGATCACCCGGAACGCCGACGTCGAGATCCACTACGAGCTCTTCTCGAAGGGCGAGAGCCTGGAGAACACCCGCAACGAGGAGGAGCCGGTGAGTTACCGCCACGGCCGGGAGGAGATCCTCCCCGGCCTGGAGAAGGCTCTCGAGGGCCACGAGCCCGGCGACGAGATCCGGATCACCCTCTCCGCGCCCGAGGCCTACGGCGAGTACAGCCCCGAGGGCCTCGTCTCGGTGCCGGTGGCGGAGATGCAGGGCGAGGCGAAGATGAAGCCGGGAGACTGGATCACGGTCTCGGTGGCGGATCCCGACCACGACGAGGAGGGCGAGCTCGAGATGCGCGTCGTGGAGATCCACCCCGACGAGATCATCCTGGACGCGAACCACCCGCTCGCGGGAAAGGACGTCACCTTCGTCGTGGAGGTGATCTCCGTGAATCCGTCGAAGGGGTAGCGCGGTCTGGTTACTCATCGTTGGTCACGTACGCCAGCACGGAAACACGGAGAGGGGGAAGACCTGGAGTTCGCGAGACCTGGAGCACGGAAAAAAATGGGGGCGGCGGGGAGGCCGCGGGGAAAGGAAGGGGAAGCTCGAGGAGAGGAGACCCGCTGGCCTTGCGGCGGATGGAGAGAGAGCCGGATTGTCGCGCAGCCAGGCTTACTCGTCTGCCGCCGCGGAGCGGGTGGCCTTTGTCTCCTCGGTCTTCCCCTTTTCCGTGTTTCCGTGCTGGCGTATGACCTTCACGACGAGCCGGGAGAACCCGAGTTGGACACCACCCTCCCCCTCTCCAACACGGAGAAGGGACGCTCACGCGCGTGCGTCGACCGACGCTCACACGGTGCGGAAGCTCGCGGGGGGAACCGCGTCTCGTTAGTGGGATGTCGTTCGATCCAGACTACCACGGGAGCCCGACATTTTTGGGGATTTCATCGTGGCGGATTCGGGGACGAACGAGTACGAAGGATGTAGGTGGGTTACTGACTAGCCACGTTGTTCGTCTCCTTGTGAGTACGCCCTGATCGAGGAGTCGGTGATACCCACCTAACACCGCCTTTCCGGGCGGTGTTCTTTTAGGGAGACACGAGGCACACCCATCGATCCATGGCGGTTCTCGAAGAGCTCAAGCGCACGACGGAAGAGCGGTTCCTCGCGATCTACGAGGCCCTGGCCAAGCAAGGCTTCGGGCCACTGGACGCCGAGGTCGCCAAGTCCCTGAAGTTCCGACCGCACGCGATCCGCAAGCTCCCGATGGACAAGCGGGCGCGACAGGCTCGGAGGCTGCTCGAGGTGAGGAAGAACGGCGAGCTCGCCTACGAGCTCTTCGGCACGTACCTCGTGCAGACGAAGAAGGAGCTCGTCACCGGATTCCTCGACGCGACCGGCATCCCCCACGAGGAAGGGATGATCGAGGACGCGGAGGAGACCACCCCCGATTCCGAGAAGGTGCCGGACGCCGTGAACGAGCTCGACGGGAGCTTCGACGCGGAGGACGTGACGCTCTACCTCGCCCTGTGCGTCGAGATGTGGCCCGACTGCGAAATCGTGGAGAAGCTCTGGCGAGAGAGGTCCGGCGTCGAGGTCGAATCCGGGTCCTAGCTCCGGACGCGCTCCACGAAGTGCCCGTCCCGCGTGTCGACGCGAATCGTCTCGCCCGCGGTGATGTAGGGCGGGACCTGCACCTGGATCCCCGTCTCGAGGACCGCGCGCTTGAGCTGGGCCTGCGCCGTCGCTCCCTTGATGGCGGGGTCCGCTTCCGTCACCTCCAGGTCGACGGTGTTGGGCAGGACGATGTCCACGACGTTCCCCTCGACGAGAATGGAGCGCAGCCCCTCCACCCCGTCCTTGAGGTAGCCGGTCTTCCCCCCCAGCTCGTCGGGCCCCAGGTCGAACTGGTCGAAGCTCTTCGCGTCCATGAAGTGCCAGCGACTTCCGTCGGCGTAGAGGTAGGTGACCTCGCGCTGCTCGTGCTCCACCTCCTCGAAGCGCTCGCCGCCGCGGATGGACTCCGACACGAGCTGCCCCGTGAGCAGGTTGCGCAACCGCGTCTTGGCGATGACGTTCGCCCCGCGGGCCGTCGGCGTGCTGAACGTGACGTCCACGACCATCATCGGAGCACCCTTGTGCCGGATGCAAACGCCCTTCTTGAAATCGGATACTTCGATCATCGCGGTCCTCTTCCCGAAACGGGGCGAGAGGATACGACTTCGACCGCGGTCTGTCTCGGATTGCCCGGCGGCGGATCGCCCCGGCTTCGCGGAGGCTAGCGCGGCGGTTGCTCCCCGCGGGCCACGCTCCCCACGACCGCGAGCGGCCCCAGGACGGTGTCGGAGAGGCTCGAGGCCACCCCCTCCACGACGCGGGTCGTATCCTCCACGAGGTGGGTCATCTCCCGGCGCAGGGGCAGGTCGACGACGTCCGTGAACCGGCTCGCGTCGACGCTCGGCGTTCCCACCGGTTCGGACAGGGTCTCGAGGAGCCGGACCACGACCTCGCTCGGCGGAGACTCCGCGGGAGAGGACGAGCCCGGCGTGGTGTGGAAGGGATCCCACACCAGGATCGCGAGCAGGGCCGCCGCGGCGAGCACGAAGACGCGCACGGCGGGCGAGGGCGGTGCGCCCGGTCGAACCTCCGGGTCCGGAGCACCGGCCTCGCGGTGGAGGGCCGCCAGGATCCGGTTCCGCAGCTCGGGAGAAGGCGCCGGCGTTCGCTCGACTCCACGACGGAGCCGGCGATCGACCTCAAGGAGCGAGTCGCGCCAGCCACGGAGGTCCTCGTCGGTGGAGAGCCGCGTCGCCGTCGAGGGCGGCACCGGCCAGCCGTCGTCCAGGGAGCGCGAGAGCCGCCACCGTTGTCGCAGGGACTTCATCATGATCGACCTCCCACGGCCCGGCGGGCCAACAGGGCGGATGCATCGAGGGGAACGGAGCCGAGGGGGACACCCTCCGCTCTCGCGGAGCGCAGGCGCGTCGCCAGCTTCTCCCGCGCGCGGAAGAGGATCACCCGCACCGTCACCTTCCGTCTTCCCAGGATGCGAGCGATCTCCGCGATCTCCAGATCGTCGGAGTAGCGCAGCCAGAGCGCCGAGCGCTGCTCCACGCTCAGCACCCGCGCCGCGAGCGCCCACAGGTTGGCGTGCTCCTCGCGCGCGCTCGCGATCCGCGACGGATCTTCGTCCACGGGAATCGTCCGGAGCGCCTCGATTCCCGCGAGGGCGGGCTTCGCCGCCCGCTGTCGACTGATGGCCAGGCGCTTGGCCAGGGTGTAGAGCCAGGTCGAGAACCTCCAGCGCGGATCGTAGCGCGCGATGTTCCGCCAGGCCTTGAGGAACGCCTCCTGCGTCAGCTCCTCGGCCTCCTCGGCGTGCCCCGTGCGGAGGAGGAGGAAGCCGAACAGGGGCTTCTCGAAGCGAGCCACCAGATCCTCGAACGCCGCGACGTCACCCCGCGCCGCCGACCGCGCGAGCTCCTCGGGAGTGCGCGACACCCGCGGGGGGCTTTTGCTCCCCGCGGGTGGGCGAACGAGGATTCTGGCGGAACTCGTCACCGGTCCCTCAGTCGAACGCGCCCATGCCCATCGCCAGCTGGACGAGGGCCGCGGTCTCGTAGAAGAACTCCAGGACCACGGTCTTGCCGCGCGTGCCGAAGTGGAGGGACTCGAGGAGGTCGACGGGCACCTCCTCGGGGAGCTCCTCCATCCCCACCGCGAGCTGGGCGATGGCCACGACTCCCTCGAGCACGTCGGTGAGCCTCTTCGCGGTCTGCTCCGAATCCGTCGCCACCGCGAGGCGCGCGGAGAGCACACCGTCGGACTCGCCGAGGTCGAAGGTGAAGCTTCTCGCCATGTCGAACAGCTCGGAGGCGGGCTCGACACCCATCATTCCCGGAAGGTCGCCGGCGCAGGCGACGAACAGGAACGATCCCTTTCGTTGCTTCAGGGAGAACGGGGGATGGTCGACGCTCGCGAGGTTCGGCTGCTCGCCGATGAGCACGAGCGAGCCCCGGATGAGCTCCTTCTTGTTCTTGGAGACGAGGAGAATGCGTCGATCGCCGTCGCGGAACGCGGTGACGTAGCCGGTCTCGCCTTCCTCCTTGATGACGCGCACCCGAAATTGCTTCATCTCGACGACCTTGCACTGCTCCATCTCGTCCAGAGCATTGAGGGCGGTGTCGATCTTCGTGTTGCCCACGATCATCGCGACCGCGTCCTCCGGGTCGGGTCGAGGGCTGAACAGGGTCACCGAGTGAATGTCGCGAAGCGGATGGACGCCGATTTCCTGCTCGACGGCATCGAGCTCGGCGAAGGGATCCTCGTCGAGCTCCTCGCTCATCTGCAACATGGTCTGCCAGAGCTCGGTCTTCTGCAGTCCGTCCAGGTCGACGTGAACGACGTAGCGCGAGTTCGCGGGAACGGCGCCGGGATCGAGTCGATCGCCCAGGGCCGGGGCCGCGAGGAGGGCGAAGCCGGCGAGGGCGAGAAGGGCTTTCTTCATGGTGGGTCGGTCTCTTGTGGCTGGTTGACGGCGGGGGGTTGAATCAGCCGTTCCTACGCTCGGGTCGAGGATCGCGTTTCGCCCGACGCGGGTAATTCGCCGGTGCGTCCGGGGGATTCCGAGAACGGCCCGGAAGAGCCGGTGGCGACGAACGTCCACCGGGTGCGATAGACTGGGATCCGCCCTCGACCCGCCCCGGAGGCTCGTACGAGCGATGCGCCTGCCCTTGCTGCTCATCACGACGGTCGCCCTGGTCGTCCTGATCGCGTTCTCCTGGGTCGCCGTACGCTCGTGGCGCGACGAGGATCCGGAACGCCTGGCCGTCGCGCGGCCCTCGACCGGCGACGGAGGAGCGGACACCGCGGAGTCCGCCGCCGCGATCGACATGCTCCCGCCCGCCGTCCTCACCGCCGAGGAGGGCGAGCTCGCCGCCGATCCCGCCGCGGTGATCTCCCGGATCCACGGGCGGTGCCTGAACGCCGACCACGATCGGCCGATCGAGGGAATCGCGGTGCGGGTCGCCAGCCCGGGCTGCGATCCGGGCCTCGCGACCTCCGACGAGGAGGGGAGCTTCGCCCTCACGTACGCGGGCACCGAGGAGGTGCGGGCCGAGCCGCTTCCCCGCCGCGGCCTGGTCCCCGTCGGACCGCCGGTGCTGCTCGACGAGGACCAGCGCGAAGGGCGAAAGGAGGTGGTGCTCCACCTGCGCCGCGGCACGTCGGCTCCGCTCCAGGGACGCGTGGTGGACGAGCGGACGGACGAGCCGGTGTTCGAGGTGCGCGTCACCCTCTCCCACGGAGAGTGCGCCCTGCGCGAGTCGATCGTCACGGACCAGGACGGGTACTTCCAGACCTCGATCGCGTTCCCTCCGGGAGAGCTCACCGCCGCGGTCGTCGACGAGCCACCGGGCGGTGCGGTGGAGATCGGGTCCTTCACCCGACGGCACATCGAGGAAGGACGCGAGCCGGACCCGTGGGAGCTCCGCGTCGGCATCGGCCCCACCTTCTTCGTGACGCCCGAGAGGTGGCTGCGGTTCCCCGAGGGCCCGTGGACGGCGCGGATCGTGGAGCAGGGGCTCGAGGGCACCTTCGCCGCGGTGCTCGAGTGCCACTCCTCGGGATTCGGTCTGCTGCGTGCGGGCAACGAGGCGACCGCGGACGAGGACGGGTCCCTGGCGAAGTACCGCCGCGCGCTCGAGGAGCTCGGCTACTCCGGTCGCGATCTCGATCCGGTGTTCGCGCAGGAGCGGCCCGAGCCCCGGGAGTGGCCCGCCATCCCCCTGCGGGAGGGAAGCCCCCGCTGGGCGCGCTATCCGAACCGGCTACACCCTCCCGATCCTACGACCCTCCCCCGCCTCGCCCTGAGGAACGCGTCCGGCACGTGGTGGGGAGAGGCCTTCCTCGAGACCACGGTGGGACGTCACCCGGACGTCCTCCCCATTCCCCTGCGCACGGGCGGTCCCGTGGTGGGGATGGTGGCCGACGACCGCGGCGATCCCGTGCGGGACGCCGGGGTGATGCTCCTGCCCCACGCGACGGAGGAGGAGGTGGTCGCCCGGAGCGCCCGGACGAGCGACACCGGAGGATTCCACGTCGAGGACGTCGTGGCGGGGCGGTATCGACTCCTCCTGATTCCGCGCTGGCACGAGGGGGCCGAGGTCGCGGTCCGCGTGGATCCGGGCGGCACGGTGGTCGAGCCGATCCACGTCCCCCGGATCGCGTACGCCGGGGACATCCGGGGCGAGCTCGTCGCCGAGAGCGGCGGCGGGGGCGGCATTCCCCTCGTGCAGTTGATCCCGAGGGAGGCCACCGGCTACCACGCGACGGTCGCCGTCTCCCGCTGGCGAGGTCTGCGCTCCCTGCCCAAGGGCAGCTTCGTGTTCCGCGACGTCCCCTCGGGTGTGTACGACGTCGTCGTCACCGGGTACGCGACCCCGCGCCGGACGGCGAGCGCGGGATGGACTCCCCCGCGATACCGGGTGAGTCCGCCCCACGACGGGGTCCGCTTCGTGGCCCGCGCCGACGAGCCGCCCCGACCGCACGTCTTCCGGGCGCGCGGACCGCGCGGCTTCGTCGTTCCCGGAGCAACCGTGGTCTTCGGACCGGAGGGATGGGTGCAGGGCGGGTATCGACTGGGGGCGGACACGGCGTTCCAGATCTGCCGCGGCGCCTCCGTGCGGTGGTCGGTCGTCGCCCCCGGCTACCGTCCCGCCCGGGGGACGGAGCGGAGCTTCCATCGGGAGGACGATCGCTACGTGGCCGAGGTGAGCCTGGACGAGGGCTGGGGGGCGACGCTTTTCCTGCGTCAGGCGCTCGAGGACCGGAGACGGTCGCTCCGGGGCGTCTACCGCCACGACGAGGGCGCCGGCCTGGTGGCGCGCTTCACCGCGGCCTCCCCCGTCGTGTCCGCCAAGGTTCTGGCGGACGGGAAGTACGTGGGACGCACGGACCTCGAGGGCCGCATCGACCTCTCCCGGGATACGCGGCCCGAGCGGATCGCGATCGAGTACCCGGGGTGGAGGGGATTGGCGGTGACGGACGTCGGGCTCGAGGGCGTCGAGCGCGCGGACGTGGCGGTGGTCTGGCTGCGGCCGATCGACTGACCGCGCCGGGGGCGCCGGTTTCCGGAAGGAAAGAGGGCAACCGTTCCGCGCCGGCTCCGTCCTTCTCTCGAGGGCGTGGACGCGAGAACCTCCTCGAGGCGAACGACGGCGATGGAATCACGGAAGCAGGAGATACGGCGGGCTCGGTGGAAGGCGCTGCGCACCGCGGGGGTGGCCCGGTTCCCGGGAGCGGTGGGGCGGATCCCCAACTTCACCGGGGCCGAGGCCGCGGCCGAGCGGCTCGCGAGGGAACGGGTCTGGGAGCGGGCGAGGACGATCGAGTGCAACCCGGACCTCCCCCAGCGACCGGTGCGCCATCGGGCGCTGCAGTCGGGCAAGACGGTCTACATGGCGGTCCCTCGCCTCGCCGAGCGGAGGCCGTTCCTGGAGCTCGACCCCGGGCGGCTCGACGAGAAGGAGCTCTGGGCGGCGTCGTCGATCGCGGGCGCCCTCGAGCTCGGCCGTCCGGTCGCCCCCGCGAAGATGACGAGGATCGACCTGGTCGTCGTCGGGGCGGTGGCGGCCGCGTCGGACGGAGCGCGCCTGGGGAGGGGCGGAGGCTTCGCCGACCTCGACTACGGACTGCTGCGCGAGGTGGGGCTCGCCGGCCCGCGGACCCCGATCGTCACCACGGTGCACCCGTCGCAGGTGCTGCGTCGCGGCTCGATCCCGATGGACGTCCACGACCTGTCCGTCGACCTCGTGGTGACGCCCGCGCGAGTCGTGCGCTGCGATCGCGTGTTCCGGCGACCGAGGGGGATCCTCTGGGACGAGCTGGACGGGATGGCGGACGCGGTCCCCGTCCTGCGCGGGCTCCGTCGCCGATGAGGGCGGCTACGCGAGGGCCGCCGCCCGGTCCGCGGCGCGGGTCGGCTCCGGCAGGCGGTAGCCCTTCCCGCAGCGCAGCACGATCCGCGTCGCCGTCTCGAGGTCGATGCGGTGCCCGATCGAGACGAAGATCGGCCGCACGCCGTCGCGCGTGCGCAGGACGTGTCCGATCACCTCGCCGCGGTCGCGGAGCTGCGTACGGCAGCCGCGCCGGCGCCCGGGCTCGCGGAACTCCCCGATCAGGCGGGACTTCCCGCAGCCGATGGCGGGGAGGTCGAGCTCCACCCCGAGGTGGCAGGCCACGCCGAACCGGCGCGGGTGGGCGAGGCCGTGACCGTCGACGAGGAGCAGGTCGGGGATCTCGGCGAGCTTCTCGAAGGCCTGGACGATCGCGGGCACCTCGCGGAAGCCGAGCAGGCCGGGGATGTAGGGGAAGTCCACCGGCCGGCGCGCGGTGGCCACCTCCTCCACCTCCAGGGAGGGGAAGGCCATGCGGACCACCGCGGCCACCGCGGTGTCTCCCCGGAGCCCGATGTCCACGCCCGCGACGGAGGAGAGCTCCCCGAAGGTGCGCTCGCGGAGGACCTTCCCCGCCAGCCGCCGCTGCAGGGCCACGGCCTCCTTCGGCGCGGGGGGGTTGAATCGTTGCGGCACGAGGCGAATGCTAGCATCCTCTGCGCCCCATGAAGCCGGTCCTGCTCCTCGACGTCGTCGGTCTCACCCCGCGCCAGCTCGGCGAGGACACGCCGCACCTGCGCGCGCTGGCGGAGGGGGGAGCCTCGGCCCCGATGGGGGCGGTGCTCCCCGCGGTGACGTGCAGCGCCCAGGCCACGATGCTGACGGGGCTGATGCCCTCCGAGCACGGGGCGGTGGGCAACGGCTGGTTCTTCCGCGACCTGGGCGAGGTCTGGCTCTGGCGGCAGTCGAACCGGCTCGTGCGG
>CAYRXS010000181.1:0-13683 GCA_964428225.1 uncultured Planctomycetaceae bacterium
GAAGACGGTGTGGCGGCCGTGGCGGGTGTGATTGACCCGGGTGAGGTTGACGAGGCGATCGGGCATGGGCGTGCTCCGGACAATTCCGGCGCGGTGGAACGCCGATACATAGCTGATTTTGCGGCTTTATGCTCGTCAGGGACAAAAAACCGATCCTCCTGAGCATTTCCGAATCCGGCGGCCGGCGGGAGAATGGGCCGCGTTCTCTCCCCCCTGAACTCCGGAGGCTGACGATGACGACGAACCTTTCCCGCCGCACCTTCCTGCGTTCCGCCGGCGCCGCCGGCCTCGGCCTCGCCACGATGAGCTGGCGCGGGCTGCGTCCCGTGTCCGCGAACGAGAAAGTGCAGGTCCTCGTGGTCGGGGTGGTCGGCACGATCGGCGGCGCCGACCGCAAGCAGGTCGCCGCCCATCCCGCGGCCGAGATCGTGGGCCTGTGCGACGTCGATGACGGGTACCTCGCCCAGGCCGCCGCGGACCACCCGAACGCCTTCACGTGCAAGGACTACCGCGAGGCCTTCGCGAAGCACGCCGACGAGTTCGATGCGGTCATCGTGTCCACGCCGGACCACACGCACGCTTCGATCATGATGACGGCCCTCGCGCACGGCAAGCACGTGTACGGCCAGAAGCCCCTCGTGCACCAGCTCGAAGAGCTCCTCATGATCGAGCGGGCGATGAAGGCGAAGCCGCACCTCGTGACCCAGGTCGGCAACCAGCGCATGGTCTTCCCCGGCCGGCGCGCGGCGGTCGAGATCCTGCGCTCGGGCGAACTCGGCAAGGCGATCGAGGGCTACGCGTGGACCGGCTCTCCGAACCGCAGCCACTACTTCAACTTCGACCACGTGTTGAGCGATCCGCTGGATCCTCCGGCCGGTCTCGATTGGGACCTATGGCTCGGCCCGGCCGAAGTCGCGCCCTACCGTGAACACTGCGCGCACCGCGCGTGGCGGTCGTGGTGGAACTACGGCACCGGCGGCCTCGGCGACTGGGGGGTCCACGTGCTCGACGTCATCTTCTTCGGCTACGACGAGCTGACCACGCCCATCGCGGTGAAGACCCACGCTCCCCAGCCCGCGGACGTCTTCCACACCTATCCCTGCCAGTCGACGGTCACCTACGCCGTCGACTCCGACAAGTTCGCGCGGAAGCACTTCCCCATCCACTACAGCGATCGGAACCAGACCCCGTCCCGCGCCGCGCTCGGGCTTCCCGGCGACGACTGGGGCGATGCCAACATGACGGTGGTGGTCTGCGAGGGCGGCGTGCTCGCCCTCACCGCCGGCGGCCGGGTCGAGGTGTGGCGTGAGGGGAAGATGACCGACGGCCTCGAGATGCCCGGCCTTCCCGAGTTCCCCGAGCTCAACCACTGGCACGCCTGGGTGGACAACATCAACGGCGTGAAGACCGAGCTCCGCACTCCCTTCCCGGACGGCGTGCGCATCACCGAGGCGGCGCTCCTCGCGGTGAAGGCCACGCGCTTCCCCGGCCAGGAGCTTCGGTGGGATCGCGAGAAGATCGCCATCACCAACCACGAGGAGGCCAACGCCACCATCGTCCGGCGGGACTATCGCGAGGGATTCGCGCCTCCGAAGGTCGGCTGACGGAAACATCCGCGCCCCGTGTGCGAAGATCCTCCCCGAACCGAGGAGGAATCGATCGATGACGGCGACGCACACTCTCCTGGCCCTTTCTTCCCTGGCCCTCCTGAGCGCCTGCGGCTCGTCCGAGGCGGCCGGGAGCATTCCCCACGACGAATTCGAGGCCCTGCCTCCCGAGCTGGTCGAGCAAGTCGTCTCGCTCCGTGAGCGCGCTCCGAAGGAGTCGAAGGCCTACGAGCTACTCGAGAAGCTCACCGCGATCGGCCCCCGCTTCACGGGCACCGCCAACGAGCGGAAGGCCATCGCCTGGGCCGTGAAGGAGCTCGAGGACCTGGGCTTCTCGAACGTGCGGGCCGAGGAGGTGGTCGTGCCCGTCTGGGAGCGAGGCGAGGCTGCGGGCGAGGTGACGTCCCCGACGCCCGCGCCCTTCCTTCCCTTCGCCCTCGGCGGGAGCTGCCCCACGCCTTCGGGCGGCCTCGAGGCCGAGGTCCTGCGCGTGCAGGACCTCGCGGAGCTCGCCACGCTCGACCGAGCCCTCGTGGAAGGGCGGATCGTGTTCCTCGCCCAGCGGATGCCCCGCACGAAGGACGGCCGGGGCTACGGCGAGGTGTCGCCCATCCGCCGCGCCGGGCCGGCCCGCGCCGCAGAGAAGGGGGCGATCGCCGTGCTCATCCGCTCGGTGACCACCTCGTCCGCGGACGTTCCCACGACGGGTATGACGCACTACGAGGAGGGCGTGCCCAAGATCCCCGCCGCCTCGCTCTCGAATCCCGAGGCCGATCGGCTCGAGGCGCTGCTCGAAGAGCACGAGTCGGTCCGCTTCCGGCTGCGCCTCGATTGCCGCTACACCGGTGAGGCGAAGTCCGCCAACGTCATCGGCGAGATCCCCGGCCGCGAGTTTCCCGACGAGGTCGTGCTCCTCGCCGCCCACCTCGACTCGTGGGACGTGGGCACCGGCGCGCTCGACGACGGCGTGGGCTGCGCGATCATGATGGACGTAGCCCGCCAGCTCGGCCGCCTCGAGCCCCGTCCGCGCCGCACGATCCGGGTCTGGTTCGTCGCCAACGAGGAATTCGGTCTCGAGGGCGCCCTCGCTTACGACGACCGCTACGCCTCCGCGATCGACGAGCACGTCCTCTGCGTGGAATCCGACTTCGGCGCGGATCCCGTGTGGCTGATGAACTCGCGAGTCTCGCGAAGGGGCCTGCCCGCGATTCGAGACCTGGCGCGCCTCCTGGAGCCTCTCGGCATCGAGTACGGCACCAACGAGACCCTGGGCGGCGCGGACTTCCTGCCGATGCTCCGCCATCGTTTGCCCGTGCTCGAGATGCGCCACGACGGCACGCGCTACTTCGACCACTACCACAGCGCCAACGACACGCTGGACAAGGTCGATCGCGAGAGCCTGGCGAGGAACGTGGCCGCCTACGCGGTCGTGGCCCTGGTCGCGGCCGAGGTCGAGGGTGGCTTCGGGCGCCCGCCGAAGCTCCGCTTTCGGTTGCCGCCGCCGTTCGACCGCGCCATGGAGGGGGAATCCATCTATCGGTAGGGACGGGCGAGAGCGAGCGCGTTCGCTTCCTACTCGAAGCGCTCGATGACCGCCTCGGCGATCTCCTCCGGATCGCGAATCACCACGCCGTCGAGAGAGGCGCCCTGCGCCTCGGCGAGGCAGCCGAGCATCATCAGGCACAGGATCGCGCTGCCTTCGAGGTTCGGGTGCAGCTCGTCGTCGAGCAACAGCCCGAGGTGCTCGTCGGGATCCCACCGGTAGCCGTGGACCTCGAACGCCTCGCCGGAGGCGAGGTTTCGGTTGTGCTCGAACAGGGGCAGGAGCACACGATCCGGATCCTCGGCGGCCCACTCCGTGATGCGGGCGTTCGCGGCGGCGAAGCTCTCCGGCGGCGGCATCGATGCGGAGGGAATCATCTTGCCCTCGGCCCCGCGCATGTCCGGGACGTCTCCGACGAGGATCGGGCAGTCGAAGCGCTCGAGCCAGGCGAGCCCTTCTTCCAGGCGCGCGAGACGCCGCTCGACGCTCGGTGCGGATCCGTAGAAGAACCAGAAGAGGAAGTCGGGAGCGACGACGAGGGTGGGCTCGACCTCGACCGCCTGGGGGATCGTCTCCGCGGCCTTGCCCTCCGCGTCGGTGAAGAAGAAGAGGTGGGCGCCGTCGTAGGCGATCGTCGCCTCGCCCCGCACCGCCTCCTCGAGGATGGTGGCGAAGCGCACGTCCTCCCCGAGGTCCATGCCGACGAACGAACCGTCGGACGCGCTGGCCCCGATCACCGCGA
Source organism: uncultured Planctomycetaceae bacterium (assembly GCA_964428225.1). GTDB lineage: Bacteria > Planctomycetota > UBA1135 > UBA1135 > JBFMCU01. The sequence continues at coordinate 3,893 of CAYRXS010000181.1, forward strand.
CGCGCTCGAACAGGCCGAGGTCGAGCGCGGGGGTCTCGACGACGGGCGCGGGAGTCTCGGCGGCCGGCGCGGGCTCGACCTCACGGTGGTCGGTGCAGGCGAGGAGAACGAGAGAGCCCAGGAGGGGAAGAGCACGGATTCGGATCATGGCGGAGGCGGGGTTGCGCCGCGGTGGGCGGCCGGTGGAGCCATGGTTATACCGCCTGCGCTACCTCGACGAGAGGAGGTGAGATCCGGTAAGAAGGTGGCCCCATCCGGGCACCGATCGCGCACCATGTCCTGGAGGACCACGATGAGCGATGCCCGCCAGGCCCGGTTGCTGGAGCAGCACTTCGATGCCGCCTGTGAGCTTTCCACCGCGGAAAGGGAGTCCTTTCTGGACGAGATCGGGGAGGGCGATCCCGCCCTGGCCGACGAGCTGCGAGCGCTGCTCACCGCCGACGAGGCCGAGAGCTCCGTGCTCGAGGAGACGGCCTGGGACCGGCTCCGAACGGCCGAGGCGCCCGCCGAGGTCGCGCCGTTCTCCCCCGGCCGCGAGCTGGCCGGCTATTCGATCGTGCGCCGGATCGCGTCGGGGGGGATGGGGCACGTGTACGAGGCGCGCCAGGCGCGGCCCGAGCGGCGGGTCGCGCTCAAGGTGCTGCGCCTCGGGCTCGCCGACGAGCGGGCACGGCGTCGCTTCGAGTTCGAGGCCGAGCTCCTGGGAAAGCTGGAGCACCCCGCCATCGCTCGTATCTACGAGGTGGGCACCCTCTCCGACGAGGACGAGCGCCTGCCGTTCTTCGCGATGGAATTCGTGGAGGGGGCGCGGTCGATCACTGAGTACGCGGTGGAGGAGGGGCTCGATCTGCCCGCGCGCGTGAGGCTCTTCCACGCCGCCTGTACCGGAGTCCGCCACGGCCACCAGCGCCGGATCATTCATCGTGATCTGAAGCCGGCCAACCTGCTCGTGGATCGGACGGGCGCGGTCAAGGTCATCGACTTCGGCGTGGCGCGGGCCGATGACGCGGAGAGCCGCGACGCGGCCGGCTTCACTCACGACGGCCAGCTCCTGGGGACCCCGGCCTGGATGAGTCCCGAGCAGTGCGCGGGTACGCCCGCCGATCTGGACACGACGACCGACGTCTATTCGCTCGGCGTTGTGCTGTTCGAGCTGCTCACGGACCAGCTTCCGATCGTGGTCGAGGGGCTCTCCCTGACCGAAGCGGTGCGCCGCGTGCGCGAGGAGGAGCCGGACCTGCGCGCCTTGCGGGGGCTGCCCCGCGACCTGCAGGCGATCCTCGCCAGATGCCTGGAGAAGGACCCGGCGCGGCGGTATCCCTCCGCGGGTGAACTCGTCGCGGAGCTGGATCGTTACCTCGATCATCGCCCCGTCGAGGCGCGCCCGCCGAGCGCGCTCTACCAGCTCTCCAAGCTCGCGCGCCGCCACCGGAAGGCGGTCGCCGCGGCCGGGGCGGTGGTGCTCGCCCTGGCGATCGGGCTCGTGGCGACCACCCTGCAGACGCGGCGCGCGGTGCGGGCGGAAGGGCTGGCCAAGGAGCGTCTGTCCGAGGTCGAGCGCGAATCGGAGAAGCTCGCGCGCATTCGTGGCTTCCTCGAAGAGGTCATCACCGCGGCGCGGCCCGTGTATTCCCTGGGGCAGGACCTCACGGTTCGTGAGGTGGTGACCGTCGCCGTGGAGCGAGCCCGGTTCGAGCTCGCGGACGATCCCGAGGTCCTGCTACCGGTGCTGACGACGCTCGGCGAGGCCCTGATGGACCTCGGCGACTACGAGGAGGCGTTGGACTTGCTCGAGGACGCCCAGGGACCCGCGCGAGAGATCCTCGAATCGACGGATCCCCTGCGCTTGCGCATCGACGTCGCGATCGGACATCTCCGGCACGGCCTCGGCGATCCGCGAGCGGCCTTCGACCTGTTCGAGCCGATCGCGATCGCCCTCGAGCAACGCGGCGCACCTCCGGAGGATCGAGCCGAGGCATGGGAACGCCTGGGCTTCGCGCAGCGCGATCTCGATCGACCGCAGGATGCATATGCCTCCCAGGAAAAGGCCCTCGCCCTCCGTACCGAGGCTTTGGGGGAGGATTCGCTCCTCGTCGGCCACTCTCTCTATCACCTGAGCGTGCTCGACTTCGAGGCGCGTGAGCTCGAGCGTGCCGAGGAGCGCCAACGGCGCGCGATCGAGCTGGCCGAGCTCCACCTCGTCGAGAACCACCCGTGGCGTCCGACCGTGTACCACGGTCTTGCCTCCACCCTGCGGGCGAAGGGCAAGTTCGCGGAGGCCGTCGACTGGTGGACCCGGGCGCTCGCGATCCAGGACGAAGTGCTGGACCGCGATCATCCCATGCGGATGACCACGCTCTCCAACCTGGCGGCCGCGTTGGTCGATCTGGGCGAGTACGCGCGGGCCGAGAGAATGCTCGTGGAGGCGCTGGCCGTGCGCCGAAGAACGCTCGGGGACACGAGTGGCCAGGTCGCCTCCACCCTGCGCGAGCTGGGCCGACTCGCCACGCGGCTGGGCAAGAACGACGAGGCGGAGTCGCGGTATCGCGAGGCCATCGAGATCCATCGCGAGAACAATGCGAGTCGAGGGATCGAGGGCAGTGAGGCGCGGGAGCTCGGGCTCGCCCTGCAGTCCCTGGCGGTGCTGCGGATGCGCGCGGAGCGCCTGAGCGAGGCCGAGGAGTTCGCCCGCGAGGCGATCGATGTGCAGCGCGAGGCCCTCGCGGAGGGCCATCCGGATCTCTCGGGAAGCCTCTCGCTCCTGGGCGTCCTCCAGGTACGGCAGGGACGCGCCGCGGAGGCCCAGCCCAGCCTCGAGGAGGCGCTCGCGGCGCGTCGGATCAATCCGGGGCCTGATCACTGGATGACCGCGAACACTCGCAGCGTGCTCGGGGAATGCCTCCTCGCTCAGGACCGCGTGGATGACGCCCGCGAGCATCTGGAGGGAGCTCTCACGGTGCTCGAAGCGACCCTCACCGAGGGGCATCCCCTCCTCCAGGACGCGCGAGCACGGGTCGAGGTGCTCCGCGAGCGTACCGAGGGCGACGCGCCCTGAGCCGCGTCCGCATGGCCTCGGTGGCCACCAGGACGAGCTATTCCACCCGGTTCGCCCGGCGCAACCGATACAGGGGTCCGGTGCCGAACTCCTTCGCGAGCGGGACCCGGCCGAGGTAGTCGCACGCGAAGTCGTCGCCCCCGGCGGCGGCGAGGAGACTGGCGGTCTGCTCGCTCACGAAGACCGAGCCGGGAGTGGTCACGGGTTCGATGCGGGCGGCGCGGTTCACGTGCGAGCCGAAGAAGTTCCGCTGCCCGAGGATCGGATCGTGGGCCGCGTACACCGGCCCCGCGTGCATCCCGATCCGGACGCTCGTGTCGGCGGGCAGCCCCACCCGGCTCCAATCCGTCTCCGCCACGCGATCCCGGAGACGGAGGGCGAGGTCCGCGGCCGTGCGCAGATCGTCGTACACCAGGAAGAGGCCGTCACCCCATGTGTTCTGGAAGGCGGGTTCGACCGGATGCGTCTCGATGACCTCCGCGATCGCGCCCAGGAAGTCGACGAAGAACGAGGGCGCGGCGGCCTCTCCGAGACGACTGAAGCCGACGACGTCGGCGAAGAGCATCGCCTGGATGGAGCGGGCCGTCGGCCGCGTCTTCTCGGGTTGCGGGATCGGGGCGACGTCGCGGGCTTCGTCCCCCGTCCCTCGGATCGGAGCCAGCTCGATGATCTCGACTCTTCTCCCCTTTGCTCGCCATTCGCGGACGGTGTCCGCGGTGCCGCCGATCCCTCCCGTCGCCGCGGAGTCGAGGACGCCGAGCATCACGGCCTCGGTCTCGAGCTGATCGGCGCGAAGCAGAGCCTGCCCCGTGGCGAGCTCGGCGGTGTAGGCGAACAGCACGTCGTCGCCGAGGTAGTCCTCCTCGGTCGCGTAGCGGACCGACGTCGCATTCTCGAGCGCGTTCTCGAAGCGACGGATCCAGTCGGAGCCGGCGAAGGAGACGCTCGCCTCGACGAAGTCGTCTCGCCGGAAGGGCAGGAGCACGTGGACCTCGCCCCCTCGTGCCAGCATCGCCTCGAGGAACAGGAGGTCCGCCCCGCACGCCGCGGAGCAGTAGCCGAAGCGCGCGTCGAGACGATCGAGGGTGGACGCGATCGCCTTCGAGACCTCGGCCTCGATCCGGGCCGGGAACCGCTCGACCGGGCGATCGGGGGCATCGATCATGTGTCCGGTGAAGACCACGACGCGTGGTACGGCGAGGAGCTCCCACACCTCGTCGTCGTGCCCGAGAGCATCGGCGAGGTGGCGGACCTGACGGCGCATGCTCGCCAGCTCGCCGTATTGCCTTCCCACGCGGCGTGCCGCTTCGCCGTACCAACGCCTCGCTCGCGGGCGGTCTTCGAGGATCAGGGCGCATTCGCCGAGGATCGCCGCGAGCCAGTAGTCGTCGGGGCCGGCGTCGGTGAGGCTCGACTCGCCGATCCCGAGCACCTCGGTCGCGAGCGACCGCGCACGATCGACGTCGCCGGAGAGCAGGGCCATCGACGCAGCGTTGACTCCGGGGTAGGGATCCCGATGGCGTGAGTAGGCCCGGGCGTAGAGCCGTGCGCTCTCCCTCGCCGCGCCGAGGCGCGCGTCGCCGTCCTCGAGCCTTCCCCAGCGGTCCTTGGCGAGTCGTCCCGCGAGGCTCAGGGCCTCGGCAAAGAGGGGATGGTCGACGTCGAGGGTCTCGACGAGCACGCCCAGTCGCTCCGCGGCGGTCGCCGTCGCTCCGCCCCGCGCCAGTGCGAGAGCGGCCCGGAAGATCAACTCGGGATGGTCGGGAGCGCTGTCGAGCCCGGCCTTTGCCACGTCGAACGCGAGCGAGGGATGGCCGAGCTCGAGCGCCCGGCGGGCGAGCTCGACGTAACGCTCCGGCCGACCGCGCCACGCGGCCGGATCGTGCTCCGCCCAGCGGGCGGCGACGGCGTCGAGGGTCTCGAGCGGGAGGTCGGGAGAGGCGGTCATGTCGACACCGGCGCGGTCGGGCCGCGCGCCCCCTTCGATCTGCTCCCCATGCATCCCTCCTTTCGGTTCGAGGACCTCTCTCTCGGGCATTATGCGGCCGCCGCCGCCCCTCGGGGACCGTTTCCGCGGGCTCGCCCCTCGAATCCGCGATTTCGTGGCCCCGGTCGTGCAACGCCTGCGCACGGGGGGGTGGATCGGAAGAGCCCGATCCTCACGACCCACGGGAGCACGCCATGAAAGGATCCATGCAATCGTCCCTCCGCCGAGTCCTCTCCGCCGCGGCCCTGGCCGTCTTCACCTTCCCCACCCTCGCGCAGACCACGCAGCTCGTGAGCTATGCGGTCGGCGGCGCGCAGCGAGACCATGCCTCCGCCCACCCCGCCCTGAATGGGGACGGGAGCCTCGTCGCCTTCGACGGCACCATTCCGTTGGGGGGAGGCGGCTTCACGCACTCGTTCCTCCTGCACGACCTGGCGTCCGGGATGACCGTGAATCCGCTGCCGGGGGCGAACGGCGGAAGCTTTTCGCCGCAATTCGCTCCCAACGGCCCGTACGTCGTCTTCCACTCCGGGGCGATCAACCTCGATCCCGGAGATATCTACGCCGATTCCGACATCTACATCCTCCACCTGGCGAACGGCCACGTCGAGTGGCTCAGCATCGCGCACGACGGGTCGAATCCGGTCGGGCAGGCGCAGTACCCCCAGGTCTCGGACGATGGAACGCAGATCGTCTTCGAGGCTCCTTCCTATGGGCTCACGCCGGAGCCGGACACGAACCCGTGGTCCGAGATCTTCGTCCGCAACCGGACGAGCGGAACCACGGTACTAATCAGCCGGAGCATGACGGGAACGACGGGCGACGGGAGCAGTACCTTCCCGGACATCTCAGCCGACGGCCGGTACGTCACCTTCGCCAGTGACTCCTCCGACCTGGTTCCCGGAGACACGAATGGCCGCGGGGACATCTTCGTATGCGACCGGGACGCGGACGAGAACGGGATCTTCGACGACAGCCCTCAGGTTATGGTGCGCGTGTCCGTCGCCGACAACGGCGACGAGGCGAACAATCACTCCCGCATGCCCTCGATCTCCGGTGGCGGCCGCTACGTCGCTTGGGACAGCCCGGCGACGAATCTCATTGCCAACGATACGGGTATGCCCGGCTACCGCATCTTCGTGCACGACCGCGACGCCGACAACGACGGGACCTTCGACGAGCCCGGTGAGACCCGGACCACCCTCGAGAGCCGTAACAGCCTCGGCGATCAAACCAACATGTCGAGCAAGATGGCGAGGCTCTCGGAGGACGGTCGCAAGCTCGCCTTCTACTCCACGGCCACGGACATCGTGGCGAATTCCTGCTTCTTCCAGTGCGTCTATCTCCGTGACCTGGATACGCGACAGACGCGGCTGGTGAGCGTCGATTCCGAAGGTACGTACCCGAACCACGGCTCCGGGTTGAACTACTGGAGCGACGGTGGCACGGCGATCTCCGGCGACGGGAAGCGGGTGGCCTTCTACTCGGCGGCCTCGAACCTGGTGGCGAGCGACACCAACAACCTGGAGGACATCTTTGTCCACACCCCGGCCGAGGATCCCGGGATCGACCTCGGCTACTACCTGGAGGGGAGCAACGGAAAGCCCGTGTTGCACCTGCAGGGGCCGATGCGCGGAGGGCAGGCGACCGACCTCTGGCTGCGCTTCGGGCCGTCGAGCCAGCTCGCGTATCTCATGGTGTCCGATGCCTTCGCGCCGCTGCCGTTCCGCGACGGCACGATCGTGCCCGCCTTCGGCAACCACAGCTTCTTCGGCCCGTTCCTGACGGACGTGGACGGGCGCTTCGACCTGTCCATCACCCCGGCCCCGGCCCTCGCGGGGCTCACGGTGTACGCGCAGTGGCTCGCCTTCGATCCCGCCCTGCCCCAGGGCATCGGGATGTCGAACGGGCTCGAGTTCGTGATCCAGCCCTGATACCGCCCGAGGGATGGAGTGACGGGCCTCGGGGTGCAGGACGCCTCGAGGCCCGTTGTCTCGTTGTGAAGTAGTCGCCGAGAATCGATCGGAATGTTCGGAATCGTGGCCCCGGTCGTGCAACGCCTGCGCACGGGGGGGTGGATCGGAAGAGCCCGATCCTCACGACCCACGGGAGCACGCCATGAAAGGATCCATGCAATCGTCCCTCCGCCGAGTCCTCTCCGCCGCGGCCCTGGCCGTCTTCACCTTCCCCACCCTCGCGCAGACCACGCAGCTCGTGAGCTATGCGGTCGGCGGCGCGCAGCGAGACCATGCCTCCGCCCACCCCGCCCTGAATGGGGACGGGAGCCTCGTCGCCTTCGACGGCACCATTCCGTTGGGGGGAGGCGGCTTCACGCACTCGTTCCTCCTGCACGACCTGGCGTCCGGGATGACCGTGAATCCGCTGCCGGGGGCGAACGGCGGAAGCTTTTCGCCGCAATTCGCTCCCAACGGCCCGTACGTCGTCTTCCACTCCGGGGCGATCAACCTCGATCCCGGAGATATCTACGCCGATTCCGACATCTACATCCTCCACCTGGCGAACGGCCACGTCGAGTGGCTCAGCATCGCGCACGACGGGTCGAATCCGGTCGGGCAGGCGCAGTACCCCCAGGTCTCGGACGATGGAACGCAGATCGTCTTCGAGGCTCCTTCCTATGGGCTCACGCCGGAGCCGGACACGAACCCGTGGTCCGAGATCTTCGTCCGCAACCGGACGAGCGGAACCACGGTACTAATCAGCCGGAGCATGACGGGAACGACGGGCGACGGGAGCAGTACCTTCCCGGACATCTCAGCCGACGGCCGGTACGTCACCTTCGCCAGTGACTCCTCCGACCTGGTTCCCGGAGACACGAATGGCCGCGGGGACATCTTCGTATGCGACCGGGACGCGGACGAGAACGGGATCTTCGACGACAGCCCTCAGGTTATGGTGCGCGTGTCCGTCGCCGACAACGGCGACGAGGCGAACAATCACTCCCGCATGCCCTCGATCTCCGGTGGCGGCCGCTACGTCGCTTGGGACAGCCCGGCGACGAATCTCATTGCCAACGATACGGGTATGCCCGGCTACCGCATCTTCGTGCACGACCGCGACGCCGACAACGACGGGACCTTCGACGAGCCCGGTGAGACCCGGACCACCCTCGAGAGCCGTAACAGCCTCGGCGATCAAACCAACATGTCGAGCAAGATGGCGAGGCTCTCGGAGGACGGTCGCAAGCTCGCCTTCTACTCCACGGCCACGGACATCGTGGCGAATTCCTGCTTCTTCCAGTGCGTCTATCTCCGTGACCTGGATACGCGACAGACGCGGCTGGTGAGCGTCGATTCCGAAGGTACGTACCCGAACCACGGCTCCGGGTTGAACTACTGGAGCGACGGTGGCACGGCGATCTCCGGCGACGGGAAGCGGGTGGCCTTCTACTCGGCGGCCTCGAACCTGGTGGCGAGCGACACCAACAACCTGGAGGACATCTTTGTCCACACCCCGGCCGAGGATCCCGGGATCGACCTCGGCTACTACCTGGAGGGGAGCAACGGAAAGCCCGTGTTGCACCTGCAGGGGCCGATGCGCGGAGGGCAGGCGACCGACCTCTGGCTGCGCTTCGGGCCGTCGAGCCAGCTCGCGTATCTCATGGTGTCCGATGCCTTCGCGCCGCTGCCGTTCCGCGACGGCACGATCGTGCCCGCCTTCGGCAACCACAGCTTCTTCGGCCCGTTCCTGACGGACGTGGACGGGCGCTTCGACCTGTCCATCACCCCGGCCCCGGCCCTCGCGGGGCTCACGGTGTACGCGCAGTGGCTCGCCTTCGATCCCGCCCTGCCCCAGGGCATCGGAATGTCGAACGGGCTCGAATTCGTGATCCAGCCCTGACTCGGCCCGAGGGGAAAGGTACGGGCCTCGAGGTGCACGGCATCTCGGGGCCCGCGTTCATTCAATCGTCGAGCTCGCGTTGCAGCACCGCCTTCGCAAAGCGCCACTGCCGCTTGAGGGTGCGCTCGGAGGCGCCGGTCACCTTGGCGATCTCCTCGAGGGTGAGCCCGGCGAAGAAGCGCAGCTCGATGAGCCGGGTGTGGTCGGGGTGGCGCTTCTCGAGTCGCTGCAGGGCCTCCTCGACCGCGAGGACGTCGTCGGCACCGAGCTCGGGATCGTCCTCGACGTCGCCGATCGTCTCGCGGCGTCGACCTCCCCCGCGCTTGTCGGCCTGGCGGCGGCGCGCGTGCTCGACGAGGATCCGCCGCATCGCCTCCGCGGCCACCGCGAAGAACTGGCGCCGGTTCTCGAAGCCCGGATCCTCGGTTCCGAAGAGGCGGAGCCAGGCCTCGTGCACGAGGGCGGTGGAGCCGAGGGTGTGGTCCTGCCGTTCGTCGCCCATCTGCCGCGCGGCCATGCGGTGCAGGTCCTCGTAGACCCGTTCGATCAGGGCCGCCCGGGCTGCCTCCTCACCCTGGGCGGCGCTCTGGAGCAGGACGGTCAGTTCTTGCGCGCGCGAGTCGGCCACGCTCTCGATTGTACGGGATCCTCTGCGTTCGCACGCGATCCCGAAGGTCGCGCTTCCGTCGATTCGCGGCGCGCGTAGAATCCTCGGCCTCCCCGCGGTCGTTCGTGCCGCCGATCCACCCCCATCCCACGGAGAACGAAGATGACGAAGATCCTGTCCAAAGCCGACGTGATGAAGGTCCTCGACATGAAGGACACCATCGAGATCCTGGCGGATAGGTACTCCAAAGGGCCTATCGAAGCCGCGCTGCCCACTGTGCAGCC
>CAYRXS010000182.1:0-10616 GCA_964428225.1 uncultured Planctomycetaceae bacterium
CCATCCCCAGGGATTCCAGTACCAGCCGCCGCCCCACCACCAGTCGTCGTTCCAGCAGTTGCCGCCGTAGCCGCCCGTGCGGGACACGAAGGCCCCGGGAGCGTAGACCCCGCCGATGACGGCGACGTTCGCGGCGATGGCGCGGTCCTGGGCGCGAGCGATCGCGGAGCCGGCGGCGACGACCCTCCGGCCCGCAGGCTTGTTGGTCTTGTGGAGGTCGCCGATCCCCCGCACCGCCCCGCCGTCGATGCGGCCGGAGCCCGGGCGCGTCGCGGAGCCGCCCGGTTTGATCAGGTTCGTCTGGCCCGTGCCGCGCACCCCGGAGACCCCGGGGCCGCTCCCCCGCGAATCCGTCCAGGGCTTCGTCGTGCCCCGGCCCGGATTGGCGAGTCGGTCCACGGGCCCGCGCCCGTAGTCGGCTCCCCGGCCACCGGTGCGATCGACGTCGCTGCGGCCTCCGGGAGCATCGACCTTTCCGGAGACGGACGTCCGCCGCGCGGAGGTGGGGGGAGTCGTGGCGGTCCGGCCTCCCGGACGGTCCGCGGGCTTGGTCCTCGCGCCGCGGTAGTGGTCCACGAGGCGGCCGGCGTCGGCCCCGCGTCTCGGGACCGTGGTCTCGCCGACCGAGTCCTTGCCCGGCGTGCTCATGGAGCGGGGGTACGTCCGGGGGCTGGTCGGGGTCGTCGCCCGGGAGCTCGACGAGGCGGAGCCCGCCGGGCGATAGGGCGCGGGGAAGCGCACGCGGGGCGTGCTACGCTCCGACCGCAGGTCGATGACCGAGCCGGAAGAACGGGCCGGGGAGGCGCTGGACGACGAAGATCCTGCCGTTGGAGTCCGCGCGGAGCTGGTTCCAGTCCGCGCCGCCCCGGTGTTCGAGGAGGTGGAGGGCGGGGTCGAGGGCGTGGAGCCCACCGACCGCGAGCCGTAGATCGAGGCTCCCGAGGACCGGGTCGCGCTCGATCCCTGGCTGCCGGAGCGGGTCGGCACCGTGCGGCCGCTCGTGGAGGATCCCCGGGTCGTGCCCGAGGAGCGGGAGCCGGTGGAGGTGCCGCGCGAGGAGGTCCCGGTCGAGCGGCTGCCCTGCGTCGAGCCGCGGGAGGAGGTCCCGGTCGAGCGGCTGCCCTGCGTCGAGCCGCGGGAGGAGGACCCGGTCGAGCGGGAGCCCGTGGAGCTACCCCGGGACGATCCCCGGGAGCCCTGGGTCGAGCCGCGGGACGAGGATCCTGAAGAGCGGGAGCCCGTGGAGCTACCCCGGGACGATCCCCGGGAGCCCTGGGTCGAGCCGCGGGACGAGGATCCGGAGGAGCGGGAGCCCGCCGAGGAGCCGCGCGAGGATCCCCGGGACCCCTGCGAGGAGCTGCGGGAAGAGGATCCGGACGAGCGGGAGCCGGCGGAGGATCCGCGGGACGAGGATCCGGAGGAGCGGGAGCCCGCCGAGGAACCGCGGGAGGATCCCCGAGAGGATCCTCGGCTTCCCTGCATGGCGACGGCGATTCCGGTCTCCCCGTCCAGGGCGTCGGGGCCCGCCGCGGCGGGGGCTCGCTGGGCGGAGGCCGTGCCGAGGCCGGAGAAGGCCAGGACGGCGGTCGCGAGCAGGAGGGAGAGGGCGTGCTTTCTCATGGTGGGCTCCTCGTGGGCCTCGGGGATTCACCGCCTACTTGCAAATAGAGTGCCTGGCGTCGATCCCCCTGGGCCGCTCAGGGCCGTCCCCGGGCTCCTCGGCCCGTCTCCGGGAAGGGACACCCCGACCCCCTCCGGGGACGCTCCAGGGGGTTTCGAGGGGGATCTCAACCGTCCAGGGGAAGGGTGATCTGGATCCGGTCCTCCCCCCAGAGCCGTACGTAGGGTTCGCCGGCCCGCAAACCGGGGGGTAGCCCGGTGCGCAGGCGGGCGAGGGCCGCCGCGCCCACGAGGGTGAGGGTCTTCACCACGAGGATCCGTCCGGGGCGCCGGGCCAGGGCCGTCCACCCCGGCGGGACCGTCTCCGGCAGGGGATCCGCGAGGGTCAGGAGGACCGTCCGCGGCCGTCCCGCCGCGTCCAGCCCGAAGGCGGGAACCCCGCTCGGCGCCAGGCCCCGCTCCCCCAGCTCGTCCGCCGCGGCGGCCCGCAGGGCCTCGAAGCGGGCCGTGGCCTGCTCCCAGGTGGTCTCCTCGGGCAGGTCGTGGGTCCGCACGACCATCTCCCGCAGGTCCTGGGCGAGGATCCGCGCCTCCAGGGCGAGCTCGGGATCGTCGGGGCGGCGGTCCAAGGGAACGAAGTAGCGGTCCAGGAAGGTGACCTGGGTCTCCACGCTGTTCACCGTCTCCTTCCACGTCCGCGTCCCGTTCTCGACCAGCTCCAGCTCCCGGGGCCAGGAGCGCTTCCCCTTCGTCTGCCAGCCCAGGACGCGCAGCGTGCGACGCTTCGTGCCCTCCGGACCCTCCACGGTGACCTCGAGGGGCCGCCCCTCCGCGTCGAGGGTGGCGCGGAGGGCTCCCACGCGGCGGGGCTTCTCGGGAGCGGGGCAGAACACCTCCGCGGACCGCGACGGTCCCGCCTCCGGGGCGGGCGCCTCCACCTCCTTCCAGTCGAAGCCATCCGGCCAGAGGAACACCGCCCGCCGCAGCTCCATCCGTAGGAGCTGGGCGTCCCGCGCGGCCCCTTCCAGCTCGACGGAACGCCCCTCCCGGGCGCTGTGGCGCCAGGCGTGCCCCCCGAAGCGGTACGTGTCCGCGCGCTCCACGGCGCGGCCCTCCACGGGCTGGATCGTCCACCGCGAGCGGTCCGGGAAGAGGTAGAGCACCCGCAGCTCGAAGGGCCGGTCCGGGAGGGCGTCGATCGCCAGGACGGAGCGGGTCAGGAAGCCCTTCACGTGGGCGATCGCCCGGAGCGGTCCCGGGGCGAGGGGATCCTCCGGCGCCTCGGGCTCCGGGGGGACCTCGGAATCCTGGGCCGAGCAGACCGCGAGGAGCACCGGGGCGAGCAGGACCAGGACCGCGAGGCCCATGGTCCGCCCCCGTCTCGCTCCGTCGACTGCGCGGCTCGACCGACTGGTCACCCCGCCATGATGAACGAGGCGTGCCGCGGGCGACAGGGCCGAATCGCCGATCTGTTCCCGTAAGGGCAGGAGGCCGATCAGCGCAGGCCGTAGGCCCACTCGCGCCAGGGCCCCGTCTCCATTCCGAGGTTCGCACCCCGCAGCGCGGCCAGCTCCTCCAGGAGGAAGGAGCGGTCCAGCCGCTCCGCCCGCGCCAGGGCGTCGACCAGCATCCGCGCCACCTGTCCCGTGCGGCTCGGATCCTTCTGGGCGATGCGCCGCAGGGCGACCGCGGTGGCGTGGCACGTGGTGGCCTCGCTCATCCGGAGCAGCTCGCCGAGGGCTTCGATGGAGTCCACGTTCCCGAGGAGCCCCAGGATGCTCGCGCACTGGGACCGCACGCCCCACTCCTCGTCGAGGAGCGCCTCCTGGCACACCGGGCCGAGGTTGTCGTCCCCTCCTCCCGCGAGGACGATCCGGTAGAGCGCGTAGGCGGCGTTGACGCGCGTCCACGGATCCGAGGCCGACCGCAGGGCGAAGAGGATCTGCGAGAGGGGCGTCGAGGAATCCGCCAGCACTCCGAGCCCGAGGAGCGCCTTCTGGATCACCGCCGGCTCCGGATCGGAGAGGGCGTTGAGCAGGGGGCTGAGGACCTCGGGCTGCTTGGTGAAGCCGAGAGCGGCGGCCGCTACCTCCCGGTTGCGGGGCGCGCCGCCCTCCAGGATCTGGATCAGCTCGTCGCGGTGCTTCCAGGCCTCCTGCCCCATCTCCTCCTCGAGCGTGTGCACGAGGCGCCAGTCGATGTCGGTCTTCGCCTCCAGGGTCTTGGTCGACCACACCCGGAGCTTGTTGTCGAACTCCGCGAGGAAGAAGCCCGCGGAGGGGCGCTCCTTCAGGGGCAGGGGGACGTAGGGGGAGGCCTCACCCTCCGTGCCCGAGGACTCCTCCGCGGGGGTGCTGGCGCAGCCGGCGAGCAGGAGCAGGAGGGCGGCCCCGCCGGCGACGGCGAGGGGCGAGGGCGAGCGGGCGGGATCCGATTCGGGACGATTCATGGCGGAACGACGGGTGCTCGGCAGCGGGTGCCGGGTGGTTCGCAATGCGAATCGACGCCCCGGGGGCTTGTTTCTTCCGGCTCCAAGGCTAGGAATGCGTCCAGGCCTTCGCCCCGGGGAGCGCCGAAGCGCTCACCGACGCGAGGGTACCGTCCCCTACCCAGGTTCGCCGCATGGCAGTCCACGTTCTCGACGCGATGGCCCGCGAGGGGTTCGAGGAGGTCATCGCCTTCCACGATCGCCAGTCGGGCGCGCGCGCCTTCCTCGGCATCCACGACACGAGCGTCGGGCCGGCCTTCGGAGGAATCCGCCGGTTCACCTACCGCGACGAGCGGGAGGCCCTGCTCGACTGTCTGCGGCTCTCCCTGGCCATGTCGTACAAGTGCGCCCTGACCGACATCGGGGGCGGGGGGGCCAAGATGGTGCTCTTCGACCGGCCCTACCTCGACCTGGAGGCGGCGTACCGCTTCCTGGGCGAGTGCGTGGCGAAGATGGGGGGCCGCTACTACGCGGGCCCCGACGTGGGGACCGGCTGGCGCGAGCTCGCCTGGGTGGGGGAGAGCACCTCGAACGTGACCCTCCCCGGTCGGGGGGGTCCCGGCGACCTGCCGGGGGCCACCTGCGCGGGGGTCTTCGCGGGGCTGTGCGCGGGGCTCCGGTCGCGCTTCGGGGAGGAGGACTTCCCCGCCCGGACCGTGGTCATCCAGGGGCTGGGCAGCGTAGGGATCCTCGTCGCCCGGCGCCTCGTCGCGCTCGGCGCCCGGGTGCTCGCGGCGGAGATCGACGACGATCGCCGGGCCGCGGCGGAGCGCGAGCTCGGTATCGAATGCGTAGAACCTGGCACGGAGATGGATAGAGAGTGCGACGTGTTCTGTCCCTGCGCCATGGGAGGCATCCTCCACGACCTCACGGTCCAACGTCTCCGCACCTCCATCGTATGCGGGGCGGCGAACAACCTGCTCGCCCGGACGCTCCACGGAGATCGCCTGCACGAACGAGGCATCCTCTACGTGCCCGACTTCGTGGTGAATTCCGGAGCCGTGATGCGGGGCGCGGAGTTCCACCTGACCGGAATCCCCACGCCGCTCGAGGACATCGAGGAGAGGATCGGACGCACCGCGGCCGATATCCTCCGCATGGCGCGCGAGGAGGATGCACCCACCGCTCGCATCGCGCTGCGCGAAGCGAACCGGCGGATTCGCGTGCGACGAGAGCTGGGGCAGGCCTCGGCCGTCGTGCGGGGCGCCGCTTCTTCACCGACCGACCCGTCCACAACCTTCGAGTCGTAGATGATTCCAATCTCCAATCTCCTCCTCGGATTGCTGGCCGCCGTCGCTCCTCAGGACGGCACGGAATCGGCCCCGATCGATCCCGTCGACGATCCCTTCCTCATCGACCGCGGAGAGGACCTCGTGTCCCTCCGCGTTCCCCGCGACGAGGCCCTCCGCTTCTCGGTGAGCGTCGACTTCGGACTGCTCGACACGGTTCTGGGCAAGGTCACGATGAAGAGCGAGGTCGAGCCGTACCGCGAGTCGCTCCTGGTTCCCGGAGGCACGGACGGGGGGGAGGCCCTGCACACCGCGCACCTGAGCGTCCACGCCAAGGGCGACTACTCCCTCTACTCGATGGACGCCACCATCGATACGCGCATCCTTCCCCAGGACTGGCCGCGCATCTCCTACCGCTACGTGCACGAGGGATCGGAGAACCGTCGTCGCGAGATCCTCCTCGGCATCCGCGAGGAGAAGAGGCAATCCAGCTATCGCAAGGACACGAAGAAGGGAGCGCCGCGAGGGACTCGCATCTGGAGGGACCCCGCGTACCGCGAGATCCCGGCGGGCACTCTCGACATGCTGAGCGCGCTCTACCTCACGCGCTCGCTGGTGACGGACGAGCTGCGGGTCGTGCGCTTCCCCCTGATCGACAAGCACCGACTATGGCAGCTGCGGATCACCAAGGGCCGCCGCAAGCGCATGGAGACCGCGGCCGGCACCTTCGACGTCGTCGAGATCCTCCTCGAGCCCTCGGCCTACCCCGGCGAGGTCGTCGACGAGGAGAAGAAGGAGAAGTTCCAGGGCCTCTTCGGCATCCACGGCTCGATCCACCTGTGGGCGGAGCGGAAGACGGGGATCCCCGTCCGGATCACGGGCGACCTCCCGCTCGGTCCCCTGACCATCGGCATCGACGTCGAGCTGCAGAGCTACAAGGGGACGCCGACCGCCTTCCAGCCCCTGAAGCCGCGGAAGTAGCGGCGCTTCCCATCAGCGAACGGGGCACTCCACGGTCGTCGCCGTGCCGGAGCCGTCGGACAGGCGGAAGCTCGTCCCCGGCTCGTGGTGCTTGCGCTTGACGTAGGCGAGGACGAGGCCGGTGTCGAGGGCGAACGAGTAGGCCCAGGTCGTGACCACCCCGAGGTCCCGGGCCTCGCCGCCCTCCTCGAGGAGCAGCCGGGTCCCGCGCGGCACGGGATCGTCGTGGCTCACGCGGAGGGGGAGGAGCAGCTTGTTCACTCCGCCGTAGGTCTCGATCTTGGCCACGACCTCCTGGCCGGTGTAGCACCCCTTGTCCAGCGAGAAGGCGTCCTCCAGCCGCGCCTCCTGGGGGTAGACGTTCTCGTCGACGTCGACCCCCAGGAGAGCCGCGCAGGATTCGGCGCGCAGGATGTCGCGCACGACGACGCCCGCCGCGGTCGCTCCCGCATCGAGCAGAGCGCCCCACAAGGCGTGTGCGTGACCGGGTCCGGCGTCGAGCCGGTACCCCGGCTGACCCGCGACGGTCACGGAGCCGAGGACGAGAGAGACCTCGCCCCAGGCGAGCCGTCGCCACGCGCGGTCGTCGAGCTCGGGGACCTCCCCGAGCACCGCGGCCAGCACCTCCGCGCTGCGCGGCCCGCAGAGCTCGAGGGGGGCGTGCTCCCCGGTCGCGTCGACGAGCTCCACCTCCTCGGTGAACAGGTAGACGTCCAGGGCCGCGGCCAGATCGCCCGCCGTTCCGGGAGGCGTGGACAGCGCGATCGCGTCGGCGTCCACCTCCAGGTCGAAGTCGAAGCGCACCTTGCCCTTCGAGCCCAGGAGCAGGTTGCGGCTCCCCGTCCCCGGCGCGAGCTCCCGGACCCGGTTGGACAGGATCCGGTGGAGGAAGTCGGCGGCGTCGGGGCCGCTCACCCGCAGCAGGCCACGATCCGTGGCGTCGAACAGCGCGCATCCCTCCCGGGCGGCGCGGTATTCCGCGGGCACGTCGCCGCCGGTGAGCAGGGCGGGAATCGAGGGGGCCTCCGGCCGGGGGGCGACGCGAGCCCCGGCCGCCTCGAGGTGGGGGAGCAGGATGGAGGTGTCCACGGGGGGCGGTACGAGCCGGGTGGGGGCGCGGGACGTCCAGGGACGCCCTTCGCCGGGCTCGGGGAATGGTATAGGCTCGAGCGCGCCCGGAGGAGCCCTCCCGGGGAAGGCGCCAAAGGGTTTTTCACGTCTCGCGCCGGAGCGCATCCGCAGTGGGACATCCCGCAATCGCCCTGGACAGACTCGAGCCTCACCACCTTGCAGGCCACGGATCGCGACATCATCGCACGGGTTCTGGCCGGGGACCGGGAGAGCTTCCATGACCTGGTGCGACGACACGAGAGCCCCCTCTGGGCCACCCTGCGGGGGAGCCTGCGCAACCTCGAGGATGCGCGGGAGGTCTTCCAGGAGACGTGGCTGCGGGCCTTCGAGAGGCTCGCGAGCCTCCGCGACCCCGCCCGGCTGCGCTCCTGGCTGCTGTCGATCGGCCTCAATCTCGTCCGCCAGCGGCTGCGCCGGCCCTTCCCCGCCTCCGCGGAGCAACCGGCGCGGGACGGCGGGAGCTCCTTCGGGGAGCTGGCCGCGGACTCCGACGCTCCCGGCGACGCGCTCGAGCGGGACGAGGAGCTCGAGCGCCTGCGCGCGGCGGTCGGAGAGCTGCCCCCCCGGCAGCGGGAGGTGGTCGACCTGCGCGTGAACCACGAGCTGAGCCACGCCGAGATCGCCGAGCTCCTCGGGATCAGCGAGGAGAGCTCTCGTGCGAACTACTACCAGGCCCTGCGACGCCTCAAGGGGCGCTTCCGGGACCAAGACGGAGACGAACGGTGAACACAGGAACGACACGAGATGGCTGTGCCCGGGTTCGGGGGCGCCTCGAGCGCTACCTGGACGACGCGCTCCCGCCCCTCGAGCGGGCCCGCGACCAGGGCCACCTCGAGGCCTGCGAGGACTGCGCGGCGGAGCTCGCCTGCGGCCGCGAGCTGCTCGGCGCGATCCGTCGGGCCTCCGCGCCCGCGCCCCGCGAGCTCGAGCTGGCGCGGGCGGGTCTCGCGGAGCACCTCGCGGGGGCGGCGATCGCGAGGCCGCGGCTCCGGCTCCTGCGCGGGAAGGTAGCGCGCGCGGTGACCACCGCCGCGGCCGCCGTCCTGGCGCTGCTCACCCTGGAGCTCGTCGGTTTCGGGCTCGGGGACGTGGGCGAGCTACCGGGGCAGGCGGAGCGGCTCCTGGAGCGGGTCGATCTCCAGCTCCCGGTCTGGTCGGACGTGGTCGAGGCGACGTGGCTCGACGGAGGAGGCTCACGGTGAGGCGATTGATGCGATTGGTCGGAGGGCTGGTGCCCGCGGGGATGGTCGGGGCCTTCTTCGCCCTGATCCTGCGCTTTCAGGATCCGGAGAACGCCAACCGGTTCGGGCTCCTCCTGGTCGGGAGCCTCTACGGGATTGCGGTCGTCGGACTAGTCCGTCTCTTCCGGGTGGCTCCGTGGTGTTACCCGATCGTCGGACTGGTCTGCGGGCCGGTGCCCTTCGCGCTGCTGGCGCACCCGGGCATGGAGGAGGAGTTACGGGGGGGGATGCTACCCCTGACCGCGATCTTCGGCCTGATCGTGGGATTCGTCGAATGGGGGCGGACGAGGCGGAGCAACGACTCCCCGGAGGTGTGAAACCTCCGATTGCCCCGTAACCGATCCGCCTCCCGTCCGTCCTTCGGGTGTGGTCGAAGGGACGATTGCGAGGGGGAGAGGCGGCTCGGTGGCGTCCGTCTCTTTCCCCCGGCGCCGCGGCGGCCTGCGCGGGGTCGCTCGCGGCGCTCCTCTTCGCCAGCCCTTTGGGGTGCGGAGGCGGGGAGTCCACGAGTTCCGGCGCCTTCTGGATCGCGGACCGTGCCGGGCATCGTGTGGAGGCCCTCGACCCGGACCTCCTGCCCGCGGTCTCCCTGCCGGTGCGCTCGCCCCGACTCGTGGCGGGTCGATCCGACGGAGGGGCGTGGGTCGTCGCCGGCGACCACCGTGAGCCGGGGGCCGGAGAGATCCTGCGGGTCGACGCGGGGGGGAAGGTGGTCTGGCGAGCGCCGATCGGGCCCGTCCTGGACCTCGACGTCCTGGGCGGCGACGAGGCGGTCCTGATCGAGGAGGGAGACGAGGGCGTGTCCGTCGTCCTCCTCGAGCTGCGGGGCAGACGCCGGGAGCTCCTGCGGCTGGACGACGCCCGGTGCCTGGCCGCGACCGACCGTCGCGTGCTCGTCGGCCGATCGAACGGCGTCGTTCTCGTGCGAGGCTCGCGTGACCCGGCCGTCCTCGACTGGGGGCTGAGCCGGTGCGCGATCGGGCAGGTCGCCCGCGGCCCGCGGGCCGGGACGTGGTGGGCGCTCGAGGGGGGGGAGCGGAGCACCCTGCACCTGCTCGGTCCGGACCTCGAGCCCCGCTGGTCCACGGCCTGCCACCTGCGGGCTCCCCGCATGGCTCCCGTTCCGGGGAGGGAAGCCGTCTGGGTGGCCGACGGCGAGAGCCCGCTCGTCCGGCGCTTCGGCCCCGGAGGGATCCTGGACCGGGAGGTTTCCGACCTGCCGCTCCTGGGCCTCGGCGCGGGTCTCGCGGCGGACGGGGGAGGAGTCCTGTGGTGCGCCCCCGGGGCGATCCTGCGCCTCGATGCCCGGGGAGAGCTGGTGGCGACGCGGGGCGGCTACCGCCTCCTCTCGGACCTCGATGCCGTCCCCTCCCGGGCTAGCGGGGGGCGTGATCCCTGAGCAGATGGGCGGCGAGGAGGGTCTTCGCGTCCGTGGTCATCCCGGCCAGGATCTCCGCGGGGCGCGCGCGCACGAGCTCGAGCTCCTCGTCGGCATCGCAGGCCCGACCTCCGCCGGGGATCGGCTCGAGCCCGCGGGCCTCGAACAGGACGAGATGCTCCGAGGAGAAACCTGGCGCGGGGTGGAAGACGAGGAGCTCCCTCCACCGGGTGGCTCGATGGCCGGTCTCCTCCTCGAGCTCGCGTCGCGCGGCGGCGAGGGGATCCTCGCCCTCCTCGAGGCGACCGGCGGGGATCTCGACCAGCCAGTCCCCGACGGCGTGGCGGTACTGGCGCACCAGGAGCAATTCTCCGCCGGGCAGGACCGGGGCGATGCACACCGCGCCCGGGTGGTCCACCACGAGGAGCTCTTGCTTCAGGCCCGAAGGAAGGCGAGCGGACTCTTCACGAACGTCGAAGATGGGCCCGTGCAACAGGAGCTCGGAAGAGAGGGTCTCGACGGCAGGGTGTCGGCGCATCGGTTCCGGT
>CAYRXS010000182.1:10626-13683 GCA_964428225.1 uncultured Planctomycetaceae bacterium
TGGTAAAAGACATTCTGGTCCGCTGCCCGGTTCCGGTGGTTGTGGACGGAGCTCGGCATGATCGTCTCTCACCACGCAGATTCCCGGAGACGATACCGCGAGCAGACGAGAAGGTGCGGACCGCGTACGCCACACTCCCGTCCGGGACGTTTCCTCGCGTCCCGGGGAGTAGTCCCGTGGGGGGGACCGGTCCTACTCGATCAGAGGCGTCACCCGGCGGGCGGGAGTCAGCTCCGACCGGAGAATTCGGTCGAGACTCGATTTGAACGCGGTGGCGGAATTGGCAATGTCGGGGCGATTGTGGTCCATCGCGAATTGCGCGAACTTGCGCAGTCGGCGCTGGACTTTGGGAATCTCCTTGAGGACAGGATCCTCCATCTTCTTCTTCGCCGCCTGTTGCGTTTTGAGCTCGTCGATACGGCGTTCGAGATCGGCAATGCGCTCTTCGTCGCTTCGCCGACGGTACTGTCTACGAGCCGTGTTGGCCTTTACAGTGGAGTCCATGATCAGATTCGAGAAGGAATCGGGACTTCGGTGGTTTCCACGGGGAACCGAAAGCGGTTCACCGAGTTTTTCAAGCAAGCGCCGCGCAGAAGTTTCGATTCACCCGAACCGGGCCCGGCTCGAAGGGGAGCTCGAACCCGTCTCGGAGGATGGAATACCGGTTCGCCCTGCCTGGGACTTGCTGGAACCTGGGCGCCGTAGGATCGGAGGAAAGGCGGTGAACAATGCCCCTACAGCGCGACTTCTGCCCTAAATGTAGCATTTCGCCCGGATCGCTCAAGGGGTTGCGTTCTCGATCCCTGCGCCCTCATCCGCCGATTCGCGGCCGGATGACGCCCTTTCGGCCACCTGCTCCTGGCTGGCCCGGAGGTCCAACTGCTAGGATGTCCGGCCCTTTTCACGCCCGCGAGGGCGCGCAGGGCTTCCGCCCCCCGGGCCCGACGGCCCGTTTTCGGCCCCTTCCGCCGCCTCCGGCGCCGGACGGAGCACACGGTCTGGCGGCGGCGTGCGTCATCCTGCCGCTCCCGGGCCCGTCCTCCCCTCCGCCGTGAACGAAGATATCGACGAGATCCTCTACTCCGAGGCGACCATCGTGGCCGCGATCGATCGGCTCGCCTCCGAGATCACGGAGGCCTACCGCGATCGGGATTTCACGGTGGTCTGCGTCCTCAAGGGCTCCTGCATCTTCGCCTCGGATCTGATCCGTCGCATTCCGATTCCCCTCGAGCTGGCATTCGTCTCCGCGTCGAGCTACCGGGACGGCACCGTCTCCCAGGACCTCGAGGTGAACTACTTCCCGGCGGACGGCGAGATCAAGGGACGCACCTTGCTCCTGGTGGACGACATCCTCGACACCGGTCGTACGCTCTCCGCCATCCGGGCGGAGCTCGTCAAGCGCGGCGCGGCGGAGGTACGTTCCTGCGTGTTCCTCGACAAACCCGCGCGTCGAGCGACCGAGTTCGAAGCGGACCATCGTTGCTTCGAGGTCGACGACCTCTTCGTAGTGGGGTACGGACTGGACTTCGCGGGACGCTATCGAAATCTACCCTTCGTTGGAGCCCTGAAGCCGGAGATCTACGTCGCCGAGACGTCCGCGACGACGGAGTGATCCTCCGCCGGCGCGCTCTCTCGCCAACCGTCCTTCGCCGTGAGCGATACGATCGTCGTTCCCCACGACCGCGCGGGTCTCGAGCTCGACGAGTTCCTCTGCCTGCAGTATCCCGAGTGCAACAAGGGATACGTGCGCAACCAGATCCGCAACGGAGTCGTGCTCGTCGACGGCACTCCCGCCCATCCTTCCCTGAAGCTGCGCGAGAACCAGGTCCTCCTCGTCGAGTTCGACGAGAGCGACGCCCCGACGCCGCCCGTCGCTCCCTCGGTTCGCATCCCCATTCTCTACGAGGACGACGACGTTCTCGTCGTGAACAAGCCGGCGGGACTCTCGGTGGAGCCCGAGCGCTGGGCCCGCGACCAGGCCTGCCTCTCGGGCGCGCTCCTGGAGCTGGCGCGCGAGCGTTCGGCGAGCGCCCGGGTCGACGGGGAGAACCCGGAGGGGCCGAAGCCGATCGACGTCCGCCATCGACTGGTCCACCGCATCGACAAGGGGACCAGCGGAGCCGTGCTCGTGGCGAAGCACCTGGAGGCGGAGCGCGCGCTCCGCCGCGCGTTCGACGCGGGCACCGTTCACAAGAGATACCTGGCGCTGGTGGAGGGAGAGCACCCGCTCCCCGACGGAGAGTCCGAGACGCTCGACATGCCTCTCGGTCCCGACGCCCGCCGCAGCGGCCAGCAGTGCGTCGATCCCCGCAAGGGAAAGCCCTCCCGGACCCGCGTCTCCGTCGAGCGGCGCTTCCGGGGTTACACGCTGCTCGCTTGCGAGCCCCTGACCGGGCGGACCCACCAGATCCGCGTCCACCTCGCCGCCGCCGGGTTCCCGCTCGCGGTCGATTTCCAGTACGGGCGGCAGGATGCGCTGCACCTCTCGCGGATCAAGGCGGACTATCGGCCGAAGCGCGGACGTCCGGAACGACCCCTGATCGATCGCCTCACGCTCCACGCCGCCGAGATCGCCATCCCCGAGCTGTCGGGATCGGACGGGGGAACGCGGACCCGGGTCGAAGCGCCGGTGCCCAAAGACCTGGAGCGCACTCTCAAGCAACTCGCGAAGACCCGGGCCTGGAACTCATGAAGCTCAAGCAGAGGATCGGTGACTTCCGCGTGCGGGAGCTCCTCGTCGATGGCTACCTGGCCGATCGCGGCGAGTACCGGATCTACCGGATCACGAAGCGGAAGATGACCACGCCCGAGGCGGTGCGGGTGCTCGCCACGGAGGCCGGAGTGGACGTCGGCGACATCGAGGTGGCGGGCCTCAAGGACCGACAGGCCATCACCATCCAGCACATGAGCGTGCCGCGGGGCCGGGAGGTGCGGCTCCAGGAGAAGGAGCTGAAGATCGACACCGCGGGCTTCGCGAGCGAGCCGCTCCGGAGCGAGTTCAGCCGCGGCAACTCGTTCGAGCTCTCGGTCCGCGCCCTGACCAAGGGCGACATCGAC
>CAYRXS010000183.1:0-13636 GCA_964428225.1 uncultured Planctomycetaceae bacterium
CCGCTCCGCGCTGCGGGCGTTCGATCCCGAGGCCGCCGCGCTCCCGGCGATCGATGCCCTCGCCGACGAATCGCTGCGCTTCCAGAGCGCGCTGAGCACGGCCTCGTGGACCCTGCCCGCCCACGCCTCACTGGTGACCGGACTCTATCCGGATCGGCACGGGGCGACGGACCGGCGCACGGTGATCTCCGACGAGGTCCGGACGCTGGGAACGGAGCTCGGCGAGCTCGGCTACGAGACGGTCGCGTTCACGGGGGGGGCGTTCCTCGACGGGGGGTACGGCTTCGCCCGGGGGTTCGACGTCTACGAGAGCGTGCGCGTGGCCAAGGGGGACTGGGCGGCGAAGACGGCGCAGCAGGCGCTCATCCTCGACCGATGCGTCGAGTACCTGACGGCGCGCGATTCCCGGCGGCCGTTTCTCCTGTTCGCCCAGACGTACGTCGTCCACAACTACTACAACCTCCGCGAGGAGGCCGTGAGCCGGCTGGAGCCGCGCGACACGAGCACGCGCGAGGAGTACGTCGACTGCGTGCTCGGCGTCACGAAGGGCTCCTCCGCGCAGTGGCGCGACCTCGAGGCGCTCTACCAGGCGGAGGTGGAGCTGCTCGACGCATCCGTCGGGAAGCTGATGGACGCCCTCGAGCGCGAGGGGCTGCTCGACAACACGGTGGTCCTGTTCGTCTCCGACCACGGGGAGGGCTTCGCGCCGGAGCGCGGGCGCATCCACCACGGCGGTCGGCTGCACGCGGATCAGATCCGGATCCCGATGCTGCTGCGGATTCCCGGCCGCGGGGGCGCGGACGTGACGACGCCCGTCTCCCTGGTCGACGTCGTGCCGACCCTGCGGGAGCTCGCGGGGGGCGCGCCCCCGGAGGGGCTCGACGGGCGGTCGCTCGTCCCCCTGATCGCGGGCGAGGCGAGCCCGCCCGAGCGCGACCTGTTCGCCATGGAGCACTCGCTCACCTGGAAGGGCGGACACCGGATGACCGTGGCCGAGGTCCAGGCGAAGCCGATCGGGATGGCCCTGGTCCGCGGGAACGACTGGTACATCCGGACGAGCTGGGGGGAGGAGCTGTACGAGATCGACGGCGACGCCCGCCAGGAACGCGACCTCACGCGATCGGGGCGCGACCTGCGTCCCCTGCGATCGGCTCTGGACCGAAGGCGGCGCGCACGACCGGAAACGCGCGCGAGCGAGGCGGACCCCGAGCTCAAGCGGCAGCTCGAGGCAATGGGCTACGCGGAGTAGCCCGTCACAGCAGGGTGAGGTCGCCCCGGTAGCGCTCGCGGTTCTCCCCGCGCAGGTCGAACTCGCCGTCGCCGTTGTCGTCGTGCCAGACGTACATGGTGATCTTCGTTCCGGAGTCCAGGCTCGAGAGCAGCCACACGAGCTCGTCCCTCGACGTCAGCCGCTTCAGGGAGGAGCCGTCGGGCTGCACGGCCTCGAGGATGTCGCCCACGGAGAGGCCGAGCTCCGCGGCCGGCCCCTCGGCCTGCAGCGAGGCGACGCGCAGGTACCGGCGCATCCCCGGGCTCACGAGGGTAGGCTCGGCGGTGAGGCCGAGGCGCTCGTACAGGTAGCCGTCGATCCGGTTCCAGGCGGTGACCACGATCTCCTTCTCGCGCTCGCCGCGCCGCACCGCGAGGGTCACGTCGTCGAGGGGCTGCACGCCGAGACGGAGGAGGCGATAGCTGTCCTCGTCGGTGAGGTCCTTGCCCGCGAGACTCGCGATACGGTCGCCTACCCGCAGGCCGGCGAGCTGGGCCGGGCCGCCCTGGATCACGTCACGGACGACGAACCCGTCCGTGTCGAGATCGAAGCCGAGCCAGGCCCGCGCGTTGTCGAGCGACAGCAGGTGCTCGCTCAGGACGCGGCGCACCTGGTCGACGGGGATCGCGAAGCCGATGTTCTCGGCCCCGGTGTTCACGACGGTGTTGATGCCGATCAGCTCGCCGTTGATGTTCAGCAGCGGCCCCCCGGAGTTGCCGAAGTTGATCGCCGCATCCGTCTGGATGAGGTTGGAGAAGCTCAGGACCGTCCCGCGGCCGTCGTTGGCCGAGGCCTGCACGTCGCGGTGCAATCCGGAGATGATGCCACTGCTGACGGTGTGCGTCTGGCCGTAGGGGTTGCCGATCGCGACCACCGTCTCGCCGAGCATGGGATCGTTGGATCCGAGTCGCAGAGCGGGGAAGGGCCGGTCGCCGTCGATCTTGATGAGGGCGAGGTCGTTGCGGTGGTCCTGGGAGATGAGCTTCGCCTCGTACACCACGGGGTCGTCGGCGCGGTCGAAGCTCACCTTGATCGACGTGGCGCCGTTCACGACGTGGTTGTTCGTGACGATGTAGCCCTCCTCGAAGATCACGACGCCCGACCCGGAGGTGACCGCGGGGATCTTCCGGACGCGGTTCCAGAAGTGGCGCTCGCTCACCACGTTGCTCTGGATGAACACCACGGAGGGACGGGCCTCGCGCACCACCTGAACCACGGGGGTGATGCGGTGCTGCAGGGCGCGGTCCTCGGCCTGGGCGTCGGCGGGAGGAGCGAGGAGCGGGAGGGCGAGGGGAAGCAGGAAGGTGAGCGCTCTCATCGTCGTCTCTCGGGGCTTGCGGGCGGGGGCGAAGGGGAGGTCCGGTCGGTCGGCCGCAAATACGCGCCCCCCCGTACCCTGTGAGCGAAAAAACGGGCGCCTCGGCCCGGAAGCGGGGGGCGATGGTGGGCCATAGTGGACTTGAACCACTGACCTCTACGATGTCAACGTAGCGCTCTAGCCAGCTGAGCTAATGGCCCCATCGAGCCGAAATCGCCCGGGATTCCGGCGCGCGGGAGGGTAGGGCGGGGGCGGGGAGCCCTCAAGGCTTTTTCCGGCTACGTTGCGCCGTGGAGTCCTGCTTCGTGGCGAGGGCCTTGGGAAACGAGCACACTCTTGCCGAAGAACGCCGCGGCCCCCGGCCGCCCCTCGCCCCTCCTTCTCCTCCCGCCCCGTGATCGCCCTCACCCTCCTCCTCGAGCGGATCCCCGACTTCGCGGTCCTCTCCTTCCTGGCCCTCATCCAGGGGCTGACGGAGTTCCTGCCCGTGAGCTCCTCGGGCCACCTCGTCCTCTCCCAGAAGGCCCTGGGCCTCGACGAGCCGGCCCTGACGATCGACGTCGCCCTGCACCTGGGGACGCTCCTGGCAGTGCTCGTGGTCTACCGGGCGGATCTCCTTGCTCTCCTGCGGGACGTGCTTCGGGGCAGCTTCCGGGAGGTGGCCGTGCTCGTCGTCGCCTCGCTGCCCGCCGCCGCGGTGGGGATCGGGGCCCGGGAGAGCCTGGTGTCGGTGTTCGAGGAGCCCGTGTGGGCCGCATGGGGGCTGCTCGTCACCGCGGCGATCCTGCTCGTGGGCGAGAAGGCCCGGCGGTCGCGCGCGGCGGCGGACGCGCCCGCCGATCCGGAGTCGGACCGCGGCCGCACCCCCGGCTTCGGCGTCGCGCTCCTCATCGGCACGGCCCAGGCCCTGGCGATCTGGCCGGGCATCTCCCGCTCCGGGGCCACGATCGCCGTCGGGCTCTTGTGCGGCCTCTCCCCGACGAGGGCCGCGCGCTTCTCCTTCCTGCTCTCGATCATCGTCATCGTGGGCGCGGCCGTCCTCGAGCTCCCTCGCCTCTTCGAGGGGACGGTGGAGGGGGGAGCGGGGCCCATCCTGTGGGCGGCCCTGTTCGCGGGTTTCGTGGGCTGGGGAGCCCTGCGCCTGCTCCTCGCCTTCCTGAGCCGCGGCGCCTTCGCCTGGTTCGCCGTCTACTGCACGGCCCTGGGCGGGGGATTCCTCCTGTTCGGATGACGGAGCGGGGCTCCGCCGCCCGTCACCCCGAGGCGCTGATCAGCCCGCCCTTGTAGCGCTCGACCCAGCCGGCCAGGTGGCGACCCGGACAGGCGGTCTGGGAGAAGTCCCGGTGGCCGTAGACGCGGAAGGCGGGGATGCCGTAGCGCTTGCGCAGCGCCCCGAGCAGCGAATGGAGCGATCGGATCGCCGCGCCGCGGGGGCGCTCGTCGTCGAAGTTGCCCAGCAGGCAGACGCCGATGTTGGCGATGTTGTTGCTCCCGCGGGCGTGCGCTCCCTGGTAGTCGAGGCTGCGCCCGGCCCAGATGCGCCCCGCGGGATCGATCAGGTAGTGGTAGCCGATGTCCCCGAATCCGCGCTGGCTCATGTGCTGGCGCTGGATGCCGTGGATGGCCTGGCCGGCCTCGGTCCGGCCGGCGCCCCCGAGGGTCGAGGTGTGCAGCGCCGTGTGGTGCACCGTGATCCGCGTCCAGGGTCCCCGGTGCAGTGTCAGGTTGCCCCGATCCGGAGCGGCCGGGGACCAGGAAGCGCGGGCGATCACCCCCGGGGTGGGGGAGGTGGCGGGGATCCCCCGCAGGCTCTTCACCCCCTCCAGGCCTCGCTCGGCGCGGCGGGAGACGCCGGCATCGGCGGCCGGATCGCGCAGGACGCGGCGGAAC
Source organism: uncultured Planctomycetaceae bacterium (assembly GCA_964428225.1). Lineage (GTDB taxonomy): Bacteria > Planctomycetota > UBA1135 > UBA1135 > JBFMCU01. The sequence goes on from CAYRXS010000183.1 coordinate 4,479, forward strand.
CCCCCCTCCGCGGCGTCGAGCCGCTGGCGCAGGGCGGAGGCGGGGGCGGTGGAGCGCTCGTCGCGGGCGAAGCGCAGGCGCCCCTCGGCGAGGAGGAGCTCCGCCTCGGTGACGAGCTCGGGGTGGTGCGCGGGCCCCGGGCCGACCAGCCAGTCCTCGATCTGCTGGAGGCGGTCCCAGGAATGGGGCTGGTGGAGCCACGTCGGCGCGGCGGAGGGCTCCACCGGTTCAAGGGCCAGCCCGGGGCTGCTCACGCAGCCCATCGCGGACAAGACGACGAACAGTAAGGGAAGAGAGAAACGAACCGACGACGTCGTCCTGCGAGTGTCCTTCATGGGTACCGGGGATACAGAATGCGACTCCCTGAGGCAATGGTGGTCGAGCGGTTCTCGTCTTGGCCGCCGACGCCGAACGTGGGACACTTCGCGCAGCCATGCTCCACCTTCTCCGATTCCTCTTCGCGACCGGCGCGCTGCTCCTGTTCGCCGGATCGTCCCTCGCCCAGCAGGGCGACGAGCTGCTCGGTCCCGAGGAGCGGGCCGAGGTCGACCTGATGCGCCGCCGCGGCGAGGTCCGCGAGGCGCGGGAGATCCTCGACGAGATCCTCGCGGAGGATCCCGACGACGCCGCGCTCCTCGTGATGCGCGCGCGGTGTCGCTTCGAGCAATGCGACTACGACGGAGCCGTGGAGGACGTGCGCCGGGCGCTCGCCCTGCAGGAGGAGCGCGCGGACACGACGGAGGACATCGCACCCCGCGCCGAGGCCCTCCGCGAGCTCGCGCGCATCCTGGTCGAGCTGGGCCGTGCTCCGGAGGCGGTCGCCGCGCTGGAGGCGGGCGCCTCCGCCCTCCGGCCCGCGAGCGAACCGCGGGACGCATGGATCCTGGGCCGCGCGCTGCTCGAGGTGGGCCGGCGGCGCGACGCCCTCGGGACCTTCCGCCAGGGCGCGGAGGCGGAGGGCGAGCGGACCTGGCGCACGCTGCTGGCCCAGGCCCGGTGCCAGCGCGCCCTCGGGCTCATGGAGCAGGCCGCCGTGACCCTGGTGGCCGGCGACCGGCTCGCGGCCGAGGGCGAGGGACCCGAGCCCGACCTGCTCGTCGAGCTGGGCTCCCTGTACTTCGAGGCCTACGGCGAGGTCGACGATCCCGTGTCCCGCGCCCACTCGCCGGCGGAGCTGTACCGGGAGGTCCTCGTCCTGCACCCCGAGCACGAGGGGGCGCGCCGGGGGATGTTCGAGCTGTACCGCTTCAACTGGCGGCGCAGCCGGACCACGCCCGCGGAGATCCTCGACGCGATCTTCGCCGCGCGTCCCCGCTCCATCGACGGTCTGGTCGCGCGGGCCTCGGCGGCGCTCGACGACGGCGCCCTGCTCGCGGCGCGACGGGACCTGGCGACCCTGGAGGAGCTCGCCCCGAACCGGCGCGACGTGCGGGTGCAGGCCGCGACCCTCGCCTGGGTCGAGAACCGGCGCGACGACGCCCGGGCCATCCTCGACGAGCTGCTCGCGGCGGATCCCGGCGACTCGGCACCCGAGCGCGAGCTGGGACGGCACCTGCTCGAGCTCTACCGCTTCGCGGAGGCCGAGCCCTTCCTTAGGAGCGCGGTCGAGCGGGACGGTCGGGACTGGGAGGCGTGGCGCGAGCTGGGCCGCGCCCAGGCCAACACGGGCGACGAGGAGGGCGCTCGGGAATCCCTGGCCAAGGCGGTGGCGGTGGCCGAGGGCCGGCACGACGCGTGGCGGGACAACACGTCCCTCGTGCTGCGCCGCATGGCGGAGAACATGGTCGAGGTCGAGCACGAGGAGCTGAGCTTCGCGTGGCTCCCCGACGCCGCGGCGGTGCTCGAGGCGTACCTCGTGCCTTTCTACGCTCAAGCGCGCGAGGAGCTCGCCGCCCGGTACGGCTACACCCCCGGCCCGACGAAGATCGAGGTCTTCCGGCGGTGGGGCGACTTCTCGGTGCGCTCGACGGGCTTCGAGGGCTTCCCGGCCCTCGGCGTGTGCTTCGGCCCGGTGGTGACCGCGGTGTCGCCGCTCAGCGAGCTGCGGGGCAACTTCTCCTGGGCGCGGACGTCGTACCACGAGTTCACGCACGTGATCCATCTCGGCCTGTCGCACAACCGCTGCCCCCGCTGGGTCACCGAGGGGCTGGCCACCTGGGAGGAGAGCCAGCGCAACCCGGCGTGGAAGCGCAACCTGCGCCGGGAGATGATCGACGCGCGGGCGAACGGAACGATCATCCCCATCCGCCAGCTCAACGGGGCCTTCCGGGGCTCGCGCGTGGTCTTCGCCTACTACCAGAGCAGCCTGCTCTGCGCGCTCCTGATCGAGGAGCACGGCTTCGCGCCGATGGTGCGTCTGCTCGAGGCCTTCGACGCGGGCGCGGACCTCGACCAGGCCTTCCGCGACCAGTTCGACGTCACCCCCGAGGAGATGGATGCACGTCTCCTGGAGCACGTCGACCGCGAGTACGCCTCGCTCGCGATCGAGCCGCGCTGGAGCCCGGAGAACACCTTCCGCCTGCGGTTCCGCCTCTCGCGCCGGCCGCCGGAGGATCCCGGGGAGAGGGCGGCGTGGATCGAGGACTGGTGCACCGTGGGCTGGGGCTACTACGGCGAGGGGAAAGGGGTCGACGCCGAGGAAGCCCTGCGCACCGCGGAGACCGCGGGAGCCCTCCCGCCGCGCGGCCTCTTCCTGCGGGCGGAGATGACGATCGAGCGGGACGAGGACGCGGCGCGCGCGCTCTACGAGCAGGCCTTTGCCGCGGGGGGGGAGGACTTCCGCGCCCGCATCGCCCACGCGGCCCTACTCCAGAAGGCCGGGGACGAGGAGGGCACCGAGCGGGAGCTGCTCGCGGCCCAGTCCGACTTCCCGGGCTTCGACGAGGCCGCGCTCTCCGCCGAGATCCGGCTCGCCGCCCTCTACGAGGAGCAGGGCCGGACCGCCGACGCCATGGCCGCGCGGATGCGGTGGCTGGCGTTCAACGCGGGCGAGTACGAGCTGCGCGTGGTCGTGGCGAGGTGGCTCGCCGGGGAGGACCGCCACGCCGAGAGCGTGCGCTACTGGCGCGAGGCGAACGAGGTCGATCCCTTCCGCCGCAGCCTCCACCTCGGCTGGGGCAGGTCCCTGCGCGCGCTCGGCCGTCACGAGGAGGCCCTGCGGGAGTTCGAGGTGGGCCAGCTCGTGCCCGCCGAGCTCGACGGCGACCTGCTGGAGACTTCCGGGATCGATCCCGAGCTTCCGATCGACCCCGCGCTTCCGGAAGGCTACGCCCTCGGCCTCTGGGAGGCGCTCGAATCCGAGCTCCTCGGCCTGCAGGCCCTGACCCTGCGCGACCTCGACCGTCTCGACGAGGCCCGGGCCGCGGCGGAGCGGGCGCTCGAGCTGGACCCCGAGTGCGAAGCGGCTCGCGAGGTCCTCGGGGACGGGTAGAGAGGTTAGCATGCCCGCATGACCGACCAGGACGCCTCGAAGCGGGGACGGTTCCTCGTGCTCGACGGGATCGACGGGTGCGGGAAGAGCACCCAGGCCCGGCTGCTCGTCGAGGACCTGCGCGAGGAGGGCGGCGATCCGCTCCACCTGCGCGAGCCCGGGAGCACCGGGGCGGGGGAGCGCATCCGGGACGTGCTGCTCGCCCGCGAGGTCGAGCTCGGCGCGGCGGCCGAGGCGTTGCTGTTCGCGGCGGCGCGACGCCAGATGCTCGACGAGCTCGTCCGTCCCGCCCTCGAGGCCGGGCGCGACGTGGTCTGTGAGCGGTTCCACGCCTCGACCTTCGCCTACCAGGCGGTGGCGGGCGACGTGGACGAGGACGAGCTGCTGGCGATGCTCGAGGGCTGGGCCGGGGAGCCCGCGCCCGCGGTGACCGTGATCCTCGACCTGGAGCCGGAGGCCGCCGCGGGGCGGTGGGGCGGGGAGGCCGATCGGTTCGAGGCGCGCGGCCTCGCCTTCCAGCGGAAGGTGGCCGAGGGGTACCGTCGCTTCGCCCGGCGCGCGTCGCGCGTGGCCGTGGTGTCCGCGGAGGGTTCGCCCGAGGAGGTCGCGGCCCGGGTCCGCGCGGAGGTCCCCCGTGCGGGTCGTTGAGCCGCGCGGGCACCGCTCGCTGATCGAGCGGCTCTGGCGCGCGGCCGCCGAGGGCCGCCTGCCCCACGCCCTGTCCTTCGAGGGGCCGGAGGGGATCGGGAAGCACACCGCGGCGACGTGGTTCGCGGCGGGGCTCCTGTGCGCGAAGGGCCCCGGAGCACCCTGCGGGACGTGCGGTCCCTGCAAGCGCTTCACGTCGGGCGGGGACCAGGGCAACCACCCCGACCTGCTGCGGATCGACGCGGTCGGGGAGGGCGAGGAGCAGATCCGCGTGTACCGGATCGCGGCGCGCTCCGACGTGCCGAGCGGCAAGGATCCCGAGCCCTGCCTCGAGACCTTCCTCGACCTGTGTGCGATGGAGGGGCGCGGGCGCGTCGTCCTGATCCGCGAGGCCCACCGGATGAACGCCTCGGCGCAGAACGCGCTGCTCAAGACCCTGGAGGAGCCGCGTCCCGGAACCCTGCTCGTGCTCGAGACCCACCGGGGAGAGCTCCTGCTCCCCACCATCCGCAGCCGCTGCGTGCGGGTGCGCCTCCAGCCGCTCGCGATCGACGACTGCCGGGAGGTCCTCGCGGAGGCCGGGCTCGAGGGCGAGCGGGCGCGGAGGCTGGCGCGCTGGTCCGGCGGATCCCCGGGCCGGGCCCTGCGGCTCGCGGTCCAGGGCGCGGAGCCGGCGCGGGCAATCCTCGAGGACGTGCTGCACGGCCGGACCACCCCCCTGCCCGCCGCGGCCCGGGTGGGGGAGATCGAGGGGGATTTCCCCGGCGAGAAGGCCCGAGCCCGCGCCCGGAGCCGGGCCCGGCTCTTCCTCGACCTGGTCATCGGGGTCCTGAGCGACCTGCAGCGGCTGCTGGCCGGCCTCGACCCCGGGGAGCTCGCCCACGGCGACCTCGCCGAGGAGCTCGCGCGGGAGGGTCGGTGGGAGGAGCGGGACCTCGCCCGGCGCCTCGAGGCCCTGGTCGAGATCCGCGCGGACGTCGAGCGCAACCTGGGACCCGAGATGCTCGTCGAACGCGCCCTCTTGGTCTCGGGCCAGGGACTTCCGATACTGGGGCCGGCGGCGGCGCGCCCGCGCGCGTGAGCCACCCCCGGAGGAGCATCATCGAAGATCCGATCCGAGACCTGGCCCTGCGCGACGGTCGCTACGCCCCCGAGGCCTTCCGGTTCCTGTTCGAGTCCCTCAACTACGCGATCCGGGTCGCGGGCAAGGAGAACGCCGAGGGCGCGCAGCGCCACGTCACCGGGCAGCAGGTCCTCGAGGGGATGCGCCAGTACGGCCTGCAGATCTTCGGGCCCCTCGCGGCCCAGGTCTGGCGCTCCTGGGGGATCCACAGCTCGCTCGACTGGGGGCACGTCGTCTTCCTGCTCGTCGACGCGAACCTCCTGAACCGCCAGGAGTCCGACACGATCGAGGACTTCCGCGACGGCTTCGACTTCGACGAGGCCTTCGTGGACGGCTACCGGCCGGACGTCCTCCCGGACTTCGACGACGGATCGCTCCAGGAGATGTAGGAGACCGGAGGAGGTCACCCGATGCTCGAGAGGCTGTCTCGCACGAAACGGAACATCGCGCTCGCGATCCTGGCCATCCTGGTCCTGTGGTTCACCTGGAGCATCCGCTCCGTGGTGAACCCGCTCCTGATCGGCTACCTCGCCGCCTACATCCTCCACCCCTTCGTGGTGCGGGTCGAGCAGCTCGGCCTGTCGCGGCGCTCCGCGGTGAACCTCGTCTTCGTCTCGGGGTTCGTGGTCGCGTCGGTGATCTCGCTCGTGGTCGTCCTGCAGATCCGCGGGCTCGCCCTCGAGGTCGTGGCGGGCATCCGGGCGGAGCCCGCGGTCGAGGCCCCCGAGGAGCCGGGCGAGGGAGGAGCGGCCCCGACCCAGGACGCGACACCACCGGATGCAGCCGACGCTGCGCCGGACGAAGTGACCAGGCCGCTCAAGGAACGGTTGCAGGAGCGGGTCAACGACTTCCTCGGCTCCGTGAACGAGTCGCTCGGAACGAGCCTCGAGTACAAGGTCCCCGAGTTCGAGGTGATCAAGCAGCTGGGGAAGGAATTCCTCAAGGACCACAGCGGCGATGCCGCGGGCGCCGGGCTACAAGCGGCGCAGAAGTCCTGGGGATTCCTGTCGAGCTTCATCGGGGGGATCATCGCGGTGGGGGGGATGTTCCTGCTCGTGCCCCTCTACGCGTACTACCTGCTCTTCGAGCTCGGGCGGCTGCACACCTTCGTGCGGCGCTACCTGCCCAAGCGGGATCGCGAGCGCCTGACCGGCGTGGCGGACCAGATCGGGGTGGTCGTCGCGAGCTTCTTCCGCGGGCGGCTCGCGGTGTGCTTCGTCAAGGGGCTCATCCTGTCGATCGGTCTTTGGATCGCGGGAGTCGACTACGCGTTCCTGTTCGGGATGCTCTCGGGCTTCCTCTCCCTGATCCCCTTCTTCGGGCCCTTCATCGGATTCGTGGCGGCGTTCACGATCGGCATCCTCGACCACTCGGTGGTCGGCTCCCTGATCCGCTGCGGGATCGTGTTCGGGGTCGCCGAGGTGCTCGAGGGCTACGTCCTGGTCCCCAAGATCCTCGGCGACAGCCTGGGGCTGCATCCCCTCGTGGTCATCTTCGCCATGCTCGCGGGAGCCGCCGCCCTGGGCATGTTCGGGATCCTGATCGCGCTCCCCCTGACCGCCAGCCTCGTGATCCTGTTCCGGGAGCTCGTCCTTCCCGCCCTCCAGAAGTGGGCCGACGAGGAGGGCCCACCCGGGGTGGAGGGCGGCTGATCGCGGTCGCGGAGCGGGATTTCTCGCCGCCGGCTTTTTGCCCCGACCCGTCTTGACGGGCTCGGACCTCCCGGGGATAGTCCTCCCTCGGCGTCCCGGGAAAGCCCCACCCGGACGGCGTGGAGAGAGAGCTCGCCCCGAACTGCACCCTTCCCCCGCGTTCCGTAGAGGGCATCGCCGTGGAAATACCCTCAGGCCCACCCTCCCGGGGCCCGATCAGGAACAGGGAGTATGGACAGGAATCGTATCTCGGAGGAGCGGATGGACGATCTTCGGGCCCTGCGGCCCGAGGTGGCGCCGTCGCAACCCTCCTCCGGTGACGATCCGGACGTCCGGGAGCTGACCCGGGCCGTGATCCTCGGGGGGGGTCACGCCACAACGATCTTCCCCCTCGCCAACTTCTACTCGAAGCTGGAGTTCCCCCTCGCCGGCGAGCCCCTCCTGGCACACCAGTCGCGGCACCTGGGCCGGTTCGGGGTGACGGACATCGCGGTCCTGGCCCCGCCCCGCTCGACCGAGTCTCCCACCCTCTGCGCCCTGCGCGGCGGGGCCCTGGGGGAGAACGTGAGCATCCAGTTGATCCCCGACCTCGGCCTGCGCGGCACCGCCGGGGCGCTGAGTGTCCTGAAACCCTACCTGCGCTCCGCGCCGTTCCTCGTGATCGGCGGGAACGTGTTCCCGATCGGCTTCGATCTGGAGCCCGTCCTGCGCCGACACCGCGAGCGGCGCGCGGGGATCACCGCCGTCGTCCAGGCCAGCACCGCGGGGGCCGCGGGTCGCGGGCACGTGCTGCTCGATCCCGACGACCAGGTCCTGGCCTTCGACGCGGATCCGACTCCGGCGGACGGGCGTCCGACGCTCTCGTTCAGCGGGATCTACTTCTGCGATCCGATCGTCCTCGACTTCATCCGGGACGAGGGCTACATGGACTTCAAGGAGCAGTTCATTCCCCGGCTGAGGCAGGTGGGGATCTCCGTCCACGTCTACCGCGCCGAGGAGCCGCTCCGCAGCATCGAGACGGCGAAGGACTACTACGAGCTCAACCGCGACATCCTGCTGGCGGGCGGGGCGCGCGCCGCGCAGACGGAGCCGGGGCGAACGCAGATCCGGAGCGGGGTCTGGGTCGGACGCAACGTGACCGTCGCACCGGACGTGGAGATCACGGGACCGGTCGTGATCGGCGACGACACGTCGATCGATCGCGGGGCGGAGATCACGGGACCCGTCACCCTGGGCAGCGGGTGTCACGTCGGGGAGGGCGTGCGGATCCGGGACAGCCTCGTGTGGGACGGAGTCGACCTGCAGCCCGGCGCGGACGTCGAGACCTGCATCGTATCGGAGGGCTGCACGGTCCACGCCGGGGCCAGCACCGAGCGGCTCGTGCTCGTCTCGCGCTCCCGTCGCTCCCGCCCCTCGCGGGTGCCCCGGACCGCGGCGCCGTCCCCCGCCCCCGGATTGACTTTCGACGACGCCCGGGGTGCGAGCACCTGGGCGGCCGCCCGCAGCCGCGCCGCGCGCTGGTCGAAGCGCTCGTTCGATATCGCGGTCGCCGCCATCGGCATGCTGGTCTTGAGTCCGCTCTTCCTGACGCTGGCCCTGCTCATCAAGCTCGACTCGCGAGGCCCGATCTTCTTCCGCCAGACGCGCTGCGGGCGGGGAGGCCGCGACTTTCGCATGCTCAAGCTCCGCACCATGGTGGGGGGCGCCGACCGCCAGCAGGAACGCCTTCGCCAGAGCGACGGCAACATGATGGACGGTCCGATGTTCAAGATGCAGCGGGATCCGCGCGTCACCCGCGTCGGACGGTTCCTGCGCGGTACGAGCCTGGACGAGCTGCCGCAGCTCACGAACGTGCTGATGGGGCACATGAGCCTCGTCGGTCCGCGCCCCCTCGAGCGCAAGGAGATGCAGTTCAGCCCGGGCTGGCGGGACACGCGCCTCCAGGTGCGGCCGGGGATCACGGGGCTCTGGCAGGTCTACGGGCGCAACAGCCACGCTTTCCACGACTGGATCCGCTACGACGTGGAGTACGTGCGCAACTGGTCCCTCTGGCTCGACCTGAAGATCCTCGCCGCCACCTTCCTCGTCCTCTGGCGCGGCCGCTGACCGGCCAACCCTTCCGAGACAGAGCGATTCCCCGATGAGTGAGGAGCAGATCCCCGCCCCGCCCGACAGGGGCAAGGACGAGGCCAGCGTGGGCCGGGCCGCGGGTCGCATCGGCATCGCGACCCTGGCCTCGCGGCTGCTGGGCCTCGTCCGCGAGCAGCTCTTCGCGGCGGCCTTCGGGGCTTCCTTCTTCTCCGAC
>CAYRXS010000184.1:0-13625 GCA_964428225.1 uncultured Planctomycetaceae bacterium
GCGTCGAGGATCTCCGTGTGGACGACCGGGTCGTCGTTCGTGATCTCCTCCTCGATGACCTCGCCGATCCGGAGGATCGAGAGGTCCTCGTCGTCCTGAGCCGGGAGGACGGGCAGACCGAAGAGAGCCAGAGCCAGGGTGAACGAAACGAGCGCAGGCATGGATCACCTCCCCATGGAGGAGCGATTCTAGCGCCGGTGATCCGCCCCCGATACCGGCACCGGAATCCACGTGCATCACGTGGCTCCCGTCGGTGCCGGCTCGGGCGCTTCCGGGGGGAAGCCCGCTGCCCGGTGACCGCCGAGGGATGAAGCAGTGAACGGGCTCGGATCTACGGCAGGATCGTGACCGTGACGTAGTCCTGGCTGAGCAACCACCCCCCCGGAGGGGAAGGTGAATAGACGAGCTGCACGTAGGCGGTCTCTCCCACCAGTACCGGGTCGGGCGGGACGTCGATCGTGTCCGAGGCGAAGCCCGGTCCTGGCCAGGTGCTCGCGTACAGCGCCGTCACGGTATTCGGCGGCAAGACGTCGAGGTAGAGCATCCCGAACTTGGTCGAGATCCCCGTCGGAACGTCCCCGGTGCCGTTGAAGGCGATGTAGGTCCCGCTGCCGGGCCCGTAGGATTCGAGCTGGATGGTCTGGCCACCGATCGGCCTGCCCTTGACGACCAGGTCCTCGTCGCCGAGATCGTAGCAGTACACGTCTCCGCCGTTGCCGAACTCGTTCGCATGGACGGCCTTGCCGCCCGACGCCGTGACCTGTCCGTCCGCCGAGATGTCCACGGTGAACGCGGAACCGCGCATGTTGATGCTTGCCACGGGCGTGTCGTTGCCGTGCTCCAGGACGTACACCTCGTGATTGGTACCGAACTGGTCACCCCAGCGGCCCAAGGCGAAGTACCGTCCATCCCGGCTGATGGCCGCGGCGGAGCAGACGTCCTGATAGGAGCCCGAGCTGCTCCAGATCGCGTGCGAGACGATCGTCTTGGAGGGCACGTCCATGATGTAGCCCTCGCACTTGGTGGCGGACGGGCTGTACTGGGTAACCCCGAAGCCGAGGGTCGTGCCATCGTCGGAGAAGTCCATCTCGTCCGCGTAGTTGCCTCCCCCCGTGTTGAACACATAGGAGGACCAGGAGCCGCCGCTGTATTCCCAGATCTTGACCGTACCGAAGCCGCCGAAGGCGAACTTGGTGCCGTCACCCGAGATGCAGTGTCCGTCGAAGGATCCGTTCGTCGTGGTCGAGTAGACCACGGACTGGGAGGCCACGTCGAAGATGTCGACCCCGGTGGATCCGTCATGGATATAGAGCGTGGAACCGTCCGCCGAGAAATCGAAGCCTCTCAGCCCGCCGAAGGTTTGCGAGTACTGGGGGGTGAACAGCTCGGCCCCGGTGGCCGGATCGAGGAAGTAGAGGTGGATCTCGGAAGCAGCGTAGTCGTGGACCGCCAAGGCGACGATCGTTCCGTCCCGATCGATGGCGACGTTCCCGCCGCCGGTGGTCCCAGCGGCATAGGACCACGTCCAGAGCGGCGTCGCGGACGATGAGTCGTAGCCGTTGACGTGGAGAGTGCCGCCCGACCGGTACATTGCCACGTGATAATGGCCGAGAGACGAAGACGAGCCCACCAGGGGATCCGATCCATGGATCGTGGTGTCGGTCCAGATCGGAGTCGGCGGATCGGCATCGAACACGGAGAAGAGCTGAACGCGCTCGTTGTTGAGCTCGTGAACGGAGCAGACCTGGGTGCCTCGGTCGCCGATGGAAACGCTTCTCGCCATCCAGGCCAGGCCGCCATCGGGGTGGTTCCAGAGCAGCCCGGGAGACGAATTGCGGGTCGCCAGGCCGTTGGAGGCCATGCCATCGGGCATGACCTCGTGAACCGTGAACACTCCCTCGGGAGTGACCTTTGCGTGAGCCCTCGCGACCGGCTCTTGTGCAGCCAGAAGAGGCGTGATGACCAAGAGGGACAAAACGGTGACCACCAGTTTCTTCATGAAGAGGTCCTCCTCTGGCAGAAGGTTCGCCGAGTCGATCCGCCGATCGCGGCTTCCGTTGTCGAATCAAAAGGGTGCACTCGTACCCGGATGTCGTTCCAGGGCATCGACCATACCCGATCTCGAAAAACCGTGGGGAGATTCCCGCTCCTTGCCGGGCGGATGCCCTGCAACGGACTGGCGGGACGTGCTCGTAAAGGGCGAGTACGTAGCGCATCTCTGCGCAACGGAGCGATCGGTTCCTCGTCCGGAGACGACACGCGCCTCGGCCACGGCTATCAGCCAGGTCACCAGTGGCTGAGCGTCCTCTTGATCGCGGCCTCGAGCTCACGTCGGCTCAGGTCTCCCTGCACGATGGGCTCGCCATGAATCAGCAGCTGGGGGTTCAATTCCCCCGGGTCCGGAGGGTCTCTTCGGATCGTGGGGGCGAGCTCGTAACCGGCGAGGGCCGAGACGGTCCTGTCGACGAAGCGATCGAGATCGGGGCCCGGCTCACCGCGCACGACCACCTCGACCTCGGAGTAGAAGTCGCTGAAGTCCTCGTCCCGGTGGCGAAGGTACTCTCGCCAGATCGCCCTGCGATAGGTCGACGCCATGGACGAGGGGATGAAGTTGTCGCGCGCGAGCTGCGTCATGATGACGTCCAGGGCGAGCTCACGATCGTCGGGGTCGGGACCGTCCACGACCTGGAAGGCCTCCCGGAGCCCGATGATTCCAACCTCCAGCAGTCCGATGCGGATCCGCGTCACGGACTGGCGACCCGATGAGCTCATCACTTTGCCTCGACCGGGTCGACGTCAGGTGGCCACGCGGACCGTGTCCTCGTAGGTGCGGAGGCACTCCGGCTTGAAGCGGTGGCGCTCTACGCCGAGCGAGTCGTAGGGAATGCCCTGGGCGAAGGCCAGGAGCTGGAAGTAGTAGATGGGCGGGGTGTGGAAGTCCTCGTCGAACTGCTTGGCCACCTTCATCTGTCCGTGGTCGAACTGGCCGAAGCAGGTGGGGCAGATCATGCAGAGGATCTGCGCGTCCTCGGCCTGCACGGTTCCCAGGAGGTCGTGCATCATGTTCGAGGGGATCTGCTCGCCCTGGCACGCCTTCCCGCAGCACAGATGCCAGTTCCGGTGCCGCACGGGCTCGGCGCCCAGCGCCCGGACCAAGTTCTCCATGACCTGCGGGTCGTTCGGGTCGTCGACCTGCATGATGCGGCTGGGCTTCAGCAGGTGACAGCCGTAGTGGATCGCGACCTTGAGCCCGTCGAGGGGGCGGACGACGCTCTCGGCCACCGCCTCGTAGCCGACCACGTCACGAACCAACGAGACCACGTGCCGCACGCGGCTGGTCCCCCGGTACTCGCGGCCGATCCGCGCCAGACGTCCGTTCACCTTCTCTCGCAACTCCTCGTCCTCGAGAAGGTGGTACGTCTCGGAGAGCGTGGCGGTGCAGCCCGAGCAGTTGGTGAAAATGTCGATGCCCTGCTCCTCGGCCAGGCAGAGGTTGCGTGCGGCCACCGAGAGCCAGGAGAGCTTGTCCTTCGATTTGAAGTAGATCGGATCAGGGCAGCACGAGGCGCCCTCCAGGTCGACGATCTCGATCCCGAGGTTGGGCAGCGTGTGCCGGATGGCGAACTCCATGGCCGGATAGCGGCCCGGAATCAGGCAACCGGGGAAGAACGCGAAGCGCTTCACGACGTGCCTCCCTCGCCGGGGGCGGGCTCGAGGAGCGGGCGGATCTCGTCCATCGGCACGGGGACCAGAGGCGGCAGGCCGAACTTCTCTCGCATCCGATCGATGGCCTTGCTCGCGGGGGCCGTCCGCCCGGTGTCCTCGAACGCCTTGATGACCCGCTGGACGTTGTCCGGATAGATGCCCTGGTCGGCGAGCATGTTCTTCAGGGAGATGATCACCTCGACCGGCTTGACCTCCTGCGGACACCGCTCGTGGCATGTGTAGCAGTTGGTGCACTGCCAGAGAATCGACTCCTCCCCCAGGAGCTCGTCGCCGAGGCCGTAGAGGACCTTGAGCATGATGTCGCGGGGATTGAAATCGCTGCCGTAGGTCGTCGACGGGCAGTCGCCGACGCAGGCGCCGCACTGGTAGCAGAAGCTCGCCAGGTCGCCTTCGATCTTCTCGGCCAGCTCGCGCCGGAAGCGGAAGTCGACCCGGACCGCGTTGGAGGGCTTCCTGGTCATCGGATCACTCCTTCTTCACGGCCTTCTTCTTCTTCAGGTGACGGATGCTGTTCGAGCGGCACTTGGGGCAGGAGCGCTCCTTGTCCTCGTCCGCCTCGACCTTCAGCTCGTACTCGTGCCCGCACATCATGCAGCGGAAGTTCCCGATCGACGTCTGGACCATTGGCGGCTCTCCTCTAGCTCGGTGGTGATGCCGCGGCCGTCTCCTCGACCTCGGGCGTGGTTTCCTTCTCTGTCTTCTTCTTCCTCTTGCCCTTCTTCTTCTTCGGCTTGAGCGCTTCGCGGGCGTGCTCGATCTCCTCCATGGTGACCGTCTTGCGAAGCTCCTCCATCTGGTGCATGACCTTCGCGAACTTCTGCCCCTCGGCGGCGCTGATCCACTCGAGCTGGAGCCGCTCCGGCCGGACCTTCTTCCGCTCGAGCTTGTTCCACAGGCGCTGCATGCGCTCGTAGGTCTGGCGGTTCGCGTTGATGTAGTGGCAGTCCGCGTAGTGGCACCCGGACACCAGGACGACCGGCGCACCGCAGCGGAAGGCCTCGAGCACCATCTCCTCGGACACCCGGGCCGAGCACATCGTCCGGATGATCCGGTTCGTGGACGGGTATTTGATGCGCGAGATGCCCGCCATGTCTCCACCGGCGTAGGAGCACCAGTTGCAGGCGAAGCCGAACACCTTGTCCTGCGGGTTTTCGGCCAGGATCGCCCGGATCTGGCTCATGAGCTGCTCGTCGGTGAAGTGGCGCATGGTGATCGCCCCGAACAGACACGCGGCGCCGCAGTTGCCGCACCCCGCGCAGGCGGCCTCGATCACGTTGGCCGTCTCGCCCTTCTGGCCCGTGATCGCGCCATACGGGCAGACCGAGACGCAGATCCCGCACTGCGTGCAGATCTCCTCGTCGACCCGGCTCGTGATGGCCTCGATCGTGACCTTGCCCGCGTTCAGGAGCGCTCCCGAGCGCGACGCCGCCGCGCCCGCCTGGCAAACCGAATCCTTGATGTCCTTCGGCGCCTCGCAGAAGCCCGCGAAGAAGACGCCCCGGGTGGGCGCGTCCACGGGCTTCAGCTTGGGGTGGGACTCCATGAAGAAGCCGTCGGACGTCTTGGACAGCGTCAGCAGGCTCGAGATCTTGGCCAGGTCCCGGGGAGGCTCGACGCCCACCGACAGCACGACCATGTCCAGCTCGTGCCGCTCGAGCTTCCCGGAGGTCGTGTTCTCGACGGTGACGACGAGGTTGCTCGTCTCCGGATCCTCCTCGATCATCCCCGGGAGCCCGCGGACGTAGCGGGTGCCCGCCTCCTTCGAACGCTGGAACATGTCCTCGAACGACTTTCCGAACGCGCGAATGTCCTGGTAGAAGACCACGTTCTCCACGTCGGGGTAGTGGTCCGCCAGGAGCAGCGTGTCCTTGATCGTGTTCATGCAGCAGATGTTCGAGCAGTACGGCCGCCCGATCTTCGGATTGCGTGAGCCGACGCACTGGACGAAGCCGATGCGCAGGGGCCGCTCGTGATCGCTCGGCCGGACGAAGTGGCCCGCGGTCGGGCCTCCGGCGCAGATGAGGCGCTCGAACTCCATCGAGGTGATGACGTTCTCGTACGAGCGATACCCGTACTCGTCCATCTCGGTGGGGTCGTACACGTCCAGCCCGATGGCCACGATGACCGCTCCCACGTCCCGGACGACGAACTCGTCGTGGTCGTCGTAGTCGATCGCCTCCTTCTCGCACACGTCCGCGCACTTCCCGCAGGCGATGGGGTTGTTTCCCAGGCAATCATCCATGCGCAGGATGTAGGAGCAGGGAACCGCCTGCGGGAACGGGATGTGGATGGCCTTGCGGGAGGAGAGCCCCGTCTGGAACTCGTCCGGCTTGGCCACCGGGCAGACCTTCTCGCATTCCCCGCACGCGTTGCAGAGCGTGGGATCGACGTAGCGCGCCTTCTTGCGGATCTTGACCGTGAAGTTCCCGATGTAGCCCGAGACTTCTTCGACTTCGCTGTAGGTGAGGAGCTCGATGTTCGGATGCCGACCGGCATCAATGGCCTTGGGCCCGAGGATTCATATCGAACAGTCCATCGTGGGATAGGTCTTGTCCAGTTGCGCCATGATCCCACCGATGGACGGCTCCCTTTCGACCAGAGTCACCTGATGCCCCGCTTCGCCGAGCTCGAGCGCGGCTTCGATGCCCGTGACGCCGCCGCCGATCACCAGCACCCTCGCGGACACCGGAACCGACAGCTCCTCCTGCGGCTGCAGGAAGCGCGCACGGGCGACCGCACTGGCGACGAGATCCTTCGCCTTGGCGGTGGCGCCCTCCCAGTCGCCGGGGTGCACCCAGGAGCAGTGCTCCCGGAGGTTGGCCATCTCCATGAGATAGGGATTCAAGCCCGCCTCGAGCACGCACTGGCGGAAGGTCGGTTCGTGCTGTCGCGGAGTGCACGAGGCGACCACCACCCGGTTCAGGCGGTGCTGGGCGATCGCGTCCTTGATCTCGTTCTGACCCGGATCGGCGCACGTGTACTTGTTGCGGACCGCACAGACCACGTCCGCGAGGGTCTCGGCGTACTCGGTCACCGCTCCGCAGTCCACCGCGCCGGCGATGTTCAGTCCGCAATCGCAGATGAACACCCCCATCCGGATGTCGCCGTTCGTTGGTTCACTTACCATCGATGGTCTCCCTGTTCAGAGCATTTCGATCATCGGGGCCGCAGCGTCAGGCGAGAGCATCCGCCACGAGCTCGGCCAGGTCCTTCATCTCGATCGTGATCTCGTCTTTCAGGTTTGGATCCTTCATCGCGCAGCGGAAGTGGATCTGACACTTCGGGCAGGCGGTCACCATGACCTCCGCGTCGGTCGCGCGGGCCTCGCGAAGGCGGTCGACCTGGATCTGCTTGGAGATCCGGTCGCAGCTCGACCACGTCCCCCCCGCGCAGCAGAGGGCGGCCGGGCCGGATCGCCTCATCTCGGAGAGCTCGACGCCGGGGACGGCTTCGATCACCCGGCGCGGTTGCTCGTAGCTGCCCAGATGGCGGCCCATCCGGCAGGGATCTTGATAGGTCACCCGGTGGGTTCCGTTCTCCCCGAGCTCGAGCTCGTCGAGGTGCTCGGAGAGGTACTCGCTCAGGTGGACGATCCGCGGAGGTGTTCCCTCGAAGAACGGCTCGTAGTCGATCGTCCAGGTGCGGAGACACTCGGCGCACGAGGTGACGAGGGTCTTCGCCCCGCTCTCGGCGACGAGCTTCGTGTTGTGGCGCGCGAGGGCCTCGAAACTCTCGCGGTCGCCGTTCCAGAGCAGGTCGTGCCCGCAGCAGCGCTCCTCGGCGGAGACGACGGGAGTGATCTCCAGCGCGTTGAGGAGCCGCACCGCGGCGCGGGTGCCGTCGAGGGTTCGTACTCCGAAGTCCTCGAAGAAGGCGTCGTAGTACATCGTGCAGCCGGTCCAGAAGAGCACCTCTCCCGCCTTCGGATCGGTCTTCAGCTCCCCGTCGAGCCAGTCGAGGCGGTTCTGCTGCGTCCCGCCCTTGGCCATCATGCGCATGACGGATTGCAGGCCTCCGCCGTGCGGGCAATCCGGCTCGACCCCGTTCCGGTGCGCCAGCTCGCGGAGGCTCTGCACCAGCAGGGTGTATTCGACCTCGGCGGGGCAGCGCTCGTCGCACTGGCGGCAGGTCAGGCAGACGTAGAGGCTGCCGTTGGTCAGGAGCTCGTCGCTCTGGCCGAGGTTCGTGGCCAGCACGTGCCGGCGCGGGCTGTAGTCGCCCCCGGCTCGCGTGATCGGACAGGTGGCGGTGCACTTGCCGCAGTCGTAGCAGGCCCAGGCGTTCGTCTTCTTGGCGGCTTCGAGGAGCTCCGGCATCTCTACATTCCTCCGGCTCAGGCGACCTCCGGTTTGCGCGCGAACGGGCCTGGTCCGAGCTCGCGCACCTGATCGGTGAATTCGTCGATGACCTCCGCGAACCTCGCTCCTTCGGCGGCGCTGATCCACTCGAGCCGAAGGCGCTCCTCCGGGATGCCGAGCAGCTTGATCATGGCCTTCGTCTTGTCGAACTGCTCCACGGCGCGGTGGTTGCCGAAGATGTAGTGACAGTCCCCGAAGTGACAACCCGACACGAGCACGCCGTCGGCGCCCTTCTCGAAGGCCTTGAAGACGAAGCTCGGCTGGATGCGACCCGAGCACATGACCCGGATCATCCGGAAGTGCGGCTGGTGCTGGATGCGCGAGACTCCCGCCGTGTCGGCCCCCGCGTAGGAGCACCAGTTGCAGGCGAAGACCACGATGCTCGGATTCCAGGTCGACGCGGAGGGGGAGGAGCGCTCGGTGGTCGCGCCGCTCGCCTTGATGGGGGGAGCCGTCATACCGCGACCTCCTCGGCGAAGAACGCGTCGATCATGGCGTTGACCTGTCGCTCGGTGAAATGCCGCGAGGCGATCGCCCCGGACGGGCACCAGGCCACGCAGGTGCCGCAGCCCTTGCACAGCGAGGCGTTGATGTTCGCGACCCAGCATCCCGGCTCGCGCTCGACGAGCTGCGGCGCCTGGAACTCGCAGATCTCGGCGCACTGGTTGCACGCTCGGCATCTCTCCTCGTCGACGGCGGCGACCGCGGGATCCTGCTTCACGGAATCGCAGGCGAGGAACACGGACGCCTTGGCCGCGGCCGCGGAGGCCTGAG
The DNA here is from genome assembly GCA_964428225.1 of uncultured Planctomycetaceae bacterium. Taxonomy (GTDB): domain Bacteria; phylum Planctomycetota; class UBA1135; order UBA1135; genus JBFMCU01. The sequence goes on from CAYRXS010000184.1 coordinate 8,859, forward strand.
CCACGGAGTCCACCACGTCCTTCGGGCCCTGCACGGTTCCCGCGAGGAGCACGCCCTCCACCGCCGTCTCCACCGGAGCCAGCTCCGGGTGGCGCTCCAGGAAGAAGCCGTCGAGCCCCAGCGGAGCTTTCAGCATCTCGTGGAACACCTGCGTCTCCGGCTCGCGCGGCCGCATCCCGACGCCGAGAACCACCAGATCGGTGGGAACCTCGAGATCGCGGCCCAGGAGATCGTCGTGGCAGCGCACGACCTGCGCCTTCCGGTTGCCGTCGATCTCGGCCTTCTGCCCGGGAGGGATGCGGACGAACAGCACTCCCAGCCCGCGCGCCTCGCGGTACATCTCCTCGGCGCCGGTGGAGATGGTGCGAATGTCCCGGTGGAATACCGTCGTGTCGATCCCCTGCTTGGCGAGCCTCATCGCCTGCTTGATCGCAGTGGGGCAGCAGTAGCGCGAGCACCCGGTGAATCCCTCGGGATCGCGCGAGCCGACGCACAGGACGAACGACGCGCTCTCGGGCACGCGTCCGTCGATGCGCAGGACGTCCTCGTCCACCGCGAAGCAGTGCTCGAGCTCCAGGCTCGTCAGGACGTTGGCGAACCGTCCGTAGCCGTACTCTCCCTTCGGATCGTACAGGTCGGCACCGGTGGCCAGGACGATCGCTCCCACCGGCAACATCTCGGCGTGCACGCCCTTCAGCGTGGCCTCGAAGTTGCCCACGAAGCCGGTGATGTCCGCGACCTCGGTGTTCAGCAGTACCCGGGCGCCGCTCGCCTCGAGCCGCCGGCACTTCTCGTCGAGCACCTCGGAGGCGGGCCGCAGGTTCGGATACATGTACTTGAGGTCGCGACCCGCGAGGCGACCTCCCAGCCGCCCGGCCTTCTCGACCAGGGTCGCGGGATAGCCCTGCTCCGCGAGGTCGGTGGCGGCCTGGATGCCCGCGATGCCTCCCCCGATGACCAGGGCGGCGCGGGTCATCGGCACCTTGCCCTCGTGTAGCGGCTCGAGGTGCCGCGCGCGGGCGACCCCCATGCGGATGAGCGCGTACGCCTTCTCCTGCGCCTCGGCCGGGTCCTTCGTGTGCACCCACGAGCACTGGTCGCGGATGTTGACCATCTCGAGCAGGTAGGGATTGAAGCCGATGCCGGCCAGCGTGCCCCGGAAGACGGGCTCGTGCGTGCGCGGGGTGCAGGCCGCGACCACCATCCGGTTCAGGCGGTGCTCCTTCACGAGCTCGATCAGCGCTTCCTGCCCCGTGGAGGAGCAGGCGAACATGTCGTCGACCGCCATCACCACTCCGGGGATGGTGGACGCGTACTCGGTCAGCTTCTCGACGTCGAGCACGCCCGCGATGTTGATCCCGCAGTGGCAGACGACGACGCCCACCCGGGGCGGACCGGACAGGTCGAGCGGCTCGATCTCCTCCGGCGTCTCCTCGACCCGGTGCGCCTTGAGGAAGAGCTGGGCGCGAGCCGCGGCGGCCGAGGCCTGGGCGACGCAGTCGGGAATGACCTGCGGTCCCATCGCGCTGCCGCAAACGTAGATGCCCTCCCGCGAGCTCTCCACCGCGGAGATGGCGGGGTCCTTCCGGGCGATGAAGCCGTAGAGGTCGGTCTCGATGTCGAGGAGCTCGGCCAGCCTATTCGCGCCCTCGTTGGGGGCGGCGGCCACCGAGAGCACCACCAGGTCGGCGGGAATGCACCGCTGCTCGTGGGCGAGCGTGTCCTCGACGAAGACCTCGAGTGACCCGTTCTCGGCGGCCATGTCGATCTTGGCGGGACGGCCGCGGACGTACTCCGCGCTCTTCTCGTCCCGGGATCGCTGCACGAAGTCGTCGAAGCCCTTTCCGAACGCCCGGATGTCCGTGTAGAGGATCGTCACGTCCTCGACCTCCGGGTCGTGCTGGCGGATCAGCATCGAGTCCTTCACCGCGTTCATGCAGCAGAAGCGGCTGCAGTAGGGCCGCCCGCCCTCGCCTCGCGCGCCCACGCACTGGATGAAGACGATTCGCCTCGGGGTCTTCAGGTCCGAGGGGCGCACGACGTGGCCTCTGGTCACCCCCGAGGGGTTGAGCATCCGCTCGAGCTCGAGGCTGGTGACGACGTCGGGGAATCTCCCGTAGCCGTAGTTGCCGAGCGCCCGGACGTCGAACTCCTGGAAGCCGACCGCGACCAGGATCGAGCCGACGTGGTATTCGACCTCCTCGGGCTGCTGGTCGAAGTCGATCGCGTCGACGTCGCAGGCGTCCATGCAGTGCGGGCAGAAGAGGATCTTGTCGTTCAGGCACGCGTCGCGATCGATGACGTAGGTGGCGGGAACCGACTGCGGGAACGGGCGGTAGATGGCCTTTCGCGCCTTCAGGCCTTGATCGAACTCGTTGCCGCCGACCTGGGGGCACGCATCCACGCACAGCCCGCAGGCGACGCACGCGTCCTCGAGGACGAAGCGCGGGTTCTTGCGCACCCGAACCCGGAAGTCACCCGGCTCTCCCTCACACTCGACGACTTCCGCGTTGGTGGCCAGCTCGATGAGAGGATGCCGACCGGCATCCATGGCTTTAGGCCCCAGGATTCATATCGCGCAGTCCATGGTGGGGAAGGTCTTGTCGAGCTGGGCCATGCGGCCTCCGAGCGTCGGGGACTTCTCCACCAGGGTCACGCGAACGCGGGCGTCGGCGAGGTCGAGGGAGGCCTGGATGCCGGCGATACCGCCGCCGATGACCAGCGCCCTCTTCTCGGGGGGCGGGCCTTCGGGATCGAGATCGTCGACGGGCTCCTCGTCAGGTTTGTCGATCATGCCACTACGTCTCCAAGGAGGTGGGCGAGGGGTGATCTAGGTCTTCCCCGCCACCGCTTGCAGGTCGTACTCCTTCACGGCGTGGTCCCAGCCCGAGTCGAAGGCCTGGAGATTCAGGTCCTCCGTTCCCGCAGGCACGGCATCCAGCACCGCCTCCCGCATGTTCTCGCGGCTCGTGATGTTGCTCACCGCCGCGAAGAAGCCGAGCATCACGATGTTCTGGACGATGGTTCGCCCGAGCGACTCCGCGATGCGGGTCGAGGGCACGCCGAAGGCGGGCTGTCCGTCCTTCAGCTCGGTCTCGACGAGGTCGCTCTCGTAGATCAGCGTCCCTTGGTCCTTGAGCTCGTCTCGGTACTTCTCGTACCCGTCCCGGGACATGACCACGAAGAGGTCCGGGCGAACGATGTACGGATAGAGGACCTCGGTTTCGGACACCACCACCGTCGAGCTGCACGACGAGCCCCGAGCTTCGGGTCCGAAGCTCTGCATCATCGTGGCGTGGTCGCCGGCGTGTACCGAACAGGCTCGGCCGATGATGTGACCCGAGAGGACCACCCCCTGGCCGCCGAAGCCGGTGATCCGGATCTCAGTCCTGTTCATGGATCATCCCTCCCTCGGGCGGCATGGGGACGTACTTGTCCCCGAGCCGTTCCCGGTAGTGTTCGTGCATCCGGTCGAGGAACGTCGGCTGCTCCTCGTCGATGAACTTCCCGCAGACGATCTCCTTCTGGAAGTCGATGCCGAGATCACGCGTGTCGGCACCGTGACGGATCTCCGCGTTGTCGTGGTAGTAGCGCATCAGGTCCAGGCCCGTCCCCAGCTTGTTGAGGCGCCCGTAGAGCGTCGAGCAGGGAGCGATGACCTCGATGAAACGGAAGCCTCTGCGCTGCAGAGCCTCGCCGAACGACCTGGTCAGCCTCCGGATGTGCAGGCAGGTCCACCGCGCCACGTAAGTCGCTCCCGCGGCGGCGACCAGGTGAGGCAACTTGAACGGTCGCTCGAAGTTGCCGTAGGGCATGGTCGAGGACTTGGCCGTCGGGGGAGTGGTGGCCGCGTTCTGCCCTCCGGTCATGCCGTAGATGAAGTTGTTGACGAGGATGACCAGGAGGTCCTGGTTCCGGCGCGCGGCGTGGATCAGGTGGTTCCCGCCGATCCCCGCGAGATCCCCGTCTCCGGAGAAGACGGTGACCGTGAGCTCCGGACGGCCGAGCTTCAGGCCGACCGCGAAGGGAATCGCCCGGCCGTGAGTGCTGTGGAACGCGTCCAGCTTCATGTAGCCGGCGACGCGTCCGGTGCAGCCGATCCCGGAGCAGATGGCGACCTTGTCCAGGTCCATCTCGGTCTCCTCGAGAGCCTTGGCGAAGCACTTCACCACCGTTCCGATGCCGCAGGTCGGGCACCAGATGTGGGGGATGCGGTCCATGCGCAGGAACGGACCGATGGGATGCTCGAGCTCTTCCTCGACGGGGAGGGTCGGTGCGTCGGTCGTGCTCATTTCACTGCTCCTACGATGGCGTCGGCGATGACCTGGGGATCGTGCGCGCTCCCTCCGCCGTGCGGCACGCTCACCGTGCGGGTCTTGCCCGCGGCGGCCCGCTCGACTTCGAGGACCATCTGGCCGTAGTTGATCTCGGGGACGACGAAGGCCTTGACCTCGTCCGCGAGCTCGCGGATGCGTTGCTCGGGGAACGGCCAGACCGTGACCAGGCGGAGGAAGCCGACCTTCGCTCCCTGCTCGCGGGCCAGATCGATGCCCATGCGAGCGACCCGAGCCGTGATCCCGTAGGCGATCACGACGACGTCCGCCCCCTCGACCTCGATCTCCTGCAGCTGGATGATCTTGTCCGCGTTCTCGGTGATCTTGTCGAGGAGACGTTTGACGCACTTCTCCTGGCAGTCCGCGCTCATGACGGGGTAACCGCGCTTGTCATGTGTCAGCCCCGTCGTGTGGAACTTGTACCCGTCCCCGG
>CAYRXS010000185.1:0-13621 GCA_964428225.1 uncultured Planctomycetaceae bacterium
GTGACGCCGGGCGGGATCTTCCTCGCCGACGCCTACGGCTGTCGCGTCCTGCGCCTGCCTCTCGACCTCGGCGGCGCCGAGTGCGAGGTCTTCGTCGAGGGATTCATGGTGCCCAGCGTCATCGACGTCACGTCGAACGCGGATGGTGACCTGGTCACCGTCGATCCCGGCCGGCACCGCGTGCACGTGCGGGACGGCTATGGGGACGTCCTTCGCGAGTTCGGCGAGCTGGGCCCCGACCTCGAGCACTTCCACGGCTGCTGCAACCCCGCGGCCCTCGCCGTGATGCCGGACGGGCGCACGGTGACCGCGGAGAAGGGGCTGGCCGCCACGCGCGTGAAGGTCTACGACCCCGAGGGCCGGCTCGAGAGCGTCGTCGCCGGCCCCGACCAGTTCGACCATCGGCCGGACGGACCGGCGATCGTGCTCGACGTCGCCTTCGATTCCCGGGGACGCGTCCTTGTCCTCGATCCCGCTCGGCAACAGGTACGCACGTTCACCCCGAAGGAGGGCGCCGACGCGCCGGGAGAGGACGGATGAGCATGCGAGAGAGAACGAGCCGGCGAGAGCTGCTCGCGGTCGCCGCGAGGGGCCTCGCGGTCGGTGTGGCGTCCGCGGGTGCGGTCCTGCTCGCCCGGCGCAATCCCGTGCCCGAGGAATGCCCCCCCCGGGTCGCGTGCGCCGCCTGCGGGTGGCGGGATCGCTGCGATCGGAGGCCGCGCGCGCGGACGAGACCGGGGCTCCCGGAGGAGGAAGCACGATGAGCGAGAGACACGTGACGCGGCGGGACCTCCTGCGCGCGGGAACCCGGGGCGCGGCGATGCTCGGACTCGGAGTCGCGGGCGCGGCGATGATCGCGCGGCACCGGGACGCGCCGGGCCAGATGGTGTGGCAGATCGATCCGGCGAAGTGCCGGGCCTGCGGCAACTGTGAGGTGAAATGCGTGCTCACGCCCTCGGCGGTCAAGTGCCTGCACACCTTCCCGATGTGCGGCCGGTGCAACTTCTGCTTCGGCTACTACGACCTCCGCTCGGGCTCCCAGATTCATTCCGGCGTCGAGTACCAGCTCTGCCCGACGGACGCCATCACCCGCGAATTCCTGGGGGGGCCCTACTTCGAGTACACGATCGACGAGGATCTCTGCATCGCGTGCGGGCTGTGCGTCAAGGGATGCACGGGCTCGGGCAACGGCTCGCTCCACCTGCAGGTGCGCCACCCGATGCGCGGCGAGGAGCGGGGTGACGTCCCCGACGGAACCTGCGTGAACTGCAACGAGTGCTCCATCGCCGTCGCCTGCCCCGCGGACGCGTTCGTGCGCGTTCCCGCCGACGATCCGTATCCCTTCCGCCGCGTGGGAGGTTCTCCGCCTTGAGCGGCCTCCTCCCGATCCTCGTCCCGCTCCTCGGCCTCGCGTCCCCCGACGCGGGGGCGCAGGAGGAGTTCAAGTATCCACCGCCCGAGCTGGGGCCGGAGTACGTCGCGCCGGAGACGGCGTTCCCCGCGCACCGCGAGCTCATGTCCCCGCTCGCGGACGCGGGGGTGGTCGTGCTCGCGATCCTGGTCGCCACGTGGTTCGCCCACCGGCGCCGCAGCCGCACCGGCCTCCTGTTCCTGTCGATGGCGTGCCTCGCGTGGTTCGGCTTCGTCAAGGAAGGCTGCGTCTGCGCGATCGGCTCCCTGCAGAACGTCACCGAGGCCCTCGTCGATCCCACCGCCCCGATCCTACCCGCGACGATCGTGCTCTTCCTCGCGCCGCTCCTGACCACGCTGTGGTGGGGGCGCACCTTCTGCGCCGCGGTCTGTCCCCTCGGGGCGATCCAGGAGCTCGTGCTCTTGCGACCGCGGAGCCTGCCCGCGTGGCTGAGCGCGGGCCTCGCCGTGCTGCCCTACGCCTACCTCGGCCTCGCCGTGCTCTACGCGGTCACGGGCGGGGGCTACGTCATCTGCCGCTACGACCCCTTCGTCGGGCTGTTCCGCCTGGGGGCCACGACGAACATGCTGGTGGTCGGCGCGTGCCTCGTCCTGATCGCGGTGTTCGTGGGGCGTCCGTACTGCCGCTTCCTCTGCCCCTACGGGGTCCTGCTCGGGTGGGCGGGGAAGGTCTCGAAGCAGCGCATCACGATCACGCCCGATGCCTGCATCAGCTGCCGGCTCTGCGAGGAGACGTGCCCCTACGGAGCGCTCCACGAGCCGAACGAGGGTCGCGCAGGAGAGAGCCGCTTCCGCGGACGCCGCGCGCTCGTCACCACTCTCGTCCTCGCGCCGGTCGTCGTGGTCGCGATGGGGTGGCTCTGGTCCCGGCTGGGGCCCGAGCTCGCGACGGTCCATCCGCGAGTCGCTCTCGCCGCGCAGGTCGAGGCCGAGGACGCGGGCCGTATCCGGGAGACGACCGACGCGAGCGACGTGTTCCGGGCGTCGGGAGAGACTACCGAGTCGCTGCTCGCGGACGCCGCGCGGCTCACCGACGACTTCGTCCTCGGCGGGTGGCTGATCGGGCTCTTCGTCGGGCTGGCGATCGCGTGGAAGCTGGTCGCCCTGTCGACGCGGCGCACCCGCGTGGACTACACGGCCGATCGCCAGCACTGCCTGGCCTGCGGCCGCTGCTTCGACTGGTGTCCCGTGGAGCACGAGCGTCGCCTCACCGGCACCGTGCCGGAGGTGAAGCCGTGAGGTCGCTGGGCGGCGACGAGCGACGCGTGCGCGCAGTGCGCCAGGCGGGGACGGGAGTGGCGGCGATCGCCCTCTGCTTCTCGCTCTTCGTGATCGTGGAGATGTTCCAGATCCGGATGCGGATGACGGAGGACCGGCCCGTCGACCACCCGCACCTCGTCGCCCTCCGCGCAGACCTCGCCCGCGAGCCGGGCTCCGAGGGGATCAAGAAGGCGATCCGCTTCTGGGAGATGGACCTGCGCGAGCGGTTCCTGGCGAGCGAGCGCCGGCTGGAGCAGGGCGCGTGGATGCTCCTCGCCGGAGTGGCGGTCTTCGCCCTCGCCGCCAAGCTCGCCCTGACCGCCCGCCCGCGCGTGCCGACGATCGCGATCCGCGACGTGAGCTACGACCCGGATCGCGGGGTGTCCGTCTTCGGCCGCGTCTCGGTGGCGGTCGTGGGCATCGCCCTCGCCGCGACCGCCGTCGCCGTCCCCGTCCTCCACGAGGAGGACGAGGTCGTGGAGACCGCCCGGGGCGTGTGGCCGCGCTTCCGGGGCGCGGGGGGACTCGGCATCTCGCCCCACGAGACCGTCCCCCTCGAGCTGGACGGACGCGAGGGGCAGGAGCGCAACCTGCGCTGGAAGAGCGTGGTCCCTCTGCCCGGAATCTCCTCGCCGGCGGTGTGGAACGAGCGGCTCTACCTCACCGGGGGGACGGAGAACACGCGCGAGGTCTACTGCTTCGACGCGGCGGGAGGCGCCCTGCTCTGGCGCCGGCCGGTCAGCGCGGGACCCGAGAGCACGGAGATCCCCGAGAACATCTGGGAGGAGACGGGCTACGCCGCGCCGAGTCCCGTCACGGACGGCGAGCACGTCTGGGCCCTGTTCGCGAACGGCGACGTCGTCTGCCTCGATCCCTTCGGCGGCGAGACGTGGTGCGTGAACCTGGGGCTGCCCGTGAACATGTACGGGCTCGCCGCCTCGCCGATCCTGTTCGACGAGAAGCTGGTGATCCAGTTCGATCAGGACTGGGGGGACGGCGAGTTCCAGAGCTTCCTGATCGCCCTCGAGGCCGCCACCGGCGAGGAGCTCTGGCGCACGCCCCGCGAGGTCGAGAGCTCGTGGCCCACCCCGATCCCGATCCCCGGGCCCCGTGGCGTGCAGATCCTGACGTGCGCCAATCCCTACGTGATCGCCTACGACCCCTCCGACGGCTCGGAGGTCTGGCGCGTCGACTGTCTCGAAGGAGACGGCGGCCCCTCGCCGACCTTCGGAGAGGAGCACGTGTTCGCGGTGAACGTGGGCTCGCCGCTCACCGCGATCCGCCTCGACGGGGAGGGCGACGTGACGAAGACGCACGTGGCCTGGGAGTGGCACGACGGGCTGCCCGACGTGTGCACGCCACTGGTCGATCGGGGGCTCCTGTGGATGCTGAGCACGGACGGCCTGGCGACGTGTCTCGACGCGCGCACGGGCGAGCTGGTGTGGGAGAAGATCTTCGACGAGAACTTCTACGCCTCGCCGGTTCTCGCCGGCGGTCGCGTCTACCTGATCGGACGCAGGGGTGACGTGATCGTCTTCGATACGGGGCGCGAGTACCAGGAGCTCGCCCGCGGCCACCTCGGCGAGACGTGCGATACGTCGCCCGCGTTCGGCGACGGGCGCATCTACGTCCGCGGACGTCGGCACCTGTTCTGCTTCGAGGAGGTCGGACCGTGAGCGTGCTCGAGGATTCCCGGCTCCTCGACGAGGTCGTGGAGGAGATCGGCCGCGGCCCCGACGCGCTGATCCCGATCCTTCAGGCGATCCAGGAGCACCACGGGTATCTCCCCGAGGAGACCCTGCGGCGCCTCTGCGAGATCACGGAGATCACCCCCGCGGCGGTCGCCGGCGTGGCGAGCTTCTACGGGAGCTTCGACCTGCAGCCCGCGGGGCAACACCGCATCAGCGTGTGCTGCGGCACGGCGTGCCACGTGAAGGGCGCGGAGCTCGTTCACGACGCCTTCGCGCGCCACCTCGAGCTCGAGGAGGGACAGGACACGGACGCCGACGGGCTGTTCACCCTCGACCGGGTTGCGTGCCTCGGCTGCTGCACGCTCGCCCCCGCGGTGCGCGTGGACGAGGTCACCTACGGCCACGTCGCCACCCACGCGGTCGAGCGCGTGGTGCGCGACTTCCTCGACCGGGAGAAGCGCGGGCGTCGTCCCGCAGTCCGGGCCGTCACCCCCGACGGCGAGGACATCGTCGAGGTGCGCGTCGGCCTGGGCTCCTGCTGCGTGGCCGGAGGCAGCGGCGACGTGCACCGGGCGATGGAGGAGGCGCTCGTCCGGCGGAAGGCGAGCGCGGTCGTCAAGCGGGTCGGCTGCGTCGGGATGTGCCACCAGACCCCGCTCGTCGAGGTCGTCGCGCCGGGGGGCGATCCGCTCCTCTACGCCAAGGTTTCCGAGGCGGACGTACGAGGCATCGTGGATCGCCACTTCCCGACCCCGGGCGTCCTCGGGCGGTTGCGGGGTTTCCTCGCCCGGAGCGTCGACCGCCTGCTCACCGACGAGACGTGGCCCGGGATCGAGCGCCACGCGATCGACGTGCGCGACCGGCCGGTGGCGGACTTCCTCGGCAGCCAGGTGCGGCTCGCCACCGAGCACAGCGGCGAGATGGATCCGCTCGACGTCGACGAGTACGTGGCCCGCGGCGGCTTCGAGGCCCTGACGACCTGTCTGCGGGAGCGGTCGCCCGAGGCCGTGATCGCGGCGATCGACGAGAGCGGGCTTCGCGGCCGCGGCGGGGCGGGCTTCCCGACCGCCGCCAAGTGGGAGGCCGTGCGCCGCGCGACGGGTGACGACAAGCTCATCGTGTGCAACGGCGACGAGGGCGATCCCGGCGCGTTCATGGACCGAATGATCCTGGAATCGTCTCCCTTCCGCGTCATCGAGGGAATGGCGATCGCCGCCTGGGCGATGGGAGCGCGCGAGGGGATCTTCTACGTCCGCGCGGAGTACGCGCTGGCCGTGGAGCGCGTGCGCGAGGCTCTGGAGATCTGCCGGGAGCGCGCGCTGCTCGAGCGCAACGGCTTTGCCTTCGCCCTGCGGGTGGCGCGGGGCGCCGGGGCCTTCGTCTGCGGCGAGGAGACGGCGCTGATCGCGAGCCTCGAGGGGCGCCGCGGCATGCCCCGCCTGCGCCCGCCCTATCCCGCCGAGCGCGGGCTCCACGGCCGGCCGACGCTCGTCAACAACGTCGAGACCTTCGCCCTCGTGCCGTGGATCATCCGTCACGGCCCCGAGGCCTTCGCGGCGCACGGCACGGAGACTTCGCGCGGAACCAAGGTGTTTGCTCTCGCGGGCAAGATCGCGCGCGGCGGGCTCGTCGAGGTGCCGATGGGGATCACCGTCCGCGAGGTCGTCGAGGAGGTCGGCGGCGGCGTTGCGGAGGGCCGGACGCTGAAGGCGGTCCAGATCGGCGGGCCCTCGGGAGGGTGTGTGCCCGCCTCGCTGGCCGACACGCCCGTGGACTACGAGGCCCTGCTCTCGGTGGGGGCGATGATGGGCTCGGGGGGCTTCGTCGTCCTCGACGACGCGGACTGCATGGTGGACGTAACCCGCTACTTCCTCTCCTTCACCCAGAGCCAATCCTGCGGTCACTGCGCCCCCTGTCGGATCGGCACGCGGCGGATGCTGGAGATCGTGGACCGCATCCGCGAGGGGCACGGCCGCGCGGACGACCTCGCGGAGCTCGAGGAGCTGTCGGGCGACGTCCGCAACAGCAGCCTGTGCGGGCTCGGGCGGACCGCTCCGAATCCGGTGCTGTCGACCCTGAAGTACTTCCGCGACGAGTGGGAGGCCCACCTCGAGGGGCGCTGCCCCGCGGGGCGGTGCAAGGAGCTGATCGCGTACACCGTCACCGACTCGTGCATCGGGTGCACGATCTGCGCCCAGCACTGCCCGGTCGACGCCATTCCCATGACGCCCTACGAGAAGCACGAGATCGACACCGTCACGTGCACGTGCTGCGACGTGTGCCGGACGGCGTGTCCGGTCGAGGCCATCGAGGTGAGATAGCGATGCCGAAGCTCACGATCGACGGCCGGAACGTGGAGGTGGCGGAGGGCGCCTCCGTCCTCGACGCGGCGCGCGCGCTCGGCATCGACATCCCGTCGCTCTGCCATCACGCGGACTACGAACCGAACACCTCGTGCATGGCGTGCGTGGTGAGGATCGAGGGGACGCCGCGGCTCATGCCCTCCTGCGCGACTCCCGCCGCGGACGGCATGCGCGTCGAGAGCGAGACGGGGGAGGTGCGCGCGGCCCGGCGCACCGCCATCGAGCTGCTCCTGAGCGAGCACGCCGGGGACTGCGTGGCGCCGTGCCAGCGGGCCGACCAGCACCACCTCGACGTCCCGCGCTTCCTGCGCCGCGTGGGCGAGGGGGACATCGAGGGCGCGGCGACGATCCTCGAGGCGGCAGGGCTACGGCTCGACGATCCCGAGAGCGTGGACCTCACGCGAGCGCAGAAGGCCTGCCGGCGCGGGCGTCACGACGAGACGGTGGCCCTCGAGGCACTCGTGCGATACGTGGCCTCCGTCCGGGACGGCGCCGGCGAGCCCGGAGCTCCGCCGCCCCCGTACCGCGAGTTCACCGTCGGCACGGCAAAGCTCGACGCCGCCCAGCTCGAGGAGCTGATCGCGGGCGCGTCCCCCGCGTCCCCCGTGTGTCCCGCGGATCCCGCGGCGGGATTCACCGCGGACGAGGCCGGCGCGGAGGCCCGTCGCTGCCTCCACTGCGACTGCCGCCAGGCGAGCTCCTGCACGTTGCGCAACGCGGGCGAGGCCTACGGCGCGAGGAGGGGACGCTTCCGCGTCCCTCGCCCCCGCCTCGAGCAGGACCGCTCCCACCCGGAGATCCTCCACGAGCCCGGCAAGTGCATCCGCTGCGGCCTCTGCCTGCAGGTCGCCGAGCGGGCCGGGGAGCGGCTCGGCCTCGCCTTCGTCGACCGGGGCTTCGACATGCGGGTGAAGGTCCCGTTCGACGCCCCCCTCGCCGAGGCCCTGGAGGTGGCGGCGGGCGAATGCGCCGACGTCTGTCCCACCGGCGCCCTCGTACGAATCCGGTGCGCGTATTGTTCGGATGGCTGAGGGGCCGTTGCCTGCTCGCCGCGACTGGTACAAGCTGGGCCGCGTCGATTCCCGCCCTCGGCCCCAAGGAGACCCGATGAGATACCCCGTTCCTTCTCGTTCCCTCTCGCTCGCTCCCCTCGGACTGCTCGCGGTGTCGCTCGGACTCGGCCTTCGCGCTCCCGCGGACGAGGAGGGCTGGCCGCAGTGGCGCGGGGGTCCGCTGGCGACCGGGATCTCGACGGAGACGGGCTGGAGCGCCGAGGGCGCCGAGAAGCCATTGTGGGAGCTGAACGTGGGGCTCGGCTACTCCACGGTCTCCATCCAGGACGGCCGCCTCTACACGATGGGGCACGACGCGGAGTTCCAGGAGGACGCGATCTTCTGCCTCGACCCGGTGACGGGTGACGAGATCTGGGTGCTCCCCTTCCCGTCCAAGACCTGGAAGATGGCTCACACGGGCGGAACCCTGTCCACTCCCTCCGCGGACGGGGAGGTCGTGTTCGCCTCGAATCGCGAGGGCCGCCTCTTCTGCCTGGAGGCCGAGACCAGCGACGTGCGCTGGGAGAAGCAGCTCAAGGAGGAGCATGACCTCACCTACCCCCGGTGGATGTTCGGCGCGTCGCCCTACGTCCTCGAGGACATGGTCGTCATGAACGTGGGCCGCGTCCTCGCCTTCGACAAGAAGGGGGAGCTCCTGTGGGAGACCGAGCGCAACTACGGCGACGCCTACGCGAACCCGATCGCGTTCGATCACGTCGGGGTCTCCTGCCTTGCGGTGTTCGACAGCAACGGGCTCGCCGTCCTCGATCGGGAGACGGGGAGGGAGCTCGCCTTCCGCGAGTGGAAGACGCGCAACATGGTCAATGCGGCCACCCCCGTCCTCGTCGAGGGGAATCTGTTCGTTTCCTCGGGGATGAACATGGGGTGCGGCATGCTCGAGTTCACCGGCTCCGAGATAAAGGTCGTCTGGAAAAGCCGGGTCATGCGCAACTCGATGTCCGGCTGCGTGCTCTGGGAAGACCACCTCTACGGCCTGGACGAGGGGGCGCTCAAGTGCATCGACGCGGCAGGGGAGGAGAAGTGGTCCTACCCGGACCTCGGAATGGGGTGCTGCGTGATCGCCGGCGGCCGGATCCTCGCGATGAGCGCGCGGGGCGAGCTGGTGGTCGCCGAGGCCTCCCCCGAGGGCTACCAGGAGCTCTCGCGCAAGAAGGTCCTCGACGGAGGCAAGTACTGGACGACTCCAGTGCTGCTGGACGGCCTGATCTACTGCCGCAACAGCAACGGAGACCTCGTCTGTCTCGATCACCGGGCCGAGGGAAGGTAGCCTGATCGCCCCCACCCCGAATACCCAAGGAGAAGAGATGAAGCGTCACCAGATCCGCAAGTTCCTGTCGTCGTCCTGCCTGTTCGGACCGCTCGCCCTCCTGCTCGGCGCCGGAGCCCCGGCCGAGGACGGGAAGGACTGGCCCCAGTGGCGCGGCCCCGAGCTCGACGGGATCTCCCGCGAGACCGGGTGGCGCGTCGAGGGCAAGGCCGAGCCGCTCTGGAAGAAGAACGTGGGGCTGGGCTACTCCACCGTCTCCGTCGTGGGCGACCGCCTCTACACGATGGGGCACAGCGAGGAGTACGAGGAGGACTGCGTGTACTGCCTCGACGTGAACACCGGCGAGGAGATCTGGGTGCATCCCTTCCCCGCCAAGGTCTGGAAGAAGTTCCACGGTGGTGGGACCCTCTCCACGCCCTCGGTCGACGGGGACTCCGTGTTCGTCTTCAACCGCGAGGGCCACTTCTTCTGCCTCGACGCGGCCACCGGCGAGGTGCGGTGGGAGAAGCAGCTCAAGGAGGAGCACGGCCTCGAGTATCCCACGTGGATGTTCGCCGCCGCCCCGCTCGTGCTCGACGACATGATCGTCGTCAACGGGGGCGTCGTCCTCGCCTTCGACCGGAAGGGCAAGCTCCTCTGGAAGAGCAAGAAGGACTCGGGCCACGCGTACTCGACGCCCGCCGTCTGCGAATCCGGGGGACGCGCCTGCCTCGCCGTGTTCAACGGAGACGGTCTGATCGTCCTGGATCGCAAGAACGGCAAGCGGATCGCCTCCTACGAGTGGAAGACGAAGTACGACGTGAACGCCGCCACCCCCGTGGTCATCGACGACCGCGTGTTCATCTCCTCGGGCTACAACCAGGGCGGGGCGATGCTCGAGCTGAAGGGCTCGAAGCTGAAGCTGCTCTGGGAGAGCAAGGTCATGCGCACCCAGATGTCCGGCTGCATGCTGTGGGAGGACCACCTCTACGGCGTCGACGAGAACATCCTCAAGTGCATCGATCTCGACGGTGAGGAGAAGTGGGCCCAGAAGGACTTCGGCAAGGGCGCGATCGTGCTCGCCGACGGCAAGATCGTGGGGATGTCCGGCAAGGGCGAGCTGGTGATCGCCGAAGCGTCGTCGAAGGGCTACACCGAGCTCCTGCGCCGCAAGATCCTGAGCGGCGGCGTCTACTGGACGACGCCCGTCGTGGTCGGCGGGATGATCTACTGCAAGAACAGCCGCGGCGACCTCGTCTGCCTCGACCACCGTCCCCAGAGCAAGTAATCTCGACCGCGCCTCGACGAAGGCGAAGTCATGAGGATCGCCCACCTGACTCCGGGAACGGGCAGCTTCTACTGCGGGGCGTGCCTGCGGGACCAGACGCTCGTGCGCGCCCTGCGGGAGCGCGGCCACGAGATCACCCTCGTGCCGATGTACCTGCCCCCCTTCCCCGAGGATCCCGCGGCGAGCGCCGGGGCCCCGATCCGGATGGGGGCCCTCAACCTCTACCTCCAGCAGAAGCTGCCCGCTCTCCGCCGGCTCCCGCGGCCGGTGGCCAACCTGCTGGACTCGCCCCGGCTCCTGCGGTGGCTCTCGCGGCGCGAGGGCACGACGGATCCCGCGTTCCTCGGCGAGATGACGATCTCCATGCTGCGGGGGGAGGAGGGGCGGCTCGGCCACGAGGTCGAGAAGCTCGGGGGCTGGTTCGCGGAGCAACCGCCCTTCCACGCCGTCTTCCTCTCGAACGTGATGCTGTGCAGCGTGGCCCGGGTCCTCCGGGAGCACACGCGGGCCGCGCTCGTGTGCACGCTCCAGGGTGAGACTCCCTTCCTCGACGCGCTCCCCGAGCCGCACGGTGCGCAGGCCTGGAAGATGCTCGCCGAACGCGCGAGGGACGTGGACGCCTTCGTCGCCGTCAGCCGGCACCACGCCGACGTCATGACGGAGCGGCTCGAGCTCCCGCCCGATCGCGTCTCGGTGGTGCTCAACGGCCTGGACCTCGAGCGCGCGTTCCCCGACGACGCGTTCGCGCCTCCGGACCGGCCGACCCTCGGCTTCCTCGCCCGCATGAACGAGGAGAAGGGGCTGTCCCTGATCGTCGAGGCCTTCCTGCGCCTGCGCGCGGGGCCCGCGCCGACCCTGCGGCTGCGCGTGGCCGGCGTCGAGCGGGAGGAGGATCGGCCGCTGATCGACGAGCTGAAGCGCCGTCTAGCGGAGGCGGGGCTCGCGGACGACGTCGAGTTCCTGCCCAACCTCGCCCCGGAGGCCAAGCGCGAATTCCTGCGCTCGCTCACCGTGTTCTCGGTCCCCGCCCGCGGCGACGAGTCCTTCGGGCTCTACGTCCTCGAGGCGATGGCGGCGGGAGTTCCCGTGGTCCAGCCGCGCCACGCCGCTTTCCCGGAGATCCTGGAGGCCGCGGGCAGCGGAGTCCTCTGCGAGCCGGACGACCCCGACGCCCTCGCGGAGGCGATCGACGGGCTGCTCCGCGATCCCGAGGCGGCCCGGAGCATGGCGGAGCGCGGGCGGGCCGCGGTCCGGGACGTCTTCTCCGCGGACCGCATGGCGCGGGACGTCGAGAAGGTGCTCGAGGAAGTGCTCGCCGTCGAGAGGAGGGAACGACCATGACCGAGGAGCCGCCCGCCCTGCTGGAGATCCTGGAGCTCGTGAAGCGGTACGAGGTCGGCTCCAGGGTGCCCTCGCTTTCCGTTCTGGAGGGAATCGACCTGAGCGTGGGCGCCGGCGAGTCCGTGGCCGTCGTCGGTCCCTCGGGCTCCGGCAAGAGCACGCTCCTGCACGTGGCCTCCGGGCTCGTGCGCCCGACCTCGGGGCGGGTCCGGATCGACGGGCGCGAGCTCTCGGACCTCTCCGCCGACGAGCGGGCAGCGCTGCGCAACCGCGAGATCGGCTTCGTCTTCCAGGACCACCACCTGCTGCCCCAGTGCACGGTGCTCGAGAACGTGCTCGTGCCGACGCTGGCGGGCTGGGAGGTTCCCGACGGCGCGCCGGAGCGGGCTCGCGAGCTGTGCGCGCGCGTCGGGCTCGGTGAGCGGCTGTCCCACGGCCCGAGCCGGCTCTCCGGCGGCGAGCGCCAGCGGGTCGCCGTGGTGCGCGCCCTGATCAACCGGCCACGCCTCCTGTTCGCGGACGAGCCCACGGGCTCCCTGGACGCGAAGACCTCCGACGAGCTCACGGATCTCCTGTGCGAGCTCGAGGAGGAGATGAACCTCGCCCTGCTCGTGGTCACCCACGCGCCGTCTGTCTGTGCCCGGATGGATCGCGTCCTCGAACTCGCGAACGGTCGGCTGCGGGCGGCCGAGGATCCCGCATGAGCCGCGCGCGGCTGATCCTCCAAGGTCTGCTGCACTTCCGCCGGACCCACGCCGCGGTGCTGCTCGGGGTGGCGGTCGGCGCCGCGGTCCTGACCGGCGCGCTCCTCGTCGGCGATTCGGTGCGCCTCACCCTGCGGGAGCGGGCCGAGAACCGGATCGGTCTTGCGAACCTCGCCCTCTCCTCCGGCGAGCGACTCTTCCGCGACGCCCTGGCGAGCGAGCTCGCCGCGGAGCTCGAGGGAGCGCCCGTCGCCCCCGCCCTGCGCCTGCGCGGCGTCGCGAGCGCGGGAGGAGGCGAACGACGGGCACTGGACGTGCAGGTCCTGGGCGTGGACGAGCGCTTCTTCCGGCTCGCTCCCTCGGGTTCCTCGATCGAGGCCCCGGGCCCCGGGGAGGTCTTCCTGAACGAGGGCCTGGCCCGCCGGCTCGCGGCCGCGGTGGGGGACCGCGTCGTGTTGCGCGTCGAGGCCCCCGCTCCGATGCCGCGCGAGGCCGCGCTCTCGGGCACGACCGAGGCGGGGCACGCCGTGGCCCTGCGGGTGACGCGCGTCCTGTCGGCGGGGGACTTCGGCGACTTCGACCTCCACGCCGCGGCGCTGCCTCCGCGCAACGCCTTCGTCGGGCTCGCCGCGCTGCAGGAGGAGCTGGGGATCGAGGACCGCGCGAACCTGTGTGTCGTCGGCGAGGCTACGGAGCTCCCCGAATTGCGGAGCGCGCTCGACGAGCGGTGGACGCTCGCCGACGTCGGCCTGCGCGTGCGCGAGCTCGCGGACGACTCCGAGCTCGAGCTCGTGAGCGACCGCGTCCTGCTCGAGCCCCGCGTCGAGGACGCCCTGCGAGGAATGACGCGACCCGCGGTGGGCGTCTTCACCTACCTCGTCAACGAGCTCCGCGTGGGTGATCGCGCCGTGCCTTACTCGCTCGTCACCGCCCTCGGCCCCCTGCGGCCGGGTCCGACGCCCTTGCGGACCATGCCGCACCTCGGGATGGGCGAGGGAGGGATCGTGGTGAACGACTGGCTCGCCGAGGACCTGCAGGCGAAGGTCCACGACGACCTGGAGATCCGCTACTGGCGGTTCGGGGCGTCGGGGGAGCTCACCGAGGAGCGGCGGGTGATCGAGATCGTGGGCGTCGTGCCCGTCGAGGGCCTCGCCGCGGACCGCGAGCTGATGCCGCCCTTCCCGGGCATCGCGGAGAGCAACGACTGCCGCGACTGGGATCCCG
>CAYRXS010000186.1:0-13549 GCA_964428225.1 uncultured Planctomycetaceae bacterium
CTCAGGTGTGCCCAAAGGACCGTGGCGCCGTCACTCGTGAGGGATGCGGGCTAGTCGAGCCCGCCCCCCCGGTCACAGGTCATTCCCCGGGCGGTCCGGCCTCCCGGACGGCGTCGACCTTGTCCCGGATGCCCTGGTCCTTGTCGACGCGGGAGCCGAGGCGGATCGTGGTCGAGATCCGCACGGCACCCCGCTCGTGGAGCTCCTCGTGGATGCGCTTCAACGCGGTCATGATCACGTCGAAGTCGCCCTCGATGTTCGTCCCGTAGCCGTGGAGCATCACGGGCAGGCCGGTGTCCACGAGCATGCGGTGGGCCAGGGCCACCTCCTCGCGAACGCTCGTCCGCCCCGTGTTGGGAACGACGCAGATGTCGGCGATCACCTTCATGATTCCCCCAGGATAGTCCCCGAGCGCGTCGCCGGGGGACGAGGAATCCGATCCGCTCTACGGCTGGAGGGGAGGCGTGGCCGGATGGTTGGACATCCGGATCCCCAGGCCTCTCCCGGTGGGCAGGCCTTCCTCGTCGACGGGCGTCGCGAGCTTGCGCCCCGAGCCGTTCGAGCCTTCGCCGTGCCACGCCTCGACCAGGGGCCGGAGCACGCTGGGCCGGATCGCCTGCTTCGAGTCGCAGAGGACGCCGCAGCGGTCGTGGTGCTCGCCGATGACCTCGATGAGCATCCCGTGGGCGCCGGCGGCCAGGGCGGCGAGGGCGGTGGGAGGAACCAGGTGGGCCACGCCGCTGGCATGGCTGGGGTCCGCGATCACCGGCAGGAAGGTCATCTTCCGGAGGGTGGTGATCACGTTGATGTCCAGCGTGTTGCGGGCGTACTCCGCCATGGTGAAGGTGCGGATCCCCCGCTCGCAGAGCATGATGTCCAGGTCGCCCTGCAGGGCGATGTACTCCGCGGAGCCGAGCCACTCCTCGACCGTCGAGGACCAGCCGCGCTTGAGGAGGATCGGCCAGCCCGACTTGCCGGCCTCGATGAGCAGGGGAAAGTTCTGCATGCTCCGCGAGCCGATCTGGAGCACGTCGACGTACTGGGTCATGACCTCGACCTTCCGCGGGTCCATGACCTCGGTCACGATGGGCAGGCCCGTGCGCTCGCGGACCTCCGCGAGGATCTCGAGCCCCTTCTCCTCGAGCCCCTGGAAGCTGTACGGACTGGTCCGCGGCTTGAAGGCGCCGCCGCGAAGCATGTCTCCCCCGGCGTCGCGGACGCCGAGGGCGATGTCGAGCGTCTGCTCGAAGCTCTCGACCGCACAGGGTCCGGCGATGACCACCGGTTTCTGCCCCCCGACGACGACGTCCCGGACACGGACCGGGCGGGTCGTTCCTTCTTCCGCCCACTCCGGCCAGGTGGTCCGATGGACCTTCCAGTTCTGCGAGTTGCCCATTTCTACTCCAATGCCCACGTCGAGTCTTCCAGGGGGGATCTCGGGGGCGTCATCTCCCTGCCGGGCGAGCCGACGAGAGAGAGATCCGGGCCCTGCTGCGAACGGGCGAGGGCCGGAAGCTCCCGGGGAAACCGGGGCCTGGCCCGGTCCGGGATGTTGGCTCCGCGTCCCCGACGGACCCGCGAAGCGATGGATGCAAGTTCGATGCGCACTGCGTGTTCTCGAACGCCCACCCGTTCGACGGATGGCACCGCGTTCGTGATCCCTCCGAGCCCACCGAAACCACGCAACTCTTGAAAAAACCGCCCGGGATCCGGGTTCGTCGCCCTCCGGGGGGCTCTCGCGGTGGAACTCGTGGCGGTCATTGCGGTGGTCGGTTCGCACTGGGGCGTCGCATTCTAGCGACGTCCGCTCTCTCGCAGGCGGACGAGAATCCCAGCCCGACGTGAAATCACCCGCCCTTCGCACACCGACGCCGCCACGCGTGCCTCCAGTTCATCGGGAGGGAGACAGCGATTGGCTTCGGTGACCGAACGAAACAGGGAACCCGGGGGGGCAAAGACCAGAATGCGGACCGGATTTTCGCCATATTTACGGTATTGCGGTTTCGTGGATGTGTCAATCGGGGGAAGGAATCCCGTCCTTCCATTTCGAGGGGGGAGGTCACCCTAAGTGGCGCTATGGGAGGAGGTTACGAGGTTCGCACGGAACCGATTTCGCAGAGAGGCCTCCTCGGTACTGCGACATCGTAGCGGGGATCCGCGCCTCGGGTCCGGCGGCTCGTCCCCTGGATCGTCGCGGTACCCGCGGCGGCCACTCTCCCTTTCGGACCGGGTCTACTCCCCCGCGCTCGCGTCGTGGAACACGGCGACGAGGTAGCCCACGCCGAAGGGATGTTCGTAGGAGAGCAGCTCGACCCCCCGCCGGGGGGAGGGCGTCGCCGCGATCACGAGCGCGGTGGAGTCGACGACGTCCTCGGCGGCGAGCCCCCGCAGCCCCAGATCGATGTTGGCGATCCGGTCGAGCCGCCGGCTTTCGACCTCGGCGCAGACGAGCTCGTCGAACTCCAGGGCCCGGGGGTGGTGTCCCGCCGGAGCCCCGGGCAGGACGCGGTGGCTCATGTCCCCGCTCGCCACGAGCGCGGTGCGTCCCCCCTGCGCCGCGGTCGCCGTCGCCAGGGCCTCGCCGAGGGTCGCGTGACGCCGCGCGTCCCCCGCGACCGGCAGGGACGCGATGCAGGTCGGCCCCGCCCATCCGGCCTCGACCAGGAACCACAGGGGCACCACCGAGCCGTGGTCGAGGGACCGGTGCGTGATGGGCTGGAGCTCGATCCCCCGGTCGCTTCCTCCCGCCTCCAGGTGACGTCCCAGGGCGACGTCGTTGGGCAGGTCCACGGCGACCTCCGGGCACCCGAACGCTCCCAGGTCGCCGGAGAGACGCTCCCCGGACCAGATACCGTAGGCCAGGTGCTCCCGGGGGGCGTGAGGCGATACGAGGAACAGCCGATCGGGGCCCGAGGCCACGATCCGCCGGGCGAGGCGCCGGCAGGCGTCCGTGGTCGACCGGCACTCGAGGCCGCGCTCCCCCCCCACCGAGGGCACGATGATCGGGGGGTGCGGCAGGAGGGCGCTGATGACGACGACGGACTCGTCCACGGGTCGGCTCCGGTTCGCGCCTAGAATACTCCCTTCCGGGCGTCCGTCCGAGACCCCGGCCCAACGTGCACGTTCCCACCCGATTCTGGACCCGTCTCGAGGACGGGCGCGTCCGCTGCGACGTCTGCCCGCGGGAGTGCGTCCTGCGCGAGGGCCAGCGGGCCTTCTGCCACGTGCGGGCCCGCGAGGGGGACGAGATCGTGCTCACGACCTGGGGTCGCTCGAGCGGGTTCTGCGTCGACCCCATCGAGAAGAAGCCCCTGTACCACTTCCTGCCCGGCACGCCGGTGCTCTCCTTCGGCACCGCGGGCTGCAACCTCGGCTGCAAGTTCTGCCAGAACTGGGACATCTCGAAGTCCCGGGAGACCGACACCCTGGCCGACGCCGCGACGCCCGCGGCGGTGGCGCGGGCCGCCGAGGACCTCGCGTGCCGCAGCGTGGCCGCGACGTACAACGACCCCGTGATCTTCCTCGAGTACGCAGACGACGTGGCGAAGGCCTGCCGCGACCGGGGGATCCGGAACGTGGCGGTGACCGCGGGCTACGTCTCGCCGGGAGCGCGCGAGCAGCTCTTCCGGCACGTGGACGCCGCCAACGTGGACCTGAAGGCCTTCACCGAGGAGTTCTACGCGAGGCAGGCGGGCGGGCACCTCGAGCCGGTGCTCGACACGCTGCGCTGGCTGGTGCACGAGACCGAGGTGTGGGTCGAGACGACCACCCTGGTCATCCCCGGCCTGAACGACTCCGACGAGGAGCTCGACGAGATGACTCGCTGGGTGGCGAAGGAGCTGGGGCCCGACGTGCCCATGCACTTCAGCGCCTTCCACCCCTCCTGGAAGATGCTCGACCGCCCCCCGACGCCGGCCGCGACCCTCACCCGAGCCTGCGCCATCGCCCGCGGCAACGGCGTGCGCCACGCCTACACCGGCAACGTCGTCGATCCGGAGGGAGAGCGAACCCTCTGCCCTTCCTGCGGCGCGATCCTCGTGGCCCGCGACGGCTACCGCCTGCTCGAATGGGGGCTCGCGGGAGCGGGCCGCTGCCGCGCGTGCGGGGCGACCTGCGCCGGCGTCTTCGAGGAGCACCCGGGCGACTGGGGGCCGCGGCGGCAGCCCGTGCGCATGGCGCGCTACGCTTGAGGGGGCGCTCCTCGGGGCCGAATCGGTAGAATCCGGCTCCCCTCGACCCCCATCGGAGATCGCGATGCACCCCATCCCTCGCCAGATCGTCGCCCCTGCCGCCGTCGTGCTCATCCTGGTCCTCGTCGCCTGCGGCTGCGGGCGTGGACCACAGCCCGGGGACGAATGGCGGGCGAACGACGAGTTCGTGCGCGCCTTCAACCGCGGCGTGTGCCTCATGGAGCAGTACAAGTACAACGAGGCCGTGGCGGCCTTCGAGGAGGCGCGCGACCTGTCCCCGGACTCGATCGAGACGCGCGTCCACCTCGCCATCGCCGAGGTGAACAACTCGAGGTCCGAGGGGAGTCTGGAGCGGGCGGAGACGCTGCTCGACGAGATCCTCGAGGACGCTCCGGAGGATCCGCGAGCGCTCTACCTGCGCGGAATCCTCTACATCGATGCGGGCGAGCCGGAGACCGCGATCCCCTTCCTGGAGAAGGTGGTCGAGCAGGAGCCCGACGACGACGCCGCCTGGTACGTTCTGGGGAGGGCGAAGAAGAACGCCGAGCAGCCGGCCAAGGCCGAGTTCCTGCGGGCCATCGAGCTGAATCCCTGGCTCGGCTCCGCCTGGTACGACCTCTTCACGACCGAGAGGAACGCGGGGAACATGGAGGCGGCGAACGAGGCCCTGGAGACCTTCAAGCGCGTCATCGCGGAGCCCTTCTTCAAGAACATGCTCGAGCTCCCTCGGTACCGCAGGATGGGAGACCTGGGCGTGGTCCGGCCCCTGGCCGTGGCGCCGGATCCGGTCGTGTCGTCGGCGGAGCTCTCGTTCGGGGAGCCACGGACGCTCTTCGAAACGGGCGTCAGCACCGCCCCGTGGATGCGGAGCGAGACCTTCGGTTTGATGCTGGCCGCGGGCGACGTGGAGGGGGACGGTGACCACGATCTGATCACGATCGTCTACGTCGCCGAGGAGGGCCATCGACTCCTCCTGCTCAGGAACGAGGGCGAACAAGGCTACACAGACGCCACCGACGCCGCCGAGCTGTCCGGAGTCGACGCTCCGGCCTCCGTCGCGTTCGGAGACTACGACAACGACGGTTTCGTGGACCTCTTCGTCGCGTGCGAAGGCCCGAACCGTCTCTTCCACGGCAACGGAGACGGGACCTTCGCGGACGTGACGGCGGAGGCGGGAGCCGCGGGCGGGACCGACGTCGCCTCGGCGAGCGCCGTCTTCCTCGACGCCGACCACGATGCGGACCTCGACGTCTACGTGTGCAACTTCGAGCACGTCGACGGGAGCCCGGCGGCGAACCAGCTCCTGCGCAACAACGCCGACGGAACGTTCACCGACGTCGCCGCCGAGGTCGGCGTGGCCTGCGCGGACGTCCACAGCGTTTCCATGGCACCGATCGACCTCGACGACGACCGGTACACGGACCTGATCGTCTTCCACGCCGACGCCCCCCTCTCGGTCTTCCGGAACGAGCTCCACGAGGGCTACCGGGCGTTCTCGCCGGCCGACCGACCGGTATCCGCCACGGCTGGCGGCGTCGCCCAGGACTTCGACGGGGACGGACTCGCGGACCTCCTGGTGTTCGGGCACGGAGCGGAGCCAGCCGGGCTCTACCTTGGTCGCGGGGCCGGCCGCCTCGAGCCCAGCGAGCAGTTCGCCGGCGACGCGGAGCCGCACGCCACCGCGGGGGCCGCGCATCCCCTGCGCGGGGTCGACGTCGACCTGGACGGAGACCTCGATGTCGCGGTGCTCGCGGACAAGCTGCTTCTCTACCTCAACGACGGCTGGGGGCGCTTCGTCCGGAGCGACGTCGCGTCTCCCGATCCCGGGCGCTCACTCGGCCCCGTCGCGGAGCTGGTGGACTTCACGGGGGACGGCGTGGTCGATCTGCTCGCGGTGGATCCCGAGAGCCCGGGGACGCTCTCGCTCTTCGCCGGCGAGCTGTCGCTGCCCGCCACCTGGCTGGGCATCTCGCCCACTGGCAACGTCTTCGCCGAGAAGATGCGCAGCCCGAAGGGCGGTCTCGGCACGAAGGTCGACGTGCGCACCGGGGTGCACGGGCAGGTGATCACCCACACCGGGCTCCACGGCGGGCTGGGGCAATCGACCCGGCCGCTCGTCTTCGGGCTGGACGGGGCGAGCCGAACGGACTACGTGGCGCTTCGGTGGCCGGACGGGGTGACCCAGACCGAGACCGACCTCGCGTCGAACCAGCACCACGTCGTCGCCGAGAACCAGCGGAAGCCGGACAGCTGTCCGATGCTCTTCGCGTGGAACGGAACGCGCTTCGGGTTCGTCGGCGATTTCGCGGGGGTCGGGGGGCTCGGCTACTACGCGGGCGAGGGCGATCCTCCCCCGCCGCAGGTCAAGGAGCTCGTGCGCATTCGCGCCGACCAGCTCGTCGCGCGCGACGGACGCTACGAGCTTCGCGTGGGCGAGCCGATGCAGGAGGTGGCCTACGTCGACCGCCTGGAGCTGCTCGCCGTCGACCACCTCCGCGGCCGCGAGGTCCAGCCCGACGAGCGCCTCGTGCTGACGGGCTCGGCACCGACCCAGGAGCTCCTGAACCTGGGCCGCAAGGTGTTCCCCGTCCGGGCCGCGGGGCCCGACGGCCCGGTCGAGATCGAGGACCTTCGCGAGGCGGACCGCCGGTACGCGTACGAGCCCGCATTCGACCATCGCTTCGTCGGCTACTGCGAGCCGCACGAGCTCGTGGTGGAGTTCGGTGACGAGCTCGCCGCGCTCGATCCCGACCTTCCCACGTACCTCTGCTTCGACGGCACGCTCGAGTTCCCCTACTCCCAGACGAACTTCGCGGCCGGGCAGGCCGGGGTGACCTGGGACGCGCCGCGCCTGGACCTGCGCACCGAGGATGGGAGCTGGAAGACGCTCGTCGCCGACACCGGCGCCCCCGGCGGGATGATGCGGACGGTGGCGGTCGACGTGACCGGCAAGCTGCCCGCGGGTCCCTGCGCCCTGCGGCTCACCGCGAACCTCGAGCTCTACTACGACCGCGTCTTCCTCGCCCAGGACCGCGGGCGCGAGGAGCTCGTGGTGCGCACCGTTCCGATGGTGAGTGCGGACCTGCGCCGGCTGGGCTTCCCCCAGGAGTTCTCGCCGGACGGCGGACACCCGCACCTCTACGACTACGACAACGTCGAGGCCACGTGCCACCTCCAGCGGCTCCCCGGTCGCTACACGCGCTACGGCGCGGTCGACGAGCTACTCGGCGAGTTCGACGACCGCTACGTCGTCATGGCTACCGGGGACGAGATCGCCGTCGACTTCGACGCCGCGGCCTTGCCGCCGGCGGGTGACGGTCGCGAGCGTACGTTCGTCCTCGTCTCCCACGCCTATTGCAAGGACCTGGATCTCCACAGCGTGGGACCGCGGACGGTGGATCCCCTTCCCTTCCGAGGGATGACCGGCTACCCGTATCCCGCGGAGGAGAGCTATCCCTCGGATGAGGTCACACGCCGCTATCTCTCCTCGTACAATAGCCGAATCGTCCGCTGAACCACCCACCGGGACCCCTTCGCCCGGACGCGGACCGAGGCCATGAACGGCGGGGACGATAGACGAGCCAGGACCACGCCAGCCGGCGACGACGCGCCACCCGCGCCGTCGGAGCCCCTCGTCGACGGCGTCCGGAGAGTGGCCACCGCCATCCGCGAGTCCGCGGAGGTCGAGGAGATGATGGAGAACGCCCTCGAGGTGGTGCTCTCCGTCTTCGATTGCGACCGGGCCTGGCTGCTCCACCCCTGCGATCCGGACGCGCGCTCCTACCGCGTTCCCATGGTCTGCGCGCGTCCCGGGCAACCCGGCCCCAGCGTGCGGGGTATCGACGTTCCGATGGGCCCCTCGGAGGCCGAGACCGACCGCATCCTCCTCGCGGCGTCGGGGCCCGTGACCTTCGGCGCCGACGGCGACCACCCCCTCCCGGCCAGGCTCCGCGAGAGGTTCTCCGTCCGGTCGCAGATGATCCTCGCTCTCCGACCGAAGATCGGCCGGCCCTGGGCGATCGGCATCCACCAGTGCTCGCGCGAGCGCACGTGGAGCGAGGAGGAGAGGGCGGTGTTCGCGGAGTGCGGGCGCCGGATCGGCGACGCCCTCGAGAGCCTCCTGGTGATCCGCGATCTGCGGGAGAGCGAGGAGAGGCTGCGGATGCTCACGGACGGCCTGCCCGGGGTCGTGTACGGGAAGATCTGCCGGAGGGTCGCGGACGGTCCCGACTGGGAGCGGGCCTACATGTCCGCCAGCATCAAGGAGCTCCTGGGCGAGCGCTCCGGCTCCGAGGTGCTCGAGGACGTGAACCGATTCCGGGAGCTGGTCCATCCCGACGACCGAGCCGCGTTCCGGGAGAGGACCTCCCACTTCGAGCCGGGGGTTCGCCTGCCCGACTGGGAATACCGCGTCCGCACGGACTCCGGCGAGTACATCTGGGTCCGCTCGATCGCTCGCATCCGGGAGCTCGACGAGAACTCGGTCCTGTGGCACGGGATCCTCCTGGACGTCACGGAGGACAAGAGGAGGGAGGAGAGGCTGCGGTTCACGCAGTTCTCCATCGACCACGCCGGTCCGACGTTCTGGCTTCGCGCGGACGGGCAGCTCCTCTACGTCAACGACGCGGCGATCGGCCTGACCGGCTATTCGAAGGCCGAGCTCCTGGATCGCAGCGTCCACGACCTCTGCCCGGAGCTCGATCCGCAGGACTGGCCGGAGCACTGGTCCGAGCTCCGGGAGCGGCGCACGATGCGCCTCGACCTGCGCGGGCTCACGAAGGACGGCCGGGTCTTCCCGGTGGCGGTCTTCGCCCACGCGTTCGAGTACAAGGGGGAGGAGTACGGCATCACCTTCGTCCGGGACGTCTCCGCGCGCCGACGGGCGGCGAAGGACAAGTCGAAGCTGGAGGCCCAGCTCCGCCAGGCCCAGAAGATGGAGGCGGTGGGCCAGCTCGCGGGCGGCATCGCGCACGACTTCAACAACATCCTCACCGCGATCCTCGGCCACGGGGATCTGGCCCTGAACGCGCTCCGCAGCGGAGCCATCCGACGCGACATCCTGCAGAGGAGGGTGGAGGAGATCCTGCGCAGTGCTCGCCGGGCCGCGGAGCTGACGAACCAGCTCCTCGTGGTCGGGCGGCGGGACGTCGCCGAGACCGAGCTGTTCGATCTCGCCCAGGCCCTGCGCGACATGGAGAGCATGCTGCGGCGGTTGATCGGCGAGGAGATCGCGTTCGAGGTGAACATCTCGGGAGAGGGGCACGCCGTGCGCGCGAACCGGGGGCAGCTCGAGCAGGTCATCATGAACCTGGTGATCAACGGCCAGGATGCGATGCCGAGCGGAGGGCGGCTCCGGATCGAGATCGGCTCCGTCGTTCTCGACGACGCGCACGTCACCTCTCATCCCGATGCGGCGCGCGGCCCCCACATCGTGCTGACGGTGAGCGACACGGGCTCCGGCATGAGCCGGGAGGTGGCCGAGCGGATCTACGAGCCCTTCTTCACCACGAAGCCGATCGGGCGAGGATCCGGGCTCGGCCTGTCCGTCGTCTACGGCATCATCCAGAACGCCGGAGGTCACATCGTGCTGGCCACCGAGCCCGGGCGGGGAACGACGTTCGCGATCTACCTCCCGGCCGCGGACAACCTCCCGGAGAGAAAGCCCGCCGGGGCGATCGAGTCGCTCGTGCCCACCGGCACGGAAACCGTCCTGCTCTGCGAGGACGACGTCACCATTCGCGAGCTGACCAACGGGATGCTCACGGAGGCCGGGTACCAGGTCCTCGTGGCCGAGGACGCCGAGAAGGCCCTGCAGATCGTCGAGGAGCTCGATCCGCAGTTGGACCTCCTGGTGACCGACCTGGTCATGCCGGGCATGAACGGCCGACGGCTGGCGATGACCCTCCTCGAACGCTCGCCCACGCTGAAGACGCTCTTCGTCTCCGGCTACGCCTCGGATGTCCTCATCGAGCGCAAGCTGCTCGACGAAGACGGGGACTTCCTGCAGAAGCCCTTCACCATGAGCTCCTTCCTCCGGCGAATCAGGAAGACGCTGGACGAGGAGCCGCCCGCGGCTCTACCGAACGCCGCCGGGAAGGGGTGACTCGACGGGAACGAGCCGCCCGTTCCGGATCTCGCCGAGCGAGACCGGCCGCGCGTTGTGGCCGGTGGGATCCCACTCGATCGTTCCCGTGACCCCGGGCCACGGGGAGAGGGCGCGCAGGGCGTCGCGGATGCGGGCCCGGTTCAGACCCGCGCGGCGGATCGCGGCGACGAGGATCGCCGTCGCGTCGTGCGCGTGCGCGGCGGCGTAGTCGGGCTCGTGTCCCGCCTGCTCCGCGAAGCGCTCGTGAAAGGACTCCCTCCCGGTATTCGCGGCGTCCGGATCCCACAGGAGCGGAAGCAGCACGCCCTCGGCGGCGGGGCCCGCCTCCCGCGCGAACGAGAGACGCCCCAGGGCCGGCCCGCCCACCACGGACGCCGTCATCCCCTCTTCCCGGAACGCCCGCAGGAAGCGCGCTCCGTCCTCCGGCCCCGCGATCAGCGCCACCGCCGCGGCCTGCGCGTCGCGGAGGCCGCGCAGCGGGGAGGCGAAGGACTCCGCTCCCGGTCGGAACTGCAGGTGGGCGTGCACGACCGCGCCGGCGTCCTCGAGCGCGCCTCGGAGCTCCTGGACCGTCAGACGGGAGTCGTGGTCGGTGCAGGACACCACCGCGATCGCCCCTCCCCCGGCCTCGCGAAGCAGCGCGGCGGCGAGGACCGGGGCGATCCGGTGGTCCCCCGGCGCGCAGGAGAAGATCCAGGGGACGTTCGCGAGGTTGGTGCTCTTGTCCGTGCTGATCGGGTTGACGAAGGGCAGGCGCGCCTTGGCCGTGACCTGCTCGACGAGGTGGGCCGAGGATCCGTCGGGAGAGCCGAGGAGCGCCCAGACGTGCTCCTCGTAGACCAGGCGCGTCACCTCCTTGACCCCCGTCCCCCACGGGTTGTCGGACCAGACGGGGACGAGGTGGAAGGGCGTGCCGTCCAGACCTCCCGCCCGGTTCGCCTCCTCGATGGCCAGCACCGCCGCGCGCCACAGGTCCCCGGCCGCGGGATCGGCGGGATCGTCGGTCCCGAACCACCCGATCTTCACCGCGTCGAGGTTAGAGGGAGCGGGTTCGTCACGGCCGGGCCCCCGGTACTCCGCCTCGTGCTCCCGCAACACGTAGGCGGGATCCGGATCACGCTCGTCGTCGCCGGTCTCGGCGGGCGGGTCCGGACGGGTGGCGCACGCGGCGAGCGCGAGCAGCCCGAGGACGACGGGACGTGCCGATCTCATCCCCGTCGCCCTCCCTCGCCTACTTCGTGCCCGCGACCTTTCGGCTGACCCGGTCGCGGGGAGCGATGTGGCCCTGCGGGATCCCGAGATCCTCGCGCGAGTAGTAGCGGTATTCGCCGTTTTCGACCCGGGCCAGGTAGACCTCGCCGAGGTCGTCCAGGGCCGCGCTCAGAGGGATGGGTCCGGTCACCCCCTCGAACGTGCCGGGACGGTGGGCGATCACGTCGCGGATCTTCGCCCGGTTGAGCCCGGCGATCTGGACCGCCTCGAGGATCATGTTCATCCCGTCGTAGGCGTGGGCGGCGAAGGTCTCCGGTTCGATCCCGAATCGCTCCGCGTAGGCCTCACGGAAGGCCTGGTAGAGAGGGTCGTCGCGAGTGGGATCCCAAGGGTATCCGCAGACGACGCCCTCCGCGTTCTCGCCCGCGATCTCGAGGAACTCGTCCGAGACGCAGCGGTCACAGGCGAAGTACGGCTGCTCCATCCCCATCTCGCGCATCTGGTTCAAGATGCGCGCGCCGTCCGCGGCGTCCCCCCAGTGCACGATCGCGTCGACGTTCGAGTCCTTGATCCGCTGGAGCTGGAGCGAGAAGTCGTCGCCTCCCACGCGATAGGCCATCTCCAGGATGAGCGGGTGCTGCAAGCGCCGGGAGGAGTCGCGGATCTCACGGATGCCGAAGCGCCCGTACCGGTTGCTGGCTCGCATCACCGCGACGCGCTCGTAGCCCTGCTTGCGGTACATGTAGTCGGTCAACAGATAGCCCATCTGCCGGTCGTCGCCGAGGTTCCGGGCCACCCAGGGGATGTTCGTCTCGATGTACGTCGGATCCGTGTCCCCCGTGGTCATCATGAAGATCTCGGCCTTGAGGGCGACGCGGATGGCGATGTGCGTGTTCGCCCCGTCGATCGTGCCGAGAATGGCCCAGACGTTGTCCACGTAGGCCATCTTGATGATCTCGTTGCCGGACGCGCCCCACAGGCCGTTGTCGTTCTTGATCACGAGCTCGAAGGGGATGTCCCGCTTGGAGTACCCGCCCCGCTCGTTGGCGTGCTCGATCGCGAGCTGACAGCCCTTGAGCATCGCCTTGCCGAGCTCCTCCTCGTGGCTCGCGCCGCCGGTCGCGACGGAGACCGTGTGCTCGATCGGGCCGATGAAGCCGATCTTCACCGACTCGAGAGGCCCGGGCTCGGCGGCGGCGCGGCCGGGACCGGTGTACTCGAGCTGCTCGAGGAAGTGCTCCTTGAACGGCGTGGTCCCGCTGAAGGGCTCGACGTCCACGGACGACTTGGCGTAGTTCTGGTCGCGCTTCAGCGTGAGCTCCGGCACCTCGTAGGGACCCACGTCGACCCGCTCGAGGAGCGCGGCCAGCTCGGCCTTCTCCTCGTCGGAGAGCCCCTCCGGCAGTCCGGCGATCACCTCATCCCGGGGATCGTCGGGGGGAGTCGCGGTCGCGCACGCCGGAACGAGCAGGGCGATCAGGAGCGCCGATCCGAGCTTGGCTTCCATGTGCTTCATGATGTCCGTCTCCATTCCATCAGCGGTTCTCGGTCGGGGACACCTCGCGCAGACCGGGGTAGTACCCCGTGCCGATGGCGTGCCCCAGTCCCTTGGACGTGCCGATCCAGGCGTCGTTGCCGTCGAATTCGACCCAGAGAACGTAGTCGTGCGGGATGTTGGGCATCGTCTTCAGCACGGCGATCACCTCGGATCCGCGCTGCACGACGGCCTGCCCCCGCTGGCTCTTGTGATCGGTGTTGTAGGTGACCCAGGTGTCGGACTCGAAGTCCGCGAGGACGCCGAGACCCCAGTCCGTGCCGAACCAGGCCTCGGTCGCGCTGCGGCCCTTGACCGCGTTGTTGAAGTCGCTCGGCAGGCCGGTCTCGTGCGCGTAGTACCCGCGCCAGTGCCGGCCGTCGTAGCGGCTGGCGCCGAAGTAGGTCGAGACCCACAGCACGTGGTTCATGTAGCTCACGCCGGTCGTGATCACGTGGACGATGCCGTCGTCGCGGTACAGGTCGATCTCCATCTCCCCGTCGGGGT
>CAYRXS010000187.1:0-13547 GCA_964428225.1 uncultured Planctomycetaceae bacterium
TGATCGGGTTTCTGGCGATTCCGATCGGAGCGTGGCGGCGGTGGGGATGGGTGAGGCGGCTCGGATTCAGGGTGCCCCATCTGATCTGCACCGCGATCGTGGCCGTGGAGGGAGGATTCGGGATCCTCTGCCCCCTGACCACCTGGGAGGCTCAGCTCCGTCGGAGCGCGGGGCAGACCGTCGACGACGCGACCTTCGTGGGGCGCCTCTTGCACTCGATCCTCTTCGTCGAGGTACCGCAGTGGGCGCTCAACATCTGCTACGTGGTCTTCGGTCTGATCGTCGTCGGCACGCTCTTCCTCGTTCCCCCGCGCCGGCGCCGGCGCACACCACCCGAGATCGGTACGTGAACGCACCCTTGGAGGACGCCCGCGAGCTCGTCGAGAACCTCTGCACTCTGCTCCCCCTCGGTCGCACCGACGAGCGGGTGATCGAGGATCGCTTCGTCCTGTGGATGGGGCCCGGGAAGGACCGGTTCTTCAACATGGTGGAGCGGCTGCGCATGGAGCCGTCGGAGGTGGAGCCGACGGTGGTCGAGGTTCGTGACCTGCTGGCGGCTCGCGATCGGACCTCGGCGACCTGGCTGGTGGGACAGAGCGCCCGGCCCGCGAACCTGGTCGAGGAGCTGATCGCCCTCGGCCTGGTCCCCGATCCCGAGGAGCCCGTGGCCAGCGGGATGATCCTGACCGGGGAGCCCGCGGGCTCGAGGAGCGAGATCGAGGTGCGGCGGGTGACCGAGCTGGACCAGTTCGCCACCGTTCGCTCGATCTTCCACGAGGTCTTCGGCGCCATGCCCGCGCTGAGCCTCGAGGAGGAGGTGGCCGCCGCCCCCGAGGGCGAGATCTGCTACCTGGCCCTGCTCGACGGCGAGCCGGCGGCGGTGGGGAAGGTCATCTTCGCCCCCCGTGGGGGCGCGCTCATGGGCGGCGCCACCCGGCCCGAGGCGCGCGGCCACGGCGCCTACCGGGCCCTGGTGTGGGCTCGCTACGAGGAGGCGCGGCGCCGGGGCGTTCCGCTCGTGACGCAGGCCGGCAAGATGTCCCGGCCGATCCTCGAGCGGCTCGGCTTCCGGAAGGTCAACGAGATCAAGATCCTCCTCGACCTCTTCGGCGGCAAGCCCGGTTCCTCCTGATCCCGCGTCGACGAGAAGGGCTCGTTCGAGAAGGCGGCCAGCTTCGAAATGCCGGACTCGACAGCCCGGCCCTCCTATCAATAGCCGGCCGTGCACTCGTAGGCGCAGTGCAGGCACGGGGTTCCGCCGAAGCTGGCCGCCTGCGTGTAGAACACGAAGCCGATGAAAAGCGGATCACTCGGGATCGAGACGTCGATGACCGCGGGATCCCCGAGGCCGGAAGGCATTCCGGAAAGCTCGCCGCTCGGGTCCGCGATGTTGACGAGGACCTCGCCCCAGGGGCTCGGGAACGTCGTCGACGAGGAGAAGGCGACGAGCATGGCTCCGACGTTGCCCATGGCGCAGCCGGCGACGGAGGCACTGAAGGTGCCGCCGAGGACCGCGGGCGTGGTGATCGCGTAGCCATTCGTTGCGGCATTCACGCCCGTGCCGCAGTACCACGAGCAGGTGGCGATGTCGGACGCGCCGAGGTCGAACACGTAGGCAGCGCCGGCACCGATGGCGCTGTTGTCGCTCTGGTCACCGTCCACACCCGTGGCGCTGCTGCCCTCCCGTATCGCCCCGATCACCACCGTGTCGCCGGACACCGCCGAGGAGTAGCCGAACGAGTCACCATACCAGTCGGTGTTCGAGGCCTTGACATAGGCCAGTTGGCTCCAGATCCCCCCGCTTCGCACGAACACGTAGGCTGCGCCGGAAGCCCCGGCACTGTTGTCGCTCTGGTCGCCGTTCACGCCGGTGGCGCTGCTGTCCTCCCACCGCGCCCCGACCACCACCGTGTCGTCGCACACCGCCACGGAGTGGCCGAACCGGTCATGCTCGTCGGTGTTCGAGGCCTTGAGATAGGCCTGTTGGCTCCAGATCCCTCCGCTTCGCACGAACACGTAGGCGGCGCCGGCCTCCCAGGCGGAGTCGTCGTTCTGGTCGCCGTTCACGCCGGTGGCGTTGCTGGCCTCGTAATGCGCCCCGACCACCACCGTGTCGTTCGATATCGACACGGACCAGCCGAAGAGGTCCGGGCCGGTATTGGAGGCCTTGAGATACGCCTGTTGACTCCAGTTCCCTCCGCTTCGCACGAACACGTAGGCGGCGCCGGCATGCTCGAGGCTGTTGTCGGTCTGGTCGCCGTTCACGCCGGTGGAGCTGCTGTCCTCCCCCGTCGCTCCGATGACCAGCGTATCCCCCGAGACCGACAAGGAGGTGCCGAAGAAATCGGGCCCGTCGGTGTTGGAGGCCTTGAGATAGGCCTGCTGGCTCCAGGCTCCACCGCTGCGCACGAACACGTAGGCTGCGCCGGCAGCCGGGAGGCTGTTGTCGCTCTGGTTGCCGTTCACCCCGGTGGCGTTGCTGTCCTCCTTGAACGCTCCGACGACCACCGTGTCGCCCGACACCGCCACGGACTTGCCGAACTCGTCGAGCTCGCCGGTGTTGGAAGCCTTGAGATAGGCTTGTTGGCTCCAGATCCCTCCGCTTCGCACGAACACGTAGGCCGCGCCGGCCTCGTTGGCGCTGTTGTCGCCCTGGTTGCCGTTCACCCCGGTGGCGTTGCTGGCTTCCTCGGGCGCTCCGACCACCGCCGTGTCGCCCGACACCGCTACGGAGTAGCCGAACTCGTCACCGATGTCGGTGTTGGAGGCCTTGAGATAGGCCTGCTGCGCGACGGGGTCGATCGTCAGCGGGTAGCGCGCCTCGCGCTCATCGATCGAGAGACGCAGTCCCTCGGCGACGCGCTCGAAGCTCGCCTCCAGCTCCTGCCCGTCGGCATCGACCACGCTCAGGCCCGAGTAGGTGAGCGCCAAGCCGTCCTCGCCGTTCAGGAACCGGACGTCGCGTCCGTCGGCGGTCACCTCCGGGCGCAGGTTGCCACGCACCGCCAGGGTCAGGGTCAAGGGGCTCCGACCGCTTTCGCCGCCGGGTGTCGGACGACGGTGGACGGTGTAGCCGTGCTCGAGCCCGCGTGTGTCGTTGACGTACCACTCCTCGAGCCTCTCGTCCCACGCGTAGGCCACGTGCCCGCCGTCGACGCACACACACTCGGGCGTCGTCACTTCCCTGATCCTGTCGGCGAACCCGTAGCTCACGAGGTCCAGTCCCCATGTCCATCCCCCCGCATCGGGCTCCGTGCGGAAGCCGCGGCCGTCGAAAGTCGTCAGCCACCGTTGCCCCGGGTTGCGCGCCTGATGGCCTTCCTCCACGGGAAAGGCCGCATGGCGGCCCTCCTCGTATGCCGCCCGGATGCCGGTCCAGTCGTCGGGGGAAAGGCCATCGGGCGCCTCGCCCTCCGCCGTCGCCGTCAAGGGTAGAGCACAGCAGCAAAGCGCCAAGGTCACGGGGATCCGCGGAATCCGAGTGAGGATGCAATTCATGGAGAGTCCTTCAGAGAGTAGCACGAGACGAGGCCGCGTGGTCGCCGTCGGAACGACGATAGGGGCCGTCAGGGGAAACGGTTGTCACCGGGCTCTCGGCAAATGTCATGCCCGTGATCGGCAACCCTCCTCTCGCATGGTTGCGCACGACTCCCGCTCCAGGAGGCGGAAAAAGGTGCTACGAATCCGCCACGAAGTCGGGGGACAACCGCGTCAAAGGGCCTATCGAGGCCAGTCCGCTCATCTGCATGCGGCAACCCTGCCCCTTCGGGCCGGTTTCCGCCGCTGGACCCCGCCCTCACTCGTTCTTCTGGTAGGCCGGCAACCTCGAGAAGTCTTGCCGGTCTCGCAGCCCGGCGACCATGACCGGGTGAACCCAACTCCCGGGCCGCGTCGGCGCATCGAGCTGGGGGTGCTCCTCCCCGCCGACGCGAGTGAGAAGCAGATCCGCCGCGTTCTCAGTTACGTGAGCGGGCAATCGCGGTTCCCGTGGAGCGAGTACGCTTGGCTGGGCGATGGCCACACCATGCCCTACGATGCCTGGCCGGATGCTCGCTTCGCGTTCAGCGCCCTGAGCGCGAAGCACCTGATCATGCCCCGAGTCGAGATTCCCGATGCCTTCGGCGACCCGGTCACCCTCCTGTGGATGGTGCCCATCACCAAGGAAGAGCGTGCGCTCGCCAAGCGCCGGACCACGCAGAAGGTGCTCGCGGATTTGCCCCGGGAGAGGTGGTAGAACGGGAGGCGCGGAGAATTCCGCTCCTCCCGTCCACCCGCGCCTCGCGAAGCAGTTGCGGCGAGCGCGTATTTCAGCGTTGGCTAGCGGATGGGGGGGCAGCCAACAAACGCGTCGCCCTGCCCGGATCCGGGCTGGAAGACGAATCCTTCAACGGGACCCTGCGTGACGAATGCCTCAACATGCACTGGCTCCAGGACATGAAGCAGGCACGGCAAACGATCGAAGCCTGGAGGGTGAACTACGACGAAGTGAGACCGCATTCTGCTTTGGGCCAGTTGCCCCCGGCCACGTACGTGGCCGGGGGCAGGCCCAAGGCACTGGCCATAGCCAACTGATAACCCCAATGTCCTAGAGAATCCCAATCGCCAGCCGGACCAGAGATTGGGGGGGGGTCAAGGAGCCTCATGACTCACATAAGATCTGGCACCGGTTTCGGGGGCTGGTCAGGGACAGGCTGGTCGAGCAGGCTTGGCGGCTCAGCCGATCTCTTTCTCCGTCGCACGGACCGCGGGATGATCCGGGTTCCCGTTCACTGGCTGCTGCTTTGCAGCGTCACTGGCCCGAGCAGGCCCGAGGGAAGGAGCTGGCCGGGTCCTTCTCCGGTCGTGAACGTGTAGCGACCGGTCTTGAATTCCCGGCCGTCCAGCAATCCGGTATCCCATTGCACCGCGCGCGCGTCCTTGTCCGGCGGCTGGCTGTCACCGAGCAGGCGGTTCGGCCAGCGGTTGGCCACCTCGATCTCGAGCTCGTTCGTGCCCGACTTCACCGCGTCCGTGATCTCGACCCGCCACGGCGCGCACCAGACCACGCCAAGGTCTTCTCCGTTGAGACGTACGCGAGCGATGTCGTGCACCACTCCGAGATCGAGGTAGATCCTCGGCCCCGCCCCCCGAGAAGAACCGAAGGTCTTTCGATACGTGGCGATGCCCGAGTAGTACTCGATCCCGCGCTCCTCGCGCTCGGTCCAATCCTGGAGTCGATCGAAGGCCACCTTCTCGGGACCGCCCCAACGGGGATCGAAGGAAACTTCCCACGGGCCTTCCAGAGTCTGCAGCGGCCG
This sequence comes from uncultured Planctomycetaceae bacterium, assembly GCA_964428225.1. Taxonomy (GTDB): domain Bacteria; phylum Planctomycetota; class UBA1135; order UBA1135; genus JBFMCU01. The sequence continues at coordinate 5,298 of CAYRXS010000187.1, forward strand.
GGCCGCGGCGAAGTTCACGGCGCCGGCGGCGGCCGGGGGTGGTGAGGGCCCGTTGCGCGGGAAGATCACGAAGAAGCTCTGGTGCGGCTCGAAGGTCATCGGAACGGAGGTGGTCTTCCCGTGACGGGCAAACCGCGGCAGGGATCTGATCTCGGCGGTCACCGGATCCCACAACTGTGGCGCGCCCTCCGACACCCGGAAGGTGCAACTCGTCTCCACCATCGCGTTCGTGGTATTGGCCACGAAGTAGACGTCCGCGACATCGGTCCGGCGGTGCCCATGGCGGATCGGTCCGTCCGATTGGAAAACCTCCGGGACCTGCATCTCCGCGAGCAGCGCGGCGGTGCTCTCGTAGTCGGGATAGAGCGCCGGGTAGGTTGTCGATCCAGGCGACACGCGCAGATTCCAGGGGGCCATCGCGCCGGGGCCGAGCTCCTTGGCCGCCGACCAGTCGGAGTTGTTGCGGCTGGCCCTCCAGTTCCGATCCGAACCGATCACCTCGCTAGTTCCGTCCGCGTAGCTCAGGCGCATCGCGGCGAGAAAGCCGGCGGGGTTCCTCTCGTTCGAGGCGGCGTTGGTGGCTACGACCTCGATGGTATTCCGGCCCGGTCTCAGCGCCGACCGGACGTCCGCCGCATCGATGGTGTTGAAGTCGTCTCCCTCGAGAGCTCGCGTACCGTTCACCCTGAGGGTGAGCGTGTTGTCGGCCGTGGCCTCGATAGTGGCCTCCTCGATCGACTCGAGCTCGGCGAGCTCCCAGGTGTACCGGAAGTGGACGTCTCCGGCCGTGGCGGAATGCGCCGGGTCACCCTCGTCCAGCCAGATCCACTTCCCCGCGTCTGGCAACAGCGGTTCGTCGGCTTCCATGTGCCCTGCGGCCTGATCCAGAATCATGCGCCCCTGGCCGAGATTGCGCACGGCCGAGGGAGGCTGACCCCAGAGATCCTTGGCCAGCTTTCGCACTTCGGCATCGCATTGCGGGTACCCGCTCAGGCTGGGCGAGGCGGTCGGCGGAGCGCCGTAGACCACCGCGCCCGCCTCGACGAGTTGGGTGATCTTCTCGAGCAGCCCGGGGGGCATGGTCTCGAAACGCGGCAGCACGAGGATTCGGTAGGACGTGCCGCCCGGAAAGACGATTCGCCCGTCCTGCACGTCGGCCCGCTCCATCAGGATGTTCGGCGAACAGCCGTCGAAGCCATGACCCTTCTTATCGGCCAGCGGACCACTGCCCCGCAGGGCGCTTGCTGGCGGACGGAACACGTGCGGGGCGCCTTCGGGAGTGAGGTAGAGAATGTCGGAAACCGTCACGCCCTGCCGCAGCAAGTGGCTGCAACGGGTGATGTAGCGATGGTAGGCCTCCGCCATCGGCCACCAGGTCTGGCCGCGGTCCCAGTGGACGCCGTACGGCCCCATGGTCATACCCGGGCGGTGCTCCTCGCCCAGCGGCTTGTGGGCGAATGTGTGATAGACGAAGCGGTTGATGCCCATGGCGAAGGCCCAGTCACCCTGGTTCTTCATCGACCAGGGATACTGCTGCCACCGTTCCGCTCCCCCCGCGGTGAACGCCTCGGCCGAGACGATCGGCCGGCCCATGGTGTGCGCAATCGAGGTGGCCTCGATGCAGCTGAACGACGAGTCGAATCCGAACCCGGTACTCCAGAACTCGCACATCGGCACGTCGGCTACCGCGCCCAGATCGAGGTCGGCGGTGGGATTCATGTCATAGGGCTCGATGGAGAGCTCGAAGCCATGCCTGCGACCGAGCGTCCTCAGGTGGCCCGCGTAGTTCTCCAGGACCAGCTCCTGGGCGGTCAGCCGGAAGTCCCAGAGGAACCGTTCGGTCACCGCGACACTCGTCACGGCGCGGCCGCTGAAGGTCACGAGGAATGGCAGCGGGTCGTAGCCGCGGCGCTTGGTGAGCTCCTCACGAAACTTCGGCGTCCAGTTCTGCGCACCCATCTCCCAGCTGTCGAGGTGCACGGTGGTCCACCCGTGCTTCTCCGCACGCTTGCCCACCTTGTCCAGAAGCCTGCCGTAGTAGTGTTGGAAGTGATCCTCCAGCGCGGTCCTGTCGAGCTTGTCGTGATCGAAGCCGACGCCGGGTGCGGGGGCGGGCCGGGTGCTGGCGCCGGTCGAGCGCCGCCCCATGCGCAGGATCGTCCACTCGCCGGACGGGACGTCCCACTGCAAGCGACCGTTCGGTTGCAGGCGCTCGCTCAGGTCGATCATCTCGTGAAGGTCGACGACCTCGCCTTCATCCGGATAGCTCGCGGGGGCGGGCAAGTAGGGCTTCACCCCCTCCATCGAGGTGTAGGGATCACGCTCGAACAGCGCTTTCTCGTCGATGTCGCCGATCACGGGTTCGCACTTCGGGAAGGCGTAGACGACCACATCCTCGTAGAAGGGGCTGCGCATCTTGTGCCAGCGGGTGCTGCGCTGGCCGGGCACGGGCAGGACACCCTCGAACCTGCCGGGTCCCTTGGTCTCCACCGTGCTGAACACGAGGTGCTGCATCGATTGCTCCGGCTCGACCCACGGTCCGCCGCTGCCGGTCCAGCCGGGGCCCGCCCCGAGGGTGATGTCGATCCCGAGCCGCTCGGCGTGATGCACCGCGTTGGCGAACAGGTCCTGCCACTCCTCGCTCATGAACTTCACCGGCCCTGGCGGAACGCCCACATCCACTTCGAGGAAGACCAGGTTCCCGATGCCGACCTCTCGCATCGACTCGAGATCGAGGACCATCTCCTCGCGGTCGAGGTTGCCGTCCATGAAGTACCAATAGACTCCGGGGCGGGCGGAATCGGGGGGATCGCGGAAGGCGTCTTCCAGTGACTCGTCGCTGGCCACGACGAGGGTAGCGATTGCCAGGATGGTGGTGAGCGTATTGAGTCGTGGTTCCACGAGAGGTCAGAGGGTCGGGGTCCGGGGTGCTTCGGTCGTCCGTGGTTGGTGCCCAGATCCTAATCCCGAAGGCAACAGAGAGTTGCGGCCGATTCCCGCACTGCCCGGAAGCGAGCCGACCTTGCGCGTCAGACGTCCAGCGTCTTACGGAGGAACTTCAGGAACGGCTGGAGCGTCCGTCCGCGCCGGCTCTGGGTGAAGTAGAAGACCAGCAGGTCCTCGCTCGGAAACGCCACCGCGAGCGTTCCATCCGAACCCGAGTGACCGAAGACGGGCAGGTTGTCCGAGCCCGTGGGCGCCGGGCCGAAGATCTGCCAGTGCCAGGCATAGCCCGCCCCCGTCGCGGAGTTGGCCGAGAGGGGGTGCAGGCGAAGGGCCTCCGGCACCACCTTCTCCGGCAGGAGCCGGGTGGAGCCCGCGGCGCCGCCCTTCACCCACATGTCGAGGAAGCGCGCATAGTCCAGCGGGGTCGAGTAGATGCCGCCGCTGGCCCGGAAGAACGGCATCGCCTGGCGCATCGAGTTGTCCCAGTATCGCAGGAAACCATTCCCTGCCTGGATGTAGGTGCTCGCCACGCGCGGACGGCGCGCGTCTTCCATCGTCAGGTTGCACATGCTGTCCGACATGCCGAGCACGTCGAAGATCCGCTTCTGCACGAATTCTTCGACCGGCATGTCGGTCAGGGCCGCCACGATGCAGCCGAGGGTGGCCGTGTCCGCGTCGCTGTACCCATACCGGGCGCCAGGGATGTGCTGAGGGCCCGCGGCGCCGGTCGCATCCACCGCGCTGCGCAGATCGGCGTAGGAGAGCAGATCGCCGGGATACCCCGGTTGATCGAAGCCCGCCGTATGCGTCAGCAGGTGTTCGATCGTGATCCCGCGGCACACTTCGTTGTCGAAGGCCGGGATGTGCTTGGAGACCGGATCCGTGAGCGACAGCTTCCCCTCTTCGCGCAGCATCAAGACGCTCGTCCCGATGAAGGGCTTGGTCATCGACCGGACGCGGGCGATCGTGTTGATCTCCATCGGGATTTCGCGCTCCCGATCCTTCCAGCCGAACGCCTCGTGGAAGATCGTCGCGCCGTTCTTGATGATCAGCACCTCCGCCCCAACCGGATCTCCCGCTTCGACCCAGTCGAAGACCCGGGTCCAGATCTTCTCCAGGGCCTCCGGGGCAATCCCGTGCTGCTCGGAATCGGCGACGGGGAACGGCTCGTCCTGGGAGAAAGTGATCCCCGCAAGGACGGTGAGCGTCAACAACGCGGAGCACAGACGTGACGTGGTGAGCTTCATCCAGGGCCTCCGGCAGGGTGTGTCGAGGTGAGGTGCGAGCTCGTCCACGGAGACTTTCCCCGCTGCCTGGTTTCCTTACGCAGAGTTCGTGGGACAGGTGCGCCAAGGGGCCGATCGAGGCTATCCGGGGGTTGTGATCCCGTCGAGCCGAACGGGGATCACGACCGCCGGAGGCTCGGTATTGCACGTGACGCCGTATCCTTGCGGCATGCAGACTGCCTATCGACTCACGGGCTTCCTCCTGCCCCTTCTGGCTCTTGCGAGTCCCGCGCGGGCCAACGACCCCTCGCCCTACAACATCGTCTGGGATCGGCCGAGCCAGGACTCCTCCGAGTCGATGCCGGCCGGTGGACACGACATCGGGCTCAACGTCTGGGTCGAGGACGGCGAGCTGCTGGTCTATCTCCAGAGGAGCGGCTGCATCGCCGAGAACAGCGAGTACCTCAAGCTGGGGCGCATGCGGTTGAGGATCACTCCGAGTCCCTTCGACGGGGAGGCCTTCCGCCAGGAGCTGGTCCTCCGCGAGGGCCGGATCGAGATCACCGGCGCTCTCGAGCTGAGCGGAGCGACGGAGCCGGTGATGATCGAGGTCTGGGCCGAGGCCCTTCGACCCATCGTTCATGTCGAGGTCACCGCCGGCCACGCGATCGACGTGCTGGCTTCGTACGAGAACTGGCGTGGCTCCGAGCAACTGATCCCCGATGCGGATCGCCGTCGATCCTGTTTCACGCTGGACAAGTACCCGGGCGAGGTCCGGCTCGGCAAGGACACCGTCTCGCACCTGCGCGACACGGTGCTCTTCTATCATCGCAACCCTGAAGACGGCCTGCTTCCCGACCTGTTGATCAAGCAGCAAGGCCTCGAGAAGCACAGAGGGGAGATCGCCGATGACCTGACCGGCCGCACCTTCGGGGGCATGGTCGGGGGACCCGGCTTTCGAGGTGCAGGAACGACCGGGGGGACATACCAGGCCACTCCCTTCGCGGCGTGGCATCTCTCGTCGAAGCAGGCGGCGCGTCGTCATCACCTGCGCATGGTCACCCATGTCGCGCAGACCTCTTTGCTCGAGGACTGGCAGAGTGAGCTGCAAGAACGGTGGAACGACTCCGACGGGGATCTGGAGCAAGCCCGCGAAGCAACCCATGCGTGGTGGGCCGAGTTCTGGGACCGCAGTTGGATCGCGATCGATCCGGACCATCCCGACCCTGACTGCAAGCCGTGGCGCGCGGCCCGCAACTACGCGCTCTTCCGCTACCAGCTCGGCTGCAATGCCTTCGGCGAGTATCCGACCAAGTTCAACGGCGGCAACCTCGTCTTCGATCCCTGCCTGGTGCGGAAGAACCGTCCCTACCCTCCCGACTGGCGCGACTGGGGAGGCGGCGTGTTCACGGCTCAGAACCAGCGCCTCGTCCACTGGCCGATGCTCAAGGCCGGCGATTTCGAGGCGATCCTTCCCCAGCTCGAGCTCTATCGCAAGGGGCTCCCGGCGGCTCGAGCCCGCGTAGCCGCGCATTTCGGACACGAGGGTGCCCTCTACTCCGAGTACGCATCCGCCTCGGGCCTCGCTCTCGGGTGCGGATGGGGTTGGAGCGAGGGGGGGCGCAAGCGTGGCGAGGAAGTCCCCCTCGGCGACTCCCGAGTCGATGGGGCGCACGGCTACGGGGCGATCGTGGAGAAGGGCGTCATGGCGAATCCGGCGATCTCCTATCACTGGGAATCGCAGCTCGAGCACGCCTACATGGCGCTCGAGTACCACCGGTTCACCGGCAAGGACGTCGAGAGATATGTTCCCTTCATCGAGAGCTCCCTGGTCTTCTTCGACGAGCACTACCGCATGCGCGAGCGGCTCCGCAGCGGGGAGGAGCGGGAGCTCGACGCCGACGGCAAGCTCGTCATCTTCCCCTCGACCTCCTGCGAGTCGTACCGGGGGGCGAAGAACCCGGCCGACGTGATCGCCGGTCTGCAGGCGTGCTTGACGTCGATCCTCGAGCTCGACGACGCTGTCCTTCGGCTTCGTGACAAGGCCTACTACCAGGGGTTCCTCGGCCGGCTCCCGGACTTCACCTACGCCGAGGTCGAAGGCGACCGGGTGTTCCAGCCGGCCGAGTCGTGGAAGCGGTACCAGAACGTCGAGTGCCCGCAGTTCTATCCGCTGTTCCCCTTCAATCGCTTCGACCTGCTGGGCCGAGACCGTGATCTCCTACCGGTCTTTCGCAACACGTGGAAGCACGGGAGCTTCCCGAAGAACATGGTCATCAGCTGGCATCAGGACGGCATCTTCTTCGCTCGGATGGGCATGACGAGCGAAGCCGCCGACTACAACCTGCGCAAGCTCGACGACAGTCCGCGTCGTTTCCCCACCTTCTGGGGGCCAGGCCACGACTGGGTTCCTGATCACAACTGGGGCGGCAGCGGAATGATCGGACTGCAGGAGATGCTCATGCAGACACCGGGCCGAGCCATCCACCTGCTCCCCGCCTGGCCGAAGGAGTGGCCGGTGGACTTCCGGCTGCGCGCCCCCGAGCAGACGATCGTGACGGGCAAGGTGCGAGGGGGAAAACTCGTGGAGCTCGATGTGCAGCCCCCGGCGCGAAGGGAGGACGTCATCGTGCACGAAACCCGGTGATGCCCACCGGCATCGAGAAGTGGCATCGGTGAGCGGAAGTGGCGGAGATTGCGCGGGCTCGGTATCGGCTCGAGACGGACCCGCCGCCGATTCAGCCGGCGCGAGCCCCGCCGCAGCTGGAGCTCGGGTTCGAGTAGGCGCCACCGGGAGCAGGGAAGAGGCCAGAGAGCCGAGCGCCACGGCCCGGAGTATGCAGAGCGAGCGCGTCGATACCTCCGAGCGAACCCCGGAGCCGAAGGTCAAGACGAGAACCGTCGGCCTCGAACGGTGAGGGCACGATCGAGACGACCCGGGAAGCCCGAAGAGCGCAGCAGGTTGAGGGAGAGATCGACTAACGCACTTCCGGCAGGTAGCTTGGATTCCCTATCCGTCGAAGATCACGACCATGTTCACGCTGGTCCGTCTCCTCATCGAGGACCGGAAACGCCTGATGCTGGAGAACGTCGCTCTGCGCCAGCAGCTCGCCGTCCTGAAACGGTCAGTCAATCGCCCCAAGATCGAGGACAGCGATCGGATCTTCTGGATCCTGATGCGGAGAACGCTCAAGGAGTGGAAGGAGACGCTGCACTTTGTGAAGCCTGCAACGGTGGTGAAATGGCATCGGCGCGGCTTCCGGTACTTCTGGCGACGGAAGTCCCAGAGCGTTCCTGGCCGTCCTCCGATGGGCATGGAGGTCATCCATCTGATCCGCCGAATGTCGATGGAGAATGTGACCTGGGGAGCCCCCAAGATCGCCTCCGAGCTGGCGTTGCTCGGGCACAAGGTCGCTGATTCGACCGTGGCCAAGTACATGGTGAAGGTACGGACGCCGGATCCGTCGCAGCGATGGGGGACTTTCATCCGCAACCACATGGACGTGACGGCGGCGTGCGACTTCTTCGTGGTGCCAACGGCGACATTCAAGTTGCTCTATGTGTTCGTGGTTCTGTCGCATGCCCGGCGGCGGATCCTGCACGCAAACGTCACGGAACACCCCACTGCGGCGTGGACCGCGCGTCAGATCCTGGAGGCATTCCCTGTGGGCGTCCCTCGGCTTCTGCTTCATGATCGCGACGATATCTACGGCTGGGAGTTCAACAGGATGGCGAGGTCTCTGGGGATCCACCAGATTCGTTCGGCTCCTCGGTCTCCCTGGCAGAACGCGTTTGCGGAGCGCGTCATCGGCTCAATCCGCCGAGACTGCACCGATCATCTCATCCCGTTCGGCAGGCGGCATCTGCTCCGGACGCTTCGGGAGTACATCGCGTACTACAACACTTCGCGACCTCATCAATCTCTCGATCGGAACTCGCCGGTGCCGCGCCCGGTGGAATCGGAAGGCGAGATCTTCGCGAGGCCCGTCCTCGGTGGGCTACATCATCGGTACGGTCGGGCGGCGGGTAAGCGTCGCGTGACGCCCACCTGGACAGCTGCGGCGGTTTGGGCAGGATG
>CAYRXS010000188.1:0-13422 GCA_964428225.1 uncultured Planctomycetaceae bacterium
GTCGCCTGCCCCGGATCGGTGCGTAGGTCGTAGAGCTCGTCTCCGCTGCAGTACCGCCAGCCCTGCGTCATGACCGAGAAGCTGCGGCCCTCCTCCATGTACTCCCGACGCTGGGAGTCGACGACGATCACGCGGTCCGGCCAGGCCTCCGCGTCGCCGCGCAGCACGGGCACGAGGGACTTGCCGTGCAGCGATGGGCCGTCAGGGCGCTCGAGCCCGCAGAGCTCCATCAGCGTCGGATAGAGGTCGAAGTGCGCCGACAGGGTGTCGACGTCGCGCCCGCCGTCGAGATCCCCCCCGGGCCATCGGATGAAGCAGGGCACGCGGTGGCCGCCCTCGTGGAAGCTGCCCTTGCTGCCGCGCATCCCCGCGTTGAAGCCCTTGCCGTCGCGCACGCCGAAGGTCGACCCGTTGTCGGTCAGGAAGAGCACGATGGTGTCGTCGGTCAGCCCCCGCGCCTCGAGGAAGGCGAGTACGCGCCCCACGTTGGTGTCGATGTTCTCGATCATCCCGTAGAACCCGGCGTTGGGGACGCGAGGATCGTCCCGGTACTTCGCCTCGTATTCCTCGGGCGCCCAGAACGGGCCGTGCGCGGCGTTGGTCGGGATGTAGCAGAAGAAGGGCCGCCGGGCTTGCTGGCTCTCCCCGATGAACCGCATCGCTTCGTCGAACCAGACGTCCGTGCAGAACCCCTCGTGCTTCTCCGGGACGCCATTGCGCAGGTAGGTGTCGTCGAAGTAGTCGTTGCCGAAGTGGTCCGCCGTCTGGACGATCCCGCCCCCGCCGTGCATCAACGCCACCTCGAAGCCCTGGTCCTGCGGGCGGAGGGGGTAGTTGTCGCCGAGATGCCACTTGCCGAAGTGGCCGGTGGCGTAGCCGTTGGCCTGGAACGTCTCGGCCAGCGTGACCTCCTCGGGGCGCATCAGGGAGCGGCCCATGATGGTGTGCCAGACCCCGGCGTGGTGCGTGTTGCGGCCGCTCATCAGGGCGCCGCGCGTCGGAGAGCAGGTCGGACTGACATGGAAGTCGGTCAGCCGCACCGACTGCCCGTGGAGCTCGTCGAGGTGCGGCGTCGCGAGAATCGGATTGCCGAGGCACGCGAGGTCCCCGTAGCCCTGGTCATCGGTCATGATGAGCAGGACGTTGGGCCGCTTCCCCGGGGATCCGTCCTCCCCCGTGGAGTCCGGTTCCGAGCTGGCGCACGCGAGGCCCAGGAGCAGGATCGCAGCGCCCGGGAGGAGACCGATGATCGGAAGTCGTCTGCTCATTTCTTTCGCTTCGCTTCGCGCGCCACGTACTCGTGCGAGAGCTCTACCGCGCGCGCCCGGTCTGCCTCGTCGTAGTCCCAGAACTCCTCGATGACCTGCCGCATGGAGGGGAACTCCGCGTCCGTATCTCCCACCTCGATCCGCCGCCGGCGCAGCTGATCCTTGAGGGCCGCGACGAGCTCGGCCTGCGCGGGGTCGTCGTACAGGTTCACCAGCTCGTGCGGGTCGCGGCGCAGGTCGTACAGCTCCCAGCCCGGCGGCGACTGGCGGCCGCCTTCCATGTTGCAGGCGTAGTAGTAGATCAGCTTGTGGTCCTTGGTCCGGATACCGAGGTGCGCCGGGTTCCAGTGGTGCACCAGGTGGTACCAGTACCGGTAGTACGCGGCCTGCTTCCACCCCGCCGGCTCCTCGCCCGTCTCGCAGATGGTGCGGAAGCTGCGTCCCTGCATGTACGAGGGGGTCTCCACGCCCGCGAAGTCGAGGATCGTGGCCGCGAAGTCGACGTTCTCGACGATCGCGTCGGTGCGGCCGCCGGCGGCGATCGACTTCGGAAAGCGGATCAGGAAGGGCATGCGCTGCGACTCCTCGTACATCCAGCGCTTGTCCTGGTAGTCGTGCTCGCCGAGCATCATGCCCTGGTCCCCGGTGTACATGATGACCGTGTCGTCGTAGAGGCCCTCCTCCTTCAGGTAGGCGAAGAGCCGGGCGAGGTTGTCGTCGACGCCCTTGACGCAGCGCAGGTACTTCTTCAGGTAGGTCTGGTAGGCGAGGCGTTTGGCCGCCTCGTCGCTCGCGTTCGCGTCCTTGGCCCAGGTGTGCGTGTAGTTGCGGTGCGCGTGGCGCCGTCCCACCGAGGTGCCGATGTAGCGCACCGCCTCGCCGTCGTGCCCGCGGGTGGCGATGGAGCCGAAGTCCGGCTGGGCCCACAGGCTGTCCGGCTCGGGCACGTCGACGTCGGCGAGATAGTCTTCGTATCGTCGCGCGTTCGTGAAGTAGTCGTGCGGCGCCTTGTAGTGGTGCATCAGGAAGAACGGCTTGTCGCGATCCCGCCCCTTGAGCCACGCCAGCGTGCTGTCGGTGATGCAGTCCGACGAGTGGCCCTGCATCTCCACGACGTTGTCGGGCCACGTACCGGCGTGCTTGTCGCGAAAGGTGGGATTCTCGTACTTCCCCTGGCCCGGTAGCACCTTGTAGTAATCGAAGTTCGGCTCCTCCTTGAGGTGCCACTTTCCGACCATGGCCGTCTCGTAGCCGGCCGCGCGCATCTCGATCGCGAGGTACTGGCGCTCCGGGGGGATCCGCTGGGCCAGCGTGTAGGCGCCGTTCACGTGGTTGTACTGCCCCGTGATGATGCACGCCCGGCTGGGCACGCAGATCGAGTTGGTCACGAAGCAGTTCTGGAGCAGCATTCCTTCCGCGGCCAGCGTGTCGATGGTCGGCGTCGGGTCGAGAGCCGCCAACCGCCCGCCGTACGCCCCGATCGCGTGCGCGGCGTGATCGTCGGACATGATGAAGAGGACGTTGGGCCGATGCGCTCGATCGGCCGATTCGTCCTGGGGCGACGGCCCCGTCCCGACCAGCACGGCGGACGCCGTGAGCAGGACGAACAGCGACGCATGCGTTTCGCGGCCGGGCATAATCGAACCTCCTCGGTGCCTCGCGTGTCTCGTCGGACCCGCTCAGATCCTAGGATCGAGCGAGCGTGGCTGCCATCGCCGACGGTATTCTCCGTGCATCCCCGATCCCTTCCGACGGCCATCTCGGAGTCGTTCCATGTTCCACCCCGCCGCTCTCCTCGGAATCTGCCTGTTTCTCCTGATGCCCGGCCGGCCCACCGAAGCCTCGGAGCGCCGCCCGAACTTTCTCTTCATCCTGACGGACGACCAGGCGCCCGAGACGCTGAACGCGTACGGAAACACCGTCTGCCGAACGCCGAACATCGACCGCCTGTCGCGGGAGGGCATGATCCTTCTCGACGCTCACCACATGGGATCGTGGTCGGGCGCGGTGTGCACTCCCTCTCGCACGATGATCATGACGGGCCGGACGGTGTGGCGGATCCCCGGCGCCAAGGGTCCGGGAATCGAGTGGCCCGAAGGCTTCCGGACGCAGGTTGCGGAGCAGAGCATGCCCGCGCTCTTCAACCGGGCCGGCTACGACACCTTTCGCACATGCAAGAAGGGCAACAGCTTCAAGGAAGCGAATGCGCTGTTTACCGAACGCCAGGAGGCCACGAAGCGCAACGGCACCGCGGAGGGCGGAAGCGAGTGGCACGGCGATCAGGTCGTCGCGTACCTCGAGGCCCGACGCGCGAGCAAGGACGAGGACCCCTTCCTGATCTACTTCGGCTTCTCGCACCCGCACGATCCGCGCCACGCCACTCCCGAGCTGGCCGCGAGATACGGGGCCGTGAATCGGGGAGAGCTCGCCGGGCCCGACCCGGATGCGCCGCCCCTGCAGATCAACTATCTGCCCGCGCACCCCTTCCACCACGGTCACCCCGGTCTGCGGGACGAGGAAAAGGTCCAGGGCGTCATGACCCGGCGCGACGAGGCGACGATTCGCAACGAGCTTGGTCGCGAGTACGCCTGCATCGAGAACATCGACCGCCAGATCGGCCGCGTGCTCGACGCGCTCGCCGAGATGGGCGAGCTCGAGAACACCTACGTGATCTTCACCGCGGACCACGGGATCGCGGTCGGGCGGCACGGCCTGACCGGGAAGCAGAACCTCTACGAGCACACCTGGAGAGTGCCGTTCCTCGTTCGCGGGCCCGGCATCGAGCCCGGAAGTCGCGCTTCGGGCTACATCTATCTCCTCGACGTGCTGCCCACCCTGTGCGATCTCGCCGGCATCGAGATCCCCGAGTCGATCGAAGGCCGCAGCATCCGCCCCGTCCTCGAGGGCCGGGCCGACCGCGTGCGCGACGTCGTCTACGGCGTCTACTGCGGCGGAACGAAGCCCGGCATGCGGGCGGTCAAGACCGATGGCTGGAAGCTCATCGAGTACGACGTGCTGGACGGCGAGGTGCGCCAGACCCAGCTCTTCGACCTCACGGAGAATCCGAACGAGCTCCTGATCGAGCACCACGATCCTGCCGTCATCGCCCTCCTGCAGAACGAACCCCGTCCCGGCCAGGTGAACCTCTCCGGCAGCCCCGAGCACGCCGGCAAGCTCGCGGAGATGCGCAAGCTCCTGCAGGCGGAGATGAAGCGCCTCGGAGATCCGTACGAGCTGTCGCGCTGAGTCAGGAGCCGCTTCTCGGGCCTTCCCGCCCTGGAGCACGCCGAAGAGCTCACGTCCCGGTGCGCCTCGAGGGCGGACGCCCTCTCCCGCGTCGGACGGCCTACCATGGGGCGCGTGAGTTTTCTCCCGAATCCCCGTGACGCTCTTCCGCCCCGGGCCGAGTCATGCTGATGCGAGACCGAAGACTCGATCGGCTGTTCGACCGCTTCCGGCGGCGCGGGGACGTCCGGGCCCTCGGGGAGGTCTTCGATCGGACCGCCCCCGAGCTCCTGCGCGTGGCGACGAGCCTCGAGCGGGACCTCGGGGAGGCCGAGGACCTCCTGCAGGCCACCTTCCTCACCGCCATCGAGCGCGCGGAGCGCTACGACGCGAACCGCAGGCTCGTGCCGTGGCTCCTGGGGATCCTCGTGAACCACGCGCACGAGGCGCGGCGCCGGCGGGCGCGGGAGATGGATCCCGAGCGACTCGAGCGGCGCGCGGCGAGCGACCCCCGCGAGGAGGCCGAGGCCGTCGAGCTCTCCGAGGCCCTGGAGGCCGCCCTGGCGCGGCTCTCGGCGCGCGATCGGCGCGTGCTCGAGCCGTACCTGCGGGAGGGACGCCCGGCGGTCGAGATCGCCCGCGCGCAGGGGATCGCCCCCGGCACGGTCCGCATGCAGATCCACCGGAGCCTCGACCGGCTGCGAAAGGCGCTGCCGGCGGGGATCGCGATCGGGGCGGCCGTGACGAGCCTCGGCGGGCGGGGGCTCGCCGCGGTGCGCGCGGAGGTCCTGCGCCAGGGCACCGTCGCCTCGACGGGCCTCGCGGTGGGCGGAGCCGGCGCCGTGAGCGCCACGTCGATCCTCGGAGGACTCACCGTGACGAAGAAGCTCGTTCTCGCCGCCACCGTCGTTGCCCTGGTGGCGGGCGTTTCCTGGATGGCCCTTCCCGTGTTCCGCGCCGAGCCCGGTGCTTCCGCGCCCGAGATCGCGGAGGCGCGCTCGAGCGAGATCCCGCGCTCCGAGGTCGAGGAGGTCGCGCCGCCGCCGCCGCCGGAAGGGCTCCGATCGACCGCGAACGGACAAGAGGGCCGCACCGGCCCCGTGCTCGACCCCTGGCAGCGCGCCCTCGCGGGAGTGCGCGGGCGGCTCGTGGAGAGCGACGGCGCCCCGGTCGCGGACGTGGAGGTCACGCTGCTCGAGCTGCGCGCCTCCCTGCTCTCCACCGACCTCGCCAGCGTCCTGCGCGACGGCCCCCAGGATCCGAACCTCTTCGCGGGCACGGCGACGACCGATGGGGAGGGTCTGTTCCAGCTGCGCGGCGCGCGAGCCCGCGGAGCCATGCACGCCCTCGGCATCGACCTCGGCGGCCAGCGGGGCGGGCTGTGGCTCCTCGGCGGAACCCTGCAGCCGGGCGAGTCGACCGATCTCGGGGACGTCGTACTCGCTCCCACCGGATCGATCCGGGGTCGCGTGGTCGACTCGGAGGGACAGGGACTCGCCGGAGTACGCGTGCGGGCCGGCGCCCTCCACCCCGCGGTGCCCATGCTCGACCTGGGCTCCGTGCGAGCGGACTCTTCGGTGATGGTCGTCCAGGGGCGCGATCGCATCGTGCTCGAACCACCCGCCTGGTTTGCGCGGTACGAGAAGAAGCTCCCGATCCCGACGACGCGAACCGGCGGCCGGGGCGAGCTCCGGCTCGACCACGTCCCGGCCGGAACGCCGATCGTCCTGATCGACGCCCCCGGGTTCGCCACGCGGGTCGTCCCCGAGCTCCGGCTGGGTCCGGGAAACGAGCACGACCTGGGAGCGCTCCCGCTCGAGCGAGGTGCGAGCGTTCAGGGCCGCGTCGTCGACAAGGGCGGGCAGGCGGTGAGCGGAGCGGAGGTCGTGATCGGCGAGCAGACGCCCCTCGGCCTCACCGTGCTGCAACCCGCGGGATCCACGGATGCCGAGGGACGCTTCTCGCTCGGCGGCTTCGACCCGTCGGCGGAAGTGGTGGCCACGGCGCGTCGTCGCCCCGAACATGCCTGGACGATCGTCACCGCCGCGCGGACGCCCGAGGGGATCGAGATCGTGGTTCCCGCCGAGGGTGCGCTCGTCGTGCGCGTCCGCACGATCGAGGGCGAGCCGATCTCCGGCGCCGAGCTCTTCGTCTATCCCGCGGAGGACCTTCCGAACACCGCCGTGCTCGGCCAGCTGACCTTCCACCGGCTCGACGCGACCACCGATCCGTCGAAGCCCGGGCAGTATCACCTCGAGGGCATCCCCCGAGGGGACTACACCGTGATCGCGACCGCCGCGGGATACGCGTCGAACCTCGTCGAGGTTCACATCCGCGGGCCCGAGAAGGAGGTCGAGCTCGTCCTGCCCCCCGGACGCGACGTGGAGGTCGTGGTGCTCGACGACGCATCGGGCGACCCGGTCTCCCGGGCGGAGATCGCGGCGAGCCTGCGGGAGGCCCGCGGCGCCGCCTTGGCGACGGGGGTGAGCGACGAGAGGGGGCTTTGTCGCCTGAGCGGGGTCGTCGACGAGAGCACCCTGGGCACGAGCTCCCGTCTGCGGATCGAACATCCCGCTTACCCGACCACTTTCGCGGACCTCGCTTCCGGCAAGGTCCGTCAGGTGGTGCGCCTGCGACCGGGGGGAGAGCTGCGCGCGCAGGCTCTCGCCGGTCTCCGCCGCGCGCGCGGCTCCTTCCTGATGTCCTTCGCCTGCCGCGGACCGGACGATGACCTTCCGAGCCTCGCCTCGAGCGACGAGCAGGGCCGCTTCCGCATCGCGAGGTTGACTCCCGGCCGGTACGGCTACGGGATCTTCGAGCTCGTGGCCGGGGACGGGGATCTCCTCGGGATGCTCGCGCGCGAGGCCTTCCCGTCCCGGGTAGCCTCCGGCGACTTCGAGATCGTGGAGGGAGAGGTCACCGAGCTCGAGATCCCGTTGTACGAGGACATGCCGGGGCTGGCCGACGCGCTCGGCGAGCCGGGGGGTCGCGTCTCGGGGAGGATTCTCCTGAACGGTCGGCCGGCCGTCGGCTTCTCGCTCGCGATCGGCAACGAGCGCGGGATGACGGCCCGGAGGTTCCAGGCGACTCCCGACGCCGAAGGTCGGTTCCAGATCGAAGGAGTGCCCCAGGGGGCCTTCTTCCTGGGTGTCTACCGGATGGTGGGCGATGGCAAGGCGCGCGTCTATCGAAGCGAGCATGAGATGGAGGACGTCGGAGCGGGCGTCCATCTCGAATTCGACTGGTCCTCCACGAGCGTGGACGTGCGGGTCCACGACGCCTCGGGCGAGCCGGTGCCGGGCGCCCTCGTGACCCTCGTCCCCGAGGAGGTCGCCCAGCGGAACCTCGTCACCTGGATGTGGGCCGACACCCAGGGTCGCGCGCGGCTCGAGACCCTGGCCACGGGGCGCTTCACCCTGCACGCCTGGCACGAGGAGCACGGCGTCGGCGAGAACGAGCTCGATCTCGCCGGCTCGCTCACCTCGCTCACCTCGACCTCCGCCGCCGTCACCCTCTGGGGCGCGATCCGCGTGGCGGGTACGGTCGCCCTCGTCGACGGCCTCACCACCGCGAACGGAACGGCCACCCTGTGCCTCCGCCCCGTGGACCACCCCGAGCTCGCCACGTGGCACTCGATCACCTTCATCGGTGAGCGGGCGACCTTCGAGGTGAACGGAGCCCTGCCCGGCCGCACGCAGACGACCCTGTGGACACGCGAGCACTATGTCCACGGACCGGACGTCGACATCCCCCCCGCGGGCATGTCGGACCTTCGCCTGGAGTTCGCTCCGCCGTCGGACGGCTGAGGGGGAGACTAGGTGGCGCCCCGCTTCAGGTCTCTCGCGGCCAGGGCCGCTCCGAGAGCGCCGGCGAGCTGGGGGTTCTCGGCGACGGCGACCGGGTGCCCGACCGCGGCCTCCAGGGTCCGCTCCATGCCGGGGATCAGGGCCACGCCGCCGGTGAAGAAGATCGGGGGCTCGATGCGGCGGCCGGCCATGGCCGAGACACGCGAGGCGATCGAGCTCTGCACCCCGGCCGCGATGTTCTCCGGCGTCTCGCCCGCGGCGAGCAGGCCGATGATCTCGGTCTCGGCGAAGACCGCGCACATGCTGCTGATCGCCGAGGGGCTCTCCGCGCGCACCGCCGTGTCGCCGAGCGTCTCGATGGGCAGCTCGAGCCAGCGGGCCACGATCTCCAGGAACCGGCCCGTCCCCGCGGCGCACCGGTCGTTCATCACGAAGTCGCGCACGCGTCCCCCGTCCTGCAGGCGGAGCACCTTGCTGTCCTGTCCTCCGATGTCGATCACCGATCGCGCCTCGGGGTGCACGTGGCTTACCCCGCGGGCGTGGCAGGTGATCTCGGTGACCGTCGAGTCGGCGCAGCCCACCGCGTCCCGGCCGTGGCCCGTGGCCACCACGACCTCGACGTCCGCCCGGTCGAGCCCGGCCTCGCGCAGGGCACGGTCGTAGAGCTCCTCGGCCAGCTCGCCCTGGCGCACTCCCTGGGACGTGACCGCGGTTCCGAGGACGGCTCCGTCCTCCTCGCCGAGCAGGACGACCTTGATCGTCCGGGATCCAGCGTCGATTCCTGCGTACAGCATGCTTCGCTACCGAGCCTCCACGGGTCGTGTTCGTCGTCGGTTCCGAGCCGTCTCCACCACGGCCTCGATGCGGGTCTTCAGGGACGAGCGGAAGGAGTCGCTGACGGGAGACACCTCGATCTCCGCGACCGGCAGGTCCAGCTCCTCACGGACCACGGCGGCGATCGTCTCGCCTTCCAGCGCGCAGTGGCTCGCCCCGGGGATCCGGGAGATGATCAACGCCTCCGAGCCGAACTTCCGCATGTCCGCGCAGATCCGCCTCGCTCGATCCTGGTTGGGGCCGATCATGGGATCCGAGAGCGCCGCGCAGGCCAGCGCCTCCATCGGCGGGCGGTCCGTGGGAATCTCGTCGATCGCGTGGCTGAAGAGGTACTCGGTGCCCGCGATCCGGCCCCCGCAGTCCTCGAGGAGGTTCATGACCTCCAGGTCCGCGACCGGGTTCACCCAGAACACGCGAACCGCGTCGCGCTCGAAGTGACCGACGCCCGCGTCGACGCGCCGGCGCATCTCGTCGAGGATCTCCGTCAGGACGGCGAGGGACTCCTCCTGATCCGAGCAGAAGTGAAGGGCCAGCGCCTCCACGATCAGGAGCTCGAGCGCGGGCATCGGGCACCGCTCGGCGGTGAAGCCGAGGCGGCGTATCTCGCGCAGGAGGCCGCGCACCCGGTTCGCGCGCTCGATGCCGCTCTCCAGCATCTCGTCCGTCAGGTCCGCGTCGCAGAGGTTCTGGAGGGCGCCGCGGACCCGCTCGAGCTCTCCCCGCACGAACTCGACCTGGGACGCGGGAGCGACGAGACCCCCGGGCAGCTCGATGCTCGCCTCCCCGGGATCCGGCGCGCGACGACGGGGGAGCTCCCACCACAGGATCGGATGGCCCAGCGCGTTCAAGCGCTGGGCGATCGCCGAGAAGTCGTCGCAGACCGCGCCCACGCTGCACGTCAGGAGGTCGGGCGTGGGAAAGTGCGCCTCGGTGACGAAGGCTCCGACCATGGCCCGGACGGGACAGAACGACTCGTCGAGTCCCTGCGAGTCGGCGATGGCCAAGAGCCCCGCGCTCAGCTCCATGATGCAGGGCAGCCACCACGCTCCGTCGGGATAGAACGCGACCACCTCGGGCAGCGAGTAGGCCAGGACCGGAATCGTCCCCAGGTCCTTCATGGCGCCCACGATCTTGCGACCGTCGCGACGGGCCTCGTGGAGGCGGTCCTCTTCGGTCAGGAGGAAGTTCCACAGGCGAAGCGCGGCCGGCGAATCGTCGAACGCGAGCTTCTGCAGCCGCAGGTCTCCGTCCGCCAGGTGACGCCCGAGGGGTCCGCCGTACCACGGTTCGCGCAGGCCGGCGGCCCGCAGCTCCTCGTAGCGAGCCGTCCACTCGGAGAGGTCGATCCGTCGAAGGGACTCGCTCATGCTCGCAAGCCCTCCAGGAAGGCCTGGACTCGCACCAGGTTACGCGCCGCGATCGGCTCCCCCGAGAGGTCGAGCTCGACGAGCGGCACCTCGAGCCACTCCTGGAGCCGGCGCATCTCGGCGTGCCACAGGTCGCACCAGACGTAGCGCAGGAGAAAGACCCCCCGCACCTCGCGCTCGACGATCCGGTCCTTCAGCCACGCGTAGAGCATGCTGTTCGGCCGCCGGAACGCGTCGGGGATCGCGCCGAAGTAGGCGTCGGCCAGCGTGCCGAGGGGATCGTCCCGCAATTGCCGGCGATCGAAGGGGGCCCGGCGCGCTCGCTCGCCCTCCTCCGTTCCGTCCAGGACGATCCGGCCTCCCGCGTCCTCGATGGCCGCGATCAGCGAAAGGTCCCCCGTACCGAGCGGTCCGCCCACGAGGGCCACCGGGATCCCGGCGGTCGAGGTGGCGTCGGGCCGCGCCTCCGGCCGGGCGCGAGAGCGCTCGTCCTCCTCCAGGAGATGGCGGGAGAGCTCGTCGGGGGACGGAGCGGATCCGCCCACGCGGACCAGGAAGCGGCTCAGCCGCTCGAGCTCGGAGCGGTAGTAGGCGTGGGCGGTCGGCGTCTGCCAGGTCGCGGGAACGCCGAGCAGGAAGATCGGGACGTCCGTCTCCTGTCGAGCGGTGTCCGCCGCGCGTCGCATCGGATCGCAGGTCGTGGTCAGGACGACGCCCGCCGCGTCCGCCTCGGCGCAGGCCTCGTTCACGAACGCCCGCACGAAGGGGCAGATGCCCTCGCGGTCCGAGATGGGGCCGCTGTCCTGCTCGCCGCGGGGAACCAGCCGCACCGGCTCCAGGGCGTGCGCGGAGATCCACTCCGGGGGGACGAAGGCGGAGCTGAAGAGGATCCTCCTCACCGCACGCACGGCTCCCGAATGGTCTCGAAGAGAGCTTGCACCCGGAGCCCGATCCGGGCGGAGTCCGACGGGGAGTAGTCGGTCTCGATGCGCAGATAGGGGAGACCGAGCTCGCCCTCGGCCAGTTCCTTCACGAAATGGGATTCCACGTCATAGGTGATGCAGGTCTGCCACACGAGGTCCACGATGCAATCCGGCCGGAATTCCGCGGAGAGCCGCCGGAGGAAGTCCATACGAAGCTCGTTGCGGGTCATGACCGAACAGGGCAGGTGCATGTACTTCTCGGCGAGCGCCCGGATCGGATCGTCGGCGCCGGGGTCGACGTCCTCCATCAGCGGCTTGAGCCCCGTGCAGCTCTCCTGACACACGACCAGGCCGCCACTGTCCTCGATGATGTCGAGGACCCGCTCCGCGCCGTGGGGATTGGGCACGCCGGTCAGGAGGACGCGCACGCGGTCTCCGGCGGGCGGGGAGAGCTTCCGTCCCGGCAGCTCCTCCAGGGCCCGCTCGTACTGCTCGAAATCGGCGGGGATGCACGAGATCAGCGCCTTCAGATCCAGGAGCTCGCGGCCGGTCAGAGGGGAGTCGTCCGAGGCCATGAGCCAGGCCAGACGCCGGCGAAGATCCCGCTCCTGGTTCATCGCGACGATGGCCGCCCGGAGCCGGTCGTCGTCGATCTCCAGGCCGAAGGTCGACCCGAGGTGGGAGCGCAGCTTGCGCAGCTCGGCCACCCAGTGATCGAGCGCGTCGGGATCGTCGGGCTTCTGCGGGAGCTCCAGCACGTACATCGGGTACTGCTCCGCCAGGAGCTCGTACATCTTCTTCTTACCGTCACACGTCGTCTCGGCGATCACCAGGTCCGCCATCTCGAGGAAGGGGTTCGCCTTCTGCACGGCGTACCCGAACGTGGACTTGATCAGCGGGCACAGGTTGGCGGGAAGGTGCTCCTCCGCGGGCGGCACCATCTCGGCCGCGCCCCCGCAGAGGCAGACGGGTACACCCCCCGCGGCCATGATGAGCTCGCGGGGGGTGAACTCGCACAGGATCCCCACGACCTTGCGGCCCACTTTCTTCTCGCGGGTCGCGTGGTCGAGGTTGTGGGTGACCATGTCCCGGAACCAGGCCAGAGGGCCGTCCGGTTCGCCGGCGACGGGAGGCCCCGAGCAACAGGCCGGTGCGGGGGGATCGCAGGGATCGGAGCTCTTCGCCTCCGGATTCGGGTTTCCACCACACTTGCCCATGTCTTGCCTCCTGTCGTCGCCGACTCCTTCGGACCGAAACCTCGAAGCGCGCGCGGGTCAGGCGCGACTGCTACTTCTTCGTCGCCACGAACCTGCCCTGGGCGATCTTGCCCGCGTGGGCGAGCTCCTGCATGAATGCCATCTCGCCGCCCATGGCCTCCATCAGCTCCGCGTCGAAGCCGATGATCTTCAGGGCGTCGTAGGAGAGCTGCATGTTGAGCATGTTCAGGTACAGGTCCACGTGCGGCGGGAACTGGCCGGTGTCCTCGGCGAGGTCGACGCGGCAGCCGTGGTCCTCCAGGTAGCTGCTCCACCCGGCGAGGTCCTGGACGCCGGGGAACTTCATGAAGGACAGGAAGCGATCGGCTTCCTCGTCGGAGAGGCCCGCCGGGCCCTCGATCCAGTCCGTGAAGACGATCTTGCCTCCCGGCCGGACGAGACGCGCGGCCTCCGCGGCCAGCGCCTTCTTGTCCTCCACGTAGCACCAGGCGTCCTCTCCCCACACGAAGTCGGCCTCCTCTCCGGGAAGCCCCGTGTCACACACGTCGGCGAGGGTGAAGTGGATCTGGTTCGCCAGCCCCTCCTGCTCGCAGCGCGCGCGCCCGCGCTCGACCACCGTCTTCGTCGCGTCGACACCGTGCATGTCCGCTACTTGCAGGAAGCGCACCAGGAAGCGCATGCCCGCTCCGTTGCAGCAGCACAGGTCCACACCCTTCGTCCCGGCCTCGAATCCCCCCCCCAGCGCCAGCCCCCAACAGGACCCCAACCCCCCCAAGTGGATC
>CAYRXS010000189.1:0-13419 GCA_964428225.1 uncultured Planctomycetaceae bacterium
GCCGCCAGCTTCTCGAGGCAGACGCCGAGCAGCTCGCGGGTGTTCCACGAGGGGATGACCACGGACAGGCCGAGGTCCGGATCGCGCGGCGCCAGCTCGCTCATGCCGCTCCCTCCCGCGAGCGCTCCTCGCGCACGGTCGTGTAGACGTCCTCGAGCCGGCCCGCCAGCGCCGGCGCGGAGTACCGGTGGCCGACGCGCAGCCGGGCGCGCTCTCCCATTCTCGCGCGCTCCTCGGGGTCGTCGAGGAGACGGGCGAGCGCACGGGTGAGGTCCTCGGTGCTCGCGCCGAGCAGCCCCGTTCGCTCGTGCTCGATCACCTCGCCGACCCCCCCGACGTCGGCGGCCACCGCGGGCAGCGCCGCCGCTCCCGCCTCGATGAGGGCCACGGGCAGGCCCTCCGAGCGCGAGGTGAGCAGGACCAGGTCGAGGTCGGCGAGGACCGTTTGCATGTCCTCGATCGCGCCCACGAGGTGGACACGCTCCTCCCCGAGCTCGCCGAGGGCGCGGATGCGTCGCTCGAGGAGCCCGCGCTCCGTCCCGTCGCCGACGAACACGAGGTGCAGGTCGGGGTGCTCGCCGCAGAGCCGCTCGAAGACGTCGAGGGCCCGCGCGGGCCGCTTCACCTCCGCGAGCCGGCCGACGACCCCCACGAGGACCGTCCGGGATTCGGCTCCGACGAGACGGCGCAGCGCTCCGGGAGCCCGCGCGTCCGACCCGGGCGGCGGACGCTCGATCTCGAGCAGCCCGTCCAGCGCGACCCCCGGTGGCACGATGACGAGCTTCGCCTCGTCCGTCACTCCCAGCCGCAGCAGGTCGTCGCCGGTCGCGTGAGACACGGCCAGGACGCGGTCCGTGCGCGCGGCGAGGCGGCGCTCGTGGATCACCAGGAGCCTCGAGATCATCGTCGGGAAGTAGCCCTCCAGCACGTGGCCGTGGAAGGTGTGCACGCGACCCACGCGTCCGGCATCGGCCAGGTCCAGAACCGCGCGACGTCCCAGGGCTCCCGCCTTGGAGGCGTGCGTGTGGACCACGTCGGGCGCGAACCGCGCGAGCTCGCGCCGGATCGCTCGCCGCGCGAGCCGGTCTCGAAGGGGGGAGATCCGACGCCGCAGACCCGGGACCCGCACCACGTCGATCCCCCGATCGCGGAAGGTCTCGAACAGGTCGCCCTCGCCGTGCTCGGGTTGCCCGGTCAGGACGCGCACCTCGTGGCCGCGCTCGGCGAGGAGCGGATCCGCGGCCAGGGCCTGGCGGGCCGGGCCGCCGAGGTTGAGGCGAGTCAGGATGCGGGCGATCCGCATGGGGCCTGTTCTACCAGCGGCCCCGAGCCAGTACCACGGTCGAGCCGCCAGGAGCGTCGCCGCCGGACGTGATCACCGCACCGCGAGCAGGTACAGGTGGTAGGTCACCAGCAGGGTGTAGGTGCTCGCCGCCGTCCACATCCCGATCCGGGCCAGGAAGAAGTTCTTGTGGACGGCGAGCACGACCAGGGCGAGCGCGATCAGGAAGGACTTGATGAACACGAATCCCCACCGCCCGGTCCCGAGCAGGGCCTGCGCGACCGGGTTGAGCTCGATGCCCCCGTACTGGAGGTGGAGCAGGGTGAAGAAGCTGTCGCCCACGTTCATCACGGCGACCCAGAGGATCATGGTCACGACCTTCCAGCCGTAGACGTCGACGAACGTGCCCTCGCGCTCCTGGTCCCGGCGGACCCACCGCCGCCGCCCCTGCCAGAACGTGTAGCGGGAGATCCGCGGCGTCGGGCTCTGGCGACGATCGAAGCCGCGGGCCACGAGGCTTCCGCCGGGGGTCGATCGCAGGACCAGCTCGGCGGGGCAGCCCCGCGCGGCGGGATTGGCGGTCTCGGCGTGGGAAGAGTCCTCGGACATGAAGCGGCTGGAACGGTGCGGAGGTGGGGGAAACGGGCCCGGCTTCCCCACGCTATCGTCCCCTCGCCCGCCCGACTGAAGCCACGGACGCCGATCCGTCTCTCCGACGCGCCACGGAGGCGCGTTTTTTTCCGCCCCTATTCCTCCTGGGCTTTCAGACGCGCGAGCACCGAGTAGTCCTCGAGCGTCGTCGTGTCCTGCACGATCTCCTTGTCCGCCGCGATGTCGCGCAGCAAGCGACGCATGATCTTGCCGCTGCGGGTCTTGGGGAGCATCTCCGCGAAGCGGATCTCGGAGGGCCGGGCGAGCTTGCCGATCTCCTCGGCGACGTGGGAAACGAGCAGGTTCTTCAGTTCCGGAGTGGGCTCCGCCCCGGGGCCGATCGTGACGAAGGCGCAGATGGCCTCGCCGGTGAGGTCGTCGGGCCGACCGACGACCGCGGCCTCGACCACCGCGTCGTGGCTGACCAGCGCACTCTCGACCTCCATCGTCGACAGGCGGTGCCCGCTGACATTCAGGACGTCGTCCACGCGGCCCATGATCCAGAAGTCACCGTCCCCGTCTCGGCGGGAGCCGTCGCCGGGGAAGTACATCCCCGGGATCCGATCCCAGTACGTCATCCGGTAGCGCTCGTCGTCCTTCCAGATGCCACGCAGCATCGCGGGCCAGGGCTTGCGGATCGCCAGCAGGCCGCCCTGGTCGGCGTCCAGCTCCTCGCCGTCGTCGTTCACGATCACCGGATCGACCCCGAAGAAGGGGCGCATGCAGGATCCGGGCTTGGTCCCGTCGAGCCCCGGCAGCGGGGTGATCATGATCGAGCCCGTCTCCGTCTGCCACCAGGTGTCCACGACCGGGCAACGCTTGCCCCCGATCTTCTCGCGATACCACATCCACGCCTCGGGGTTGATCGGCTCGCCCACGGTGCCGAGCAGACGCAGGCTCTTCAGATCGAACTTCTCGACGTGCTCGTTCCCCCACCGCATGAACGCCCGGATGGCGGTGGGCGCGGTGTAGAGGATCGTGACCTCGTGCTTCTCCACGAGCTCCCAGAACCGACCGGGGTGGGGCTCGTTCGGAGCTCCCTCGTACATGACCACCGTCGCGCCGTTGGCGAGGGGGCCGTACACGATGTAGCTGTGCCCGGTGATCCACCCGATGTCCGCGGTGCACCAGTAGACATCGTCGTTCCGCAGGTCGAAGACGAACTGCGAGGTCAGGTACGTCCCCACCAGGTACCCGCCGGTCGTGTGCCGGATGCCCTTCGGTTTGCCCGTGCTGCCGGAGGTGTAGAGCAGGAAGAGGGTGTCCTCGCTGTCCATCTCCTCGGGCGGGCACTCCGCGGACTGCTCGGCGACGAGGTCGTGGTACCAGACGTCGCGGCCGTCCGCCCACTCCACGTCGTTCTCCGTGCGCCGGACGACGACCACGCTGTGGACGCGGGAGACTCCCTTCAGGGAATCGTCGACGATGCTCTTCAGGTCCAGCAGCTGGCCCCGGCGGTGCGCTCCATCGGCGGTGATGATCGCGCAGCACTCGCCGTCCTCGACCCGATCGCGGATCGAGTTCGCGCTGAATCCCGCGAAGATCACCGAGTGGATCGCGCCGATCCGCGCGCAGGCGAGCAGCGCGAAGGTCAGCTCGGGGATCATGGGCATGTAGATGGCCACCCGATCCCCCCGGCCGATGCCGCGGGCCTTCAGGCCGTTCGCGAAGCGGCAGACGTGCTCGTGGACCTCGGCGTAGGTGAACCGCCTCACGTCCCCGGGCTCGCCCTCCCACAGGATCGCGATCTTGTCGCGCCGCTCCGTGTCGAGGTGCTGGTCGATGCAGACCGCGGAGGCGTTGATCTTCCCCCCCACGAACCACTTCGCCACGGGCGCCTCGCTCCAGTCGAGCACCTGTCCGAACGGACGCATCCACGGAAGCTCGGCCCCGATCCGCCCCCAGAAGGCCTCCGGGTCGTCGATCGACTCCCGGTACATCCTCCGGTACGCCTCCTCGCTGGCCAGCCGGGCCTCGTCCGCGAATCCCGCGGGGGGCTCGAACCGGCGCGACTCCTTAAGAACGCTCTCGATCTCCTTCATGGCTCCTCCTCGGTCGAGGCACAGCCTATCCGCGTTCTCCCGTCTCGCCTACTTTCTCGTGCGGCGGCTCACTCCTTGCGAAGCTCGCCGCCCGCATCCGAGATCCCGCGCTCGAGGCGGCCCAGGAACTTCGCGGCCTCCTTGTCGGTCAGCGTCTTGTCGGGGGCCTGCAGCAGCACGTGGTACGCCAGCGACTTGCGGCCGGCGCCGATGCTCTCGCCGCGGTAGAGATCGAAGAGCTCGACGTCGCGCACCAACCCCTTGCCGGCCTTCTCGACGATCGCGACCGCGTCGCCGGCGGAGACCTCCTCGGGGACGGCGAGGGCCACGTCCACCTTGACGCCCGGGAACCGGGGGATGGGACGGTACTGGAAGCCCTCCCGGGGATTCGCGAGCAGCCCGTCGATCGACACGAGGGCCGCCGCCGCCTGGCAGTCGAGCTCGCCGTCGAGACCGAGGGCGGGCGCGGTCCCCGGCTCGAGATCGCCGACCAGTGCGAGGGGGTCCTTCCCGCCCGCCGGGCAGGCCGCGATCACGAGCTTGCCGGGGTGGATCCAGCTCGGCGCCTCGTCGCGCTCGCCGCGTCGCCAGCGGGGAGCCTCGCCGCCGACGTGGGCCACCAGGTCCTCGACCACGCCCCGCAGGCGGTGGTAGCAGGAGTCGTCGAAGCGAGCCTTGCGGCCGGGGCGCGGCGCGGCCCACACCAGGGCGACCTCGTGCCGCTCGCGCGGCTCGCCCCGCTCGTTCGCGTCCTCGGGCAGGTAGCCCTTGCCGACCTCGTACAGCCGGATGTCCTCGCGCTGACGCCGGTTGTTCTCGAGCAGGCCGAGCAGGCTCGGCACGACCGACCGCCGGACTTTCGAGTAGGCGTCGATCACCGGGTTGACGACCTCGACGTGCGGGAGCTCGAGGAGGCCGAGCCGCACCAGCAGCTCGTCGCTCTGGAACGAGTGGGTCATCACCTCGTGGAACCGGGCCACGCCGCTCAGTCGATCCTGCAGTCTCCGGACGAGCCGGCGCCGTCGCTCGTGGGGAGGCGGAACGAGGGCGCCGCGGATCGGCTCCTCGACGATGTTGCCGTACCCGAACATCCGCCCCACCTCCTCGATCAGGTCTTCCTCGATCCCGATGTCCTTGGTGGCCCGCGCGGAGGGCACGTGGACCTGCCACGGATCGCCGCGGGAGATGCCGAAGCCGAGGGTGGTGAGGATCCGCTCGATCTCGCCGTCGGGGATCTCGACGCCGAGCACCTGGCGCACGCGCGCGGGGCGCAGCTCGACGGAGTGGGCGGGATCGCTCCACTCGCCCGCGTCGCCGGCGGGGCCGGGGAAGGTGACGTCCGGCTGGATCTCCCGCAGGACGTTCACAGGTGTGTGCAGGCCGTCGCGGGCAGCGTCGGGTCGAGGTGCTTCTCGAAGCGCGTCGACGCGTCCGTGCGCAGGCCGAGCCGCGCGGAGGTGCGGCGCACCGCGGTCGGGTGGAAGCTCGCCACCTCGAGCAGCAGCCGGGTCGTGGTCGGCTCGACCTTCGAGGCCTCGCCCCCCATCACCCCCGCGATCGCCACCGCCTCGTCGCCCGAGCAGATCAGCATGTCGTCGGCCGTGAACTCGCGCTCGACCTCGTCCAGGGTCGCCATCTTCTCGCCGGTACGCGCGTCGCGCACCTCGATCCCCGCCGACGACAGCCGGTCGCGGTCGAAGAGGTGGTTCGGCTGGCCCAGGTCGAGCATCACGAAGTTCGAGATGTCGACGAGCAGGTCGAGGGGACGCTGCCCCACCGCCAGGAGCAGGTGCCGCAGCCAGTCGGGCGAGGGACCGTTGCGCACGCCGTCGATCGGCAGGCCGATGTACCGGAAGCAGTTCTTCGTGGTTGCCGTGACGGGGTAGGGCTCGCCCGAGGCGATCTCGGGCAGGCCCGAGCTGAGCGGGTAGAGCTCCCGCCCCCGGATCGCCGCGATCTCGCCCGCGATGCCCCGGTGGCCCCACAGGTCGGGGCGGTGGGTCAGGGACTTGTTGTCGATCTCGATGATCCAGTCCTCGAGGCCCATGGCCTTCGAGATCGGGGTGCCGAGCTCGGCGTCGGTGTCGAGCACCCAGATTCCCCAGTGCTCGTCGCCGAGCTGGAGCTCGTCCACCGCGCAAATCATGCCGTGGGACTCGACCCCGCGGATCTTGCCCTTCTTCAGCTTGACCAGCCCGCCGTCGTCACCGAGGGGCAGCCTCGTGCCGACCCGAGCCACCGCCACCTTCTGTCCCTGCGCGACGTTCGTGGCGCCGCACACGACCTGGAGCGGCTCCTCGCCCCCGATGTCCACGCGGCACAGGCTCAGGCGGTCGGCGTTGGGGTGCGGGCCGTGCTCGGCGACGTGCCCCACGACGACGTCGTCGAGCCAGGGGGCGAAGCGCTCGAGCCCCTCCACCTCCGCGGTGTGGATGGTGAGGTCCTCGGCCACGTCCTCCGGAGAGATGCCGGACAGATCGAGGTGACGTCCGAGCCAGCGGTAGGAGATCAGCATCAGAACTGCTCCAGGAAGCGCAGGTCGCCGCCCATCAGGTGGCGAATGTCATCGATCTCGAAGCGGAGCATGACGAGCCGGGAGAGCCCGAGCCCGAACGCGAAGCCGGTGTATTGCTCCGGATCCACCCCGCCGTACCGCAGCACGACCGGGTGCACCATGCCGCAGGGGCACAGCTCGATCCACGTCGATCCCTTGCAGACGCTGCAGCCGCCCTCGCAGAAGGGGCAGCGCGCGTCGAGCTCGAAGCCGGGCTCGACGAAGGGGAAGTACCCGGGCCGCAACCGGATCTCGAGCTCGCGCTGGAAGAGCTCCCGGAGGAACGTCTTCATCGTGCCGATGAGGTGCCCAACCGTGATGCCCTCGCCCACGACGAGCCCCTCCATCTGGTGGAAGGTGTGCTCGTGGCTGGCGTCCACGGTCTCGTTGCGGAAGCACCGTCCCGGCACGATGGCCCGGAAGGGCGGCTTCATCTTCTCCAGGGCGCGGACCTGGACCGGGGACGTGTGCGTCCGGAGGACCAGGTTGGAGTCGCGGTCGCACCAGAAGGTGTCGAACATCTCCCGCGCGGGGTGGTCCCGGGGGATGTTGAGGGCCTCGAAGTTGTAGTAGTCGAGCTCGACCTCGGGACCGTCGAGGATCGAGTAGCCCATCGAGACGAAGATGTCCTCGAGCTCCCGCGTCACCTGCGTGACCGGGTGCAGCGAGCCGGTCCGGAGCGGCCTCGCGGGCAGGGTCGCGTCGAAGTCGGCGGCCCGGCGCTCCCGCTCCAGGCTCTCCCGCGCGATCTCGCCGCGCCGGAGCTCCAGGGCCTCCCCGATCGCGGCCTTGAGGGCGTTCGACTCCTGCCCGATCCGGGGGCGGTCCTCGGGGGCGGCGTCCTTGATCGAGGCGAGCATCGCCCCGACGACCCCCGCCTTGCCGAGGTACTTCCTCTCGACCGGGGGCAGGTCGTCGAGCCCGGCGCAGGCCGCGATCTCCGCGAGCGCCTCCCGACGGGTGGTTTCGGCTTCGGGGCTGAGCTTCATGGGATCAGGGGAGTCCGTTCAAGAAAAGAGGCCGCCAGCGAGCCCGGGCGGGCGCCGCTGACGGCCTCGAGCGTTTCTCGGCCCGACGTCAGGAGGCGGTGACCCTGGCCTTCTCCACGAGGGCATCGAAGGCGGCGGGCTCGTGGATGGCGAGCTCGGAGAGCTGCTTTCGGTTCAGCTCGATCCCCGCGGTCTTCAGGCCGTGGATGAAGGTCGAGTACCTCATCCCGCGCATGCGGGCGGCCGCGTTGATCCGGATGATCCAGAGACGACGGAACTGGCGCTTGCGCTGCTTGCGGTCCCGATAGGAGTACGCCCAGGCCCGGACGACGGACTCGCGAACGGTCCGCCACAGCTTGGACCGGCCGCCGCGGAATCCGCGAGCCTGCTTGAAGTAACGCGCCTTCTTGCGGTGGCGGGCCGCGCCGTAGGTCACACGTACCATGGCTCAGGCCCCCAGCATCTTCTTCATGAGACGCGCCCAGGTGCCCTTCAGGACGATCTCCTTGCGAAGGGCGCGCTTCTCCTTGCCGTTGTGGATCGCGTGCATGTGGCCCCGCGCGGGCCGACTGCACTTCACCTTCCCGGTCTTCGTGACCCGGAAGCGCCCCTTGACGGAGCCCTTGGATTTCATCTTGGGCATGACTTCTCTCGCAGTTGGGTCCGCCCTCCCGAGGGCCGGAAGAGGGGCAGGACGGGTTCCCCGATCGCCGGCAGCCCGGGCCGCTCGCGGGAGTACGATCCCGCTCCGGCCGGGCGGGACCGCTCTTGAAGGCCAAAGAGGGTAGCGACGACCCTCCCGATCGCCAAGGCGGCGGGCCGGGAAAACCTCGCGAAGTCGGCTTTGTCCTACTTCCGCGCGAGGAGCATCGTCATCCGCGGCCCGTGCATCCGGGGCTCGGATTCGACCTTGGAGATGTCCTCCAGGCTCTCCGCCACGATCTTCATGACCCGGCGGCCCATCTCGGGGTGGGCTCGCTGGCGGCCTCGGAAGATGCAGACGACCTGCAGCTTGTGGCCGTCCTCCAGGAACTTGCGGCCCTGGACGAGGCGGTACTCGAGGTCGTGCGGGTCGATCGCCGGGCGGACGCGCAGCTCCTTCAGGGTGGAGTGCGGTTTCGTCTTGCTGCTGCCGCGGTCCTTCTTCTTCTGGGTGTACTTGAACTTGCCGAAATCCAGGATCCGACAGACCGGAGGCTGCGCGTTCGGCGACACCTCCACGAGATCTAGACCGGCTTCGTCGGCCATGCGCCTCGCGTCATCCGCGCGGACGACGCCGACCTGTTCGCCCTTGTCGTTGATCAGACGTACCTCGGGTACGCGGATCTGTCGGTTCACTCGGTATCGGGGGGGAGCGGGCGCGCTCCGCTTATGTCTCCTTCTCAACTAGTTCGCTTCTCCTGCTTCATGGTCTACGGAACGGAACGGCCGCGTCGGGGCCGTACGCCGCCCCCGAAGCATAGACCGCCCCGTGAAGTTACGCCAGGAATGCCGATCGGCGCCCCCGGCGTGATCCTGTCGGACGAATCCCTCGAGGACTCAAGAGGCCTCTTCCTCGGCCGATTCGCTCGTTTCCAGGGCCTTTCCCGCGAGCTGTACGTGGATCGCCGCGAGTTGTTCTTCCGTAACGCGCGAGGGAGCCTCGCTCATCAGGTCCTCGGCCCGGGTCGTCTTGGGGAACGCGATCACGTCGCGGATGTTGTCCAGGCCCACGGTCAGGGCGACGAGACGGTCCAGCCCGATGGCGAAGCCGCCGTGCGGGGGGGCGCCGTAGCGCAGCGCTTCGAGGAGGAACCCGAACTTCTCCCGCGCCTCCTCCTCCTCGATCCCCAGGACCCGGAAGATTCGCTGCTGGACGTCCCCGCGGTGGATCCGCACGGAGCCGGAGCCGAGCTCCCAGCCGTTCAGGACCAGGTCGTAGGCGCGGCTCGCCAGCTTCCCGAGACCGGGATCGTCGGGGGAGGTGATTCCGCCGAGCTCCCAGTCCTCGGGCGCGGTGAACGGGTGGTGCGAGCTCGTCCAGCGGCCGGTTTCCTCGTCGGGCTCGAACAGGGGGAAGTGCGTCACCCACAGGAAGTTCCAGCCCTCGGCCGGGAGCCCGAGCTTGCGGCCGAGGTGCACGCGCAGCTCGCCGAGCGCGCGATGGACGATCCGCTGGCCGTCCGCCACGAACAGGCACAGGTCGTCTTCGCCCGCCCCCATGATCTCCATGAGCCGGCCGGCGTCGTCGCCCTTCGCGAACCGGGCGAGAGGTCCGGCGCCTCCCTCCGCGCCCGCCTTCCACCAGGCGAGCCCCTTCGCGCCGAACTCGCCGACGTACTCGCCGAGCGCGTCGACTTGCCTGCGCGAGAACTTCGCGACGGAGGCCCGCACGAGCAGCCCCATGACCCGGCCCCCGCTCTCGATCGCGCCCCGGAAGACGCGGAACTCGCACTCGCGGGCCCAGTCCCCGACATCGACGAGCTCCATGCCGAACCGCGTGTCGGGCTTGTCCGAGCCGAAGCGCTCCATCGCCTCGGCGTGACGCATCCGGGGGAACGGGATGGGGATCTCGGTGTCCAGCGCGTCGCGGAAGGTGTCGACCACCGCGCGCTCGATGGCGGCGAAGACGTCGTCCTCCTCGACGAAGGACATCTCGAGGTCGAGCTGGGTGAAGTCCGGCTGCCGGTCCGCGCGCAGGTCCTCGTCGCGGAAGCACCGCGCCACCTGGTAGTAGCGGTCGTACCCCGACACCATCAGGATCTGCTTGAAGATCTGGGGCGACTGGGGCAGCGCGTAGAAGCGGCCGGGGTGTACCCGGCTGGGCACGAGATAGTCGCGGGCCCCCTCCGGCGTGGCCCGGGTCAGCACGGGGGTCTCCACGTCGACGAAATCCTGGGCCTCGAAGGAGCGGCGCATCGCGGAGATGAAGCGGGCGCGGTGCAGGATGTTCGCCTGCATCTCCTCCCGCCGCAGGTCGAGGAAGCGATAGCGAAGCCGCGTCTCGACGGCGGGCAAGTCGCCTCCCGCCACCTCCATCGGGGGAGTCTCCGACTTGGAGAGGATCTCGAGGCGATCGGCGCGAACCTCGACCTCACCCGTGGACCGCTCGGGATTGGGCGCCTCGCGCGCGATCACCTCGCCGCGCACGGTGATCACGTCCTCCGCGCTCAGCCGGACCGCGTCCCCGACGTCCTCCCCCACCACGACCTGGGTGATGCCGTAGCGGTCCCGCAGGTCGACGAAATAGATCCCGCCCAGGTCCCGGCGGGCATGCACCCAGCCGTTGAGGGTCACCTGCTCTCCGATGTGCTCCGCCCGGAGCTCCCCGCAGGTGCGGGTGCGACGCCAGTCGGCGTTCATCAGCTACGGCGGCGGCGTCCGTACGCCTTCTGCCGCAAGAGGGCACGCCGCAGGGAGGCTTCGGCCCGCAGGAGATCGATCTCCGAGACCTTCGCTTCGCCACGGCATTCGTCGAGACGCGTCCGGGCGCGGGATTCCGCTTCCTTCGCGCGCTCGACGTCGATCTCGCTGGGCTTTTCGCCCGTGTCGCTGACGACGCGCACGGTGTTCGCGCGCACCTCGGCGAATCCCCCGGATACGAAGATCGCTCTTTCCTCGCCTTCGTGCCGGTAGGTCAAGAGCCCCGTGTCGAGGGCGGTGATCATCGACGCGTGGCGGGGCAGGATGCCCATCGAGCCGTCCGCGGCGGGCAGCTTGATCGAGCTGGCCGTCGTGTCCTGGACGATGTGCTCCGGGGTGATGACGCGCAGGGTGAGGTCTTCGGCCATCGTTCGTTACTCCGCGGCGAGCTTCTCCGCCTTCTCGCGCGCCTTGTCCGCCGAGCCGACGTACATGAACGCCTGCTCCGGCAGATCGTCGTGCTTGCCCTCGAGGATCTCCTTGAAGGAGCGGACGGTGTCCTCCTTGGACACGAACACCCCGGGCATGCCGGTGAACTGCTCGGCCACGAAGAAGGGCTGGGAGAGGAAGCGCTGGATGCGCCGGGCGCGGTGGACGAGCATCTTGTCCTCTTCCGAGAGCTCCTCGGCGCCGAGGATGGCGATGATGTCCTTGAGGTCCGCGTAGCGCTGGAGGACCCGCTGGACCTCGCGCGCCACCTGGTAGTGATCCTCGCCGACCACGTTCGGGTCGAGCATCCGCGACGTGGACTTCAGCGGGTCCACCGCGGGATAGATGCCGAGCTCGGTGATCGAGCGCTCGAGGATGATCGTCGAGTCGAGGTGGGCGAAGGTCGCCACCGGCGCGGGGTCGGTGATGTCGTCTGCGGGCACGTAGATGGCCTGCATCGAGGTCACCGAGCCCTTCTTGGTCGACGTGATCCGCTCCTGGAGCGCGCCCATCTCGGACGCCATCGTCGGCTGATAGCCCACGGCCGACGGCATCCGTCCGAGGAGCGCGGACACCTCGGAGCCCGCCTGCACGAAGCGGAAGATGTTGTCGATGAACAGGAGCACGTCCTGGCTCTTCTCGTCACGGAAGTACTCCGCCATGGTCAGCCCGGACAACCCGACGCGGAGGCGCGAGCCGGGAGGCTCGTTCATCTGCCCGAACACGAGCACCGCGTTGTCGATCACGCTGTGCTCCTCGCCGTCCGGGGTGGTGTACTTCGCCTCGGTCATCTCGAGCCAGAGGTCGTTTCCTTCCCGGGTGCGCTCGCCGACGCCGCAGAACACCGAGAAGCCGCCCTTCTCGACCGCGGTGATCCGGATCAGCTCCTGGATGAGCACGGTCTTGCCCACCCCGGCGCCGCCGAACATCCCGATCTTGCCGCCCTTCGCGAAGGGGCAGAGCAGGTCGACCACCTTCAGGCCGGTCTCGAAGACCTCGCTGATCGCCTCCTGGTCCTCGAAGCTCGGCGCGGGCTTGTGGATCGGAGAGCGCTCGGTGACGTGGACCTCGCCGCGGGTCAGGGTGTCCAGAGCCTCCCCCTGGAGATTGAAGATCCGCCCCTTGGTGCACTCCCCGACCGGGACGCTGATGGGGGCGCCGGTGTTCGTCACCGACATGCCCCGGCGGCAACCGTCCGTGGTGGCCATGGCCACGGTGCGGGCCACGTCGTCGCCGAGGTGCTGGGCTACCTCGAGCATGAGGTCTCCCACGCGGCCCCCGCTGTTCGCCGTGCCGCCCACCACGAGAGCGGTGTAGATCGGCGGCAGCGATCCCGCGGGAAAGCGCACGTCGACGACGGGGCCGAAGATCTGGGAGATGGTTCCGTTCGCAGTAGTGGTCGTCATTTGACTAACAGGATGGGCTATCGCAGAGCCTCCGCTCCGCCGACGATGTCCAGGAGCTCCTTGGTGATGGTCTCCTGGCGCTTTCTGTTGTAGATGCCCTGGAGCTCTTTCTGCATGTCGCCGGCCGCGTCCGTCGCGTTTTTCATGGACACTCGCCGGCTGGCGTATTCGGACGTCAACGCCTCGATCAGGGCGTTGTACATGTGGGTCTCGAGGTACTTCGGCACGAGCCGATCGAAGATCGTCTCCGCGTCCGGTTCGAGGATCACGTCGCCCCCGGTCAGGACCTCCGCGTCGCCTCCGGCGAGCGAGCTCTCCGCGATGGGCAGGAAGTCGATCCAGGTGGGGACGTACTTCACCATCGACTCGAAGGCCGTGTAGAGCAGGCGGACCCGGTCGTAGGCGCCGGTCAGGAAGACGTCGACCATGTCGTTCGCGGTGCACGCCGCGGCGCGGAAGTCGATCTTCTCGAGCTCCGGGTCGACGAAGAACCGCTCGATGTTGTGGTCCCGCCGGTTCAGGTACTGGTAGCCCTTCCGGCCGTAGACGAAGTAGTCCACCTCGGCGTCCGGATTCTCGAGCCGCCAGGTCTCCAGGACCCGCAGGACGTTCGAGTTGTAGGCGCCGCAGAGCCCGCGGTCGGAGGTCACGAGGACCACCGCGG
>CAYRXS010000190.1:0-13293 GCA_964428225.1 uncultured Planctomycetaceae bacterium
CGCGAAGCTCTCTAGTAGCCGAGCTTTCGCATTCGAAGACGGAGCTCGCTGTCCAGCTCCACGTCGCCGCTCGTCTGCAGGGGATTCAGAATCCGCGCGAGGTCTTCCCTCCGCTCGCGGAGGATCTCGCCCACCCGGGAGCGATCCCCGCCCGCCAAGTCCTCCTCCTCCCCCGGATCCTCGGCCAGGTGGAAGACACGCTGCGCGCGGTCGGGCCCGAACCCGGAGGCTTCGGCCGGAAACACGATCTTCCAGCCGTCCTGGATCACGGTCATCGCGGATGGATCGGTCGGAGCGCAATCGAAGGAGAAGACCGGTCGGTCCCGCCTCTCCGCGAGCAACGACTCCCCCTCCCAGTCCGGAGACGGCGCCATCCCCGCCAGGGCGGCGATCGTGGGAGGAAGGTCGACCAGGGAGGCGTACCGCATGTCGGTCTCGGCCGGAATGCCCGGGGCGCGGATCAGGAGGGGGATGCGCAGGACCTCGTCCCAGACGCCGACCCCGTGGAAGAGCACTCCGTGCTCGCCGAAGGCCTCCCCGTGATCGCTGGTGACGATGAGGCTCGTGCTCTCCACCGCTCCCCGCTCGTCGAGCGCGGCCAGGAACCGCCCGAAGCCGACGTCGAAGTCCAGCACCCCCCCGAGGTACAGCCCGTGCAGGCTCCCCATCATCGAGTCCACCGCGCGCTCGATCTCCGCCGGATCCTCCAGGCCTGTCGATCGGAAGTGATCCTCCAGCAGGCTCGACCACTCCGCGTGCCCGATGAACCGTTGCATGGTCGGCGCGCTTCCCGAGTCGCCGGCCGCTTCGTCGGAGCGGCTGCGACGCATGATCTCCCGGAGCTCGTTCTGGACGCGCAGGCCTTCCTGAAGCCCCAGGCGCTCTCCGTGCTGCTCCATCGTCGACGGAGTGACCCAGTAGGGTCCGTGCACGCGGTACGAGTGCACGAAGAGGAACGTGGGGCGCCCGTCGTCCGCCTCCAGGAACTCGAAGGCGGACGTCAGGGTGCCCGAGAGATCGTCGGCGGACCGCTCCTCGAACCATTCGAATCCGCGGTCCATCCCGTACGGAACGGAGACGAACACCGAGTTGGTGACGGCGCCCGTGCGATAACCCCCGGCGGCCAGTCGTTCCGTGAGCGTGACGAGCCCGTCGCCCAGCTTCGTGCTCTGATGGATCGCGCCGTGCTGATGAGGGTGGACGCCGGTGAACAGCGATCCGTGCGAGGGCAGCGTCCATGACGAAGGGGCCCACGCGTTCTCGAAGCGCACCGCCTGATCCGCGAAGCGATCGAGGTTCGGGGTGACGCCGGCCTGCCCCCCGTAGAACGTGAGGTTGTCGGCCCGGAACGTGTCGACCAGGATGACGACGATGTCGCGCCGCTCGAGCGCCTCCGCCTCCCGCTCGGCCTCCTCGGTCGCGCTCAGCACGGGATCGTGCAGCGTGACCAGCGACGGGGAGCCTTCCACGCTCACCCGGAACGTCACGGAGCCGCGAATCTCGTCGGGCAGTTCGACCGCGTGGCGCACCACGTGCGGGTCGACGCGTCTCGGCAGGGTGGTCTCGAAGACGAGCTCGTCGTCCGCGTGCACCCGCAGGACGACCTCGGCGAGCTCGCCGTCGCGAACAGGCCCCACGCAGGTCGTGGCGAAGTCGAGTCGCGCGCCTCGTGGCACCTCCGCCGTCACCGCCTGCTCCTGGCCGGGCCACACGGGGATCGCGTCCGTGGTCAATCCTCCCACGCGCAGGCGCCATCGCGGACCGAGCCCCGGAACGCGCGGCGAGTAGCGCTCGCCCACGGGAACGAAGACCGCGCGCCGGTACTCCCGAGGGGGACCCTCTTCCGGATCCGGCCGAAACCAGAGCCGGCCGTCCTCGACGTGGAACGACTCGTGGGAGTGGTCTCCGACGAAGTAAACGCGCGAGCTGGAGGGCAGGACGTAGAGGGCCACGTCCCCGAAGGGATAGGGGGTCCACCATCCCCCGCCCGGCTCGTCCCGCGCCCAGTCCTCCGCGCGGACCGTCACCTCGAGCCAGAATCCGAGCCGATCCCCCTCCGTCTCCGCTTCGGGGACGAACCCCTCCGCGAGGTGGACCACCGTCGTTCCCCGGTCTCTCGCGCAGGCCCCGAGGACGATCCCCGCGAATGCGACGGCGAGGCTCGCGTAGATCCACCGCCCGTGGAGGAGCGGCCGGGGACGGCGCCGGAGGCGTGGTACGAAGGCAATCATGGGGCACGGGCGGCTGCGGGCCGCGGCCCCAATTAGAAGGGATTGCCGACGTTCGCGCCCCCCTCTTCCGCGCGATCTGGCACATCGGGGAAGAGGGGCATATCGTGGTCGGGGCATGTGCCCGATCACTCCCAGGAGTCGAACGAATTCGGAGGAACGAGATGGGTCTAGTCGACTGGTTCAAGCGCGGAGTGGGCGAGATGATGATCGCCCGCCCGGACGACGCGAAACCCCAGGTGGTGTGGAAGCACCCGGACAAGACGATTCCGATGAAGTCGCAGCTGACCGTCGAAGCCGACGAGAAGGCGGTCTTCTTCCGCGACGGCCAGGTGAAGAGCGTGCTCGATCCCGGACGTCACACCCTCGATTCGTCGAACCTGCCCTTCCTCTCGGACCTGGTGGACACCTTCACCGGCGGAGACGTCTTCATCGCCGAGGTCTTCTTCGTCAACGTCCGCGAGCACGCAGGAATCAAGTTCGGGGGGAGGATCGGCCACGTCGAGGATCCCAAGAGCGGTATCCCGGTGGAGACGATGATCCACGGTCAGTTCTCGTTCCGGGTCGTCGATCCGGAGCAGCTCATCGTCGGCCTGGTGGGTATGGGGCGGTCGGAGGCGTACACCGTCCGCTCGTGGATGAAGGAGCAGGTGCTCAAGGTGATTCGCGACCGCATCGGGGAGCTGCTCGTCAAGAACAAGTGGCCCCTGCTCGAGGTCACCTCGGGCGCCTTCACCGAGGAGATCGAGGCGGACGTCCTCGCGGGCATCGGCCATCACGTCCAGGACTACGGCATCCAGATCGTGCGCATGGGCAACTTCGTCATCGACATCGACGACGAGGACGGAGAGAACCTGAAGCGCCTGTACACCGACGCCGCGTATCTCAAGACCGTCGGCGGGGTGGAGCGCTACCAGCAGTTCGCCGCCGGCAAGGCGATGATGGGCGCCGGCGAGGGAATGGCCGCGGGGGGCGGCGGTGAGGGCGGCGAGGGCGGCTCGAGCGGGCTGCTCGGCGGCGCCGGCCTGGGGGTGGGCTTCGGGCTCGCCCAGATGCTCGTGCGCGACCGGGGCGGCGGGGAGAGCCTGGTCCCCGCAGCCGCGGGAGTCGTCTGTGGCGCCTGTGGCCAGGGCGTGGCGCCGGGCAAGTTCTGCTCCCATTGCGGGGAGGAGCTGACCGAGAAGAAGGCCGCCAGCCCCGAGGCCGCCTTCTGCACGGCCTGCGGCGCCCCCCTGGCGGCGGACGCCCGGTTCTGCGGGGGCTGCGGGAAGGCGCGTGGGGCCTGAACGGGGCCTGGGCGGGGTCTGAGCGGGATCGGTCGAGGCCGCCCGGGAGGGATTGGTCCCACCAGCCCGCGAAACTCGTAAGGATTCCCGGCGATCCGGACGAAACACCCCCGTAGTCCGAGCCATCACTAGGAAACCGTTTCTTCCAGCCCGGAGACCGGTATGGAGTCGTTCCGCAATCTCGTTCTCGCCTTCTTCCTCGCCCTCGGTGCCTTCCTCCTTCCCGCCTGCAGCGGAGGGGGAAGCGGAGGAGGTGGCGTCGTTCTCAGCGGCACGAACTCCACGGTCGAGGTCAGCGTGACGACCGGAGCCCTGGCCGACGGCGTCGAGGTCGTGACGATCACGGTGACCGTCCGGGACACGAACAACAATCCCGTCCAGGGGCAGACGGTCGAGCTCTCCTCGACGGGCACGGGCAACACGCTCACCCAGCCCGGGGGAACGACGAACGCCAACGGAGAGGCAGTAGGAACCATCGCCACCTCGGTGCCCGAGACGAAGACGATCAGCGCGGTGATCAATCCCGGGGCGAGCGAGGTCGCGATCGTCCTTCCCGTGGACACGGAGTTCCTGCCGGCGCTCAGCGGATCCGATTCGACGATCGCGGTCGACCAGGCCTTCGGAACGCCGGCCGACGGCATCGAGACCGTGACGATCACGGTGACGGTCGAGGACGTCTTCGGAGTTCCCGTCCCCGGCCAGACGGTCGAGCTCGCCGCCACCGGCTCGGGCAACGGACTGACGCAGCCCGCCGGTCTGACGAACGCGAGCGGGGTCGCAACCGGCACGCTCGTGAGCACCGTAGCGGAGCTCAAGATCGTCAGCGCCGTGATCAACCCGGGTGCCTCCTCGGTCGCCGTGGACGACACGGTCGAGGCTGAGTTCGTCTGGCTCATCCCCGCCACTTACTACGTTCGCACGAGCGGGTCCGACGCCAACGACGGAGTGAGCCCCGCGACCGCCTGGGCGACCATCAGCCACGCAGCGAGTCAGGTCGCGCCGGGCGACGAGGTCCACGTCGGCGGCGGGACGTACAGCGAAGCGGTCGACATCACCACCACCGGCCTGGTGGCGGACCCGATCTTCTTCTTCGCCGACACCGCTGGCTTTCAGACCAGCGACGAAGGGCCGGTCATCGTGGACGCCGCGGGCTTCGACTACGGGTTCCGGCTCGACTCGGTCGCATACGTCGGCATCCACGGATTCACGGTCACCGGTGCCGCGCCGGGCGTCTCCCGAGGCGGTGGAGTCGACATCGACAGCTGCAACTCCGTTGTCGTCTCCGATTGCGTCCTCTACGGCAACGACCGCGGCATCCACGCCACGAACAGCGTCGCGGCGGCCCTGGACAGTAACCGCATCTCGAACAACCTCGGAGGAGACGCCGCGGGGATCGTCCTGAACAACGACGACGGCTTCCTGATTCGCAACAACCTGATCTACAACAATGCAGGCTACGGCATCGTGCTCGTCGCTAGCGTGACGAACTTCATGGCCCAGGCCAACACCCTGTATGCCGGGGGCTCGGATCAGTTCCACGAGATGACGGGAGGCGGCGCCTCCCTCGGCATCCTCGAGAACAACATCATCACGGACGGGCTGGCCGATGGGATCGAGGTGACCGCGGGGTCATTCGTCCTGGAGAACAACAACTGCGTCTGGAACAACGCGGGGCTGGACTACAACGACAACGCGGGCGGCAGCCTCGACGGCACCAGCTTCAGCCTCGATCCTCTGCTCGTGGATCCGGACGGCGCGGACAACCAGCTCGGTGGGGCCCAGGGCGAGGACGACGTCTTCCTGGTCGGCATGGGAAGCTCCACGGTCGACGCGGGTGACGTCGCCGCCTCCGGAGTCTTCCTCTACTTCGGCGGCCCCCTGACCGGTTTCACCACGAGGAGCGACGGCGCCCTGGACGGCGTGAGCCCCGACGGAGCGCTGGTGAACCTCGGCTACCACGTGGCCGCGGTCGTGGATCCGATCGGAAACCTCTCCACGGACGACGCGCGCCTCTTCTACGGCAGCGGCGACGAGGTCCAGGTACTGGGTCGCGTATGGGACGACGACACGACGACGTGGCTTCCTCCCTCGGCGGTCGATCCGACGATCGGGACGATCAAGTGGGTGCTGAGCGAGGTGTCGCCGCTCGTGCAGCAGGAGGAGCTGCTCGCGATCTTCTCCGACACCGGCGTGAGCACGGAGCTCACCGTCCGGCTCTGGAACGGCCGCCAGTGGCTCGAGGCCGGCGGGCACACGGATCCGATCCGTTGTCAGATCCAGAGCGCGAACGCCAACCAGCGGGGATTCGACATCATCTACGAAGACCTGTCCGGAGACGCGATGGTCGTCTACTCCGACGACACGGCGAATCCCGTGTATCGAACGTACAGCCGGGGTGTGTGGAGCAGCGAGGCCTCCGTCTTCGCCGCTTCTCCGGGGACGGGCACCGTTCTCTGGGTGGAGATAGCGTGTCGGGCCGGCACCGACGAGCTGGCTCTCGTCTGCCTGAGCGACACGCAGGACCTGACCGCCGTGATCTGGGACGGCGATGCGTGGGACGAGGCGGGGACGGCCACGCTCCTCGATTCACAGATCACCACGACGACCCTGTCGCGAGCCTTCGACCTGGCCTACGAGCAGGTCAGCGGGGATCTCCTGGTCGCCTGGGGTCATACCGTGCTCGGCGAGGAGATACGATTCTCGGAGAAGCAGGCCGGGTCGGGGACGTTCGTGAACGGCCAGGCCAACTCGGCCGATGCGATCGGCGTCATCGTCCGCCTCGCCCCCGATCCCAGTAGCAATCGCATCGCCTGCGCTCTCTCCGAGGGCTCCATTCAGGACGACGCCGTCGGGATGATCTGGGACGGCTCGGACTTCGTCGAGATCGCGGAGTTCGACCTGTCCGCCTCGCCGACGGCACGCGACATCTCCGTCAGTTGGGTGGGCACGACCGGCCTCGCGGTCTACATCTACAAGGACAACGACGGCGGCGGCTCGCTCGACTGGGCGCAATACGAGGTCGGGGGATGGCACAAGCAACCCGACGAGCCCCTCCCCGGGGTCGGGGACCTCGAGTTCATCCAGGCGCAGAGCTTCCCGAACCAGAACAAGGTGATGGTCGTGATGTCGGACAGCACCGGCAAGCTCTTCGCCCTCACCTACGACGGGACGGACTGGACCGTCACGAACGGCGGCGCCGCGCTCGAGAACGACCTGCCCGATCTCGGGTCCTCCTCCCAGCCCTTCCACTTCGCGCTGAAGGAGTAGGATCCCGAGGCGGGAGACGGGGCGAGATCAGGCCTCGCGGCGGAGCTGCTCGAGGACTCCGAGGGCAGCGCCCGAGTCCAGGCTCTCCACCGCGGTGTCGATTCCCTCGGCCAGGGTCGGACAGCGCCCCACCGCCTTGAGGATGACCGCCGCGCCGAGGAGGGCCGCGTTTCTCGCCGGGCCGCCTTCGCCTCGCAACACCCGCTCGATCACCTCCGCCGCCGCCCGCACGAGGAGGGGGCTGTCCCCGGTGCCCTGGCCTTCCTCGGGGGGGCCGAAGATCGGCAGGTCGGGATCGACGTCCATCTGGAGCCCGAAGTCGGCCGGTTCCACGGTCAGCGGGGCCTTGTGCGAGCCGCTGAGCTCGATGCCGCGCGTTCGGCGTCGAAGCGTGGGGATCACTCCGCCCCCCACCCCCTGGATCGCGATCCCCCGGGGATGACCCAGCCCGGCCATCGTCTCCACCGCGGAGCCCAGGACCGGGCCGTGCTGCGCGCCGAGCACCACGGTGGCCGTGGACGGGGCCACGAGCTTCTCGACGGTCGACAGGGGGGTCCGCACCCCGACGTCTCCGCGAATCCGCCGCAGGCCGAGGAGGTTCGGCAGCATCCCGGAGGCCGCGATCACGCCGAATCGAGTCCGCTCGATCCACCGCTCGACCTCGGAGGGATCCCAGGTCATGGCCGCGCCCAACGATTCCATCACGCTGGCGCCGGTCAACCCGCGCTTCGGAGGGACTCCCTGGTCGGACACGAGCATGATCCGCGCCCCCGCGCCGGCCGCCGCCAGCGCCGCGGCGACCTCGAGCGGGGGGAAGGAGTCGTAGCCGTCGTGCGGCGGGCACACGCATACGAGTCCGGACATTCCGACGCAGGGAATGGTGGCCTTCTCGCGCGCGGCGTGGGCGAATCCGGTGAGCTCCTCGGTCGTGACCCCCTTCCAGCGCAGAGCGATCAGGAAGGCGCCCACCTGGATGTCGCTCTCGCCTCCCTCCAGGATGCTGAGGAAGGCCCGGTAGGCTTCGTCGTGCGTGAGGTTGCGGCCGTTCCGGCGATCGGAAGTGCCGAGCACGCGCAGGAGATCACGGAGAATCATGCGAGTCGATCCCGACGAATCACCCCGCCGGGATCAGCAGCCTAGCGGGGGCGATCGTCTCCGGCAACCTCGGCACCGGAGCGGCCGAGGGGGCGGTCAGTTGCCGCCGCCCTCCTCTTCTTCGTCCTCGTCGCCTTCTTCGAACTCGTCCTCGGTCGTCTCGTCCTCGCCACCCTCTACCTCTTCCTCCGGCGGCGTCGCCTCGGTCTCGGGCACTTCCTCACCGGGATCCAGCGGAGGCAGCTCCTGGCGCGGGCGGATGTGGGCGTAGAAGATCTCTTTCTGCTTGTCGTAGACGAGCTTGCCCATGACCACGGCGTACTGCACGAAGGTCTGGTAGTGCAGGATGTCGCCGTCCGTGACGATGACGTCGCAGTCCTTGCCGACCTCCAGGCTGCCCACGCGGTGGCTCACGCCCAGGAGCCGCGCGGGTACGATGGTGATGGCCTCGAGCGCCGCCGCGTCCGGCATGCCTCCCCGAACCGCGAAGCCCGCCTCGACCGGCAGGTGCATGAGGTCGCGGCCGGTGATGCCGCCGAGATCGAAGGACGTGTTGGCGGGAACCACCGCCACCTGGACTCCACTGCGGTGGAGGATCGCGGCGTTCTCGATGCTCGTCCCGCCGGGGCGCACGAGACTCTCGTTCTTCGCCCGACGATCCCGCGGGGTCACGATGGCGTAGGCCCCCGCGCGACCGAGCTCCTCGGCCACGGTCCAGCCCTCGCGGCACCCGACGATCACCGGCCGGAAGCCGTAGGTCTGCGCCAGCCGCGCGATGCCGAGAATCTCCTCGCGGTCGTTCGCATTGAAGCGGGCGAGGACCTCGCCCTTCAGGATGCGGAGGATCCCCGAATCGACGCCCCGCTTGGAGGGCTCCTTGACGTCCTTGTCGTTGAGCGCCTCCCAGGCCCGGTACTCGCGGAGGTACTTCGCGGCCGCGGCGAACTTCTCCTTCGCGGAGGTGATGCTCGACGGCGTCCGCTTGGTCCAGGACACGTTCGTCATGGACTTCTCGTTCATGAACGTGCCCTTGAACTCGTAGCGGAGCAGCTTGATCGCCACGTTCGACTGCTCGACGGACGTGATGCCCGTGCCGAGGGCCATGATCATGTACTGGCTGTAGGGATCGAAGGCGTCCTCGGCCTTGATCCGCGCCTCGTCGGCCGCGGTCGGGGGCGCGGAA
Organism: uncultured Planctomycetaceae bacterium; assembly: GCA_964428225.1. Lineage (GTDB taxonomy): Bacteria > Planctomycetota > UBA1135 > UBA1135 > JBFMCU01. The sequence continues at coordinate 9,060 of CAYRXS010000190.1, forward strand.
TACGACGGGTCGTCGAAGATCTCGTCCCAGTGCTCGTCGGGGGGCGGCCCTTCGTCGAGGTCGTCGTCGGTCCCGGAATCGATCTCGGGCCCATCGATGTCGAACTTCGGTTCCCACTCCGTCCATTCGTCCTCGACGTCCGCCGCGAAGAGCCCCCGGGTCACCCTGGTGGTCGCGTTGAGAGCTACCAGGCCGGGGTAGACCTGCATGCCCCGGGCATCGAGCTTCTCCGTGCCCTCGGGCAGGAAGACGTCGAATCCGATCTCCTCGATGACGCCGTTCTTCGCGAGCAACGTCGCGCCCCGGAGGATGGCGCCCGTTCCGGTGTAGATGTCTCCGCCGACGATGGCGTAGTACTCGTCCTCTTCTTCTGTCTTCTCGTCCTTGTCCTCCTCGTCGGGGGCGGGGACGAAGCTTCCCACCGCCGGCACGGCGATGAGTGCCGAGACGAACAGGGCGGAGGCCGAAGTGATCACGTTGCGTGCCAGAGCTCTCATTGGTCCACCTCCCCGTAAACGAACTCACCTTCGAGCATCACCGCTTGCACCTCCGTGCCGGCCTCGAGCGGATCACCGTTCCAGAACACGAGGTTCGCGTCCTTGCCCTTGTCGAGGCTGCCGAGCCTCTCTCCGAGCCCCAGAACGTTCGCCGGCTCGAGCGTTACCGCGGCCAGGGCGGCGTCACGATCCAGCCCCGCGGCGACCAGGTGCCCCACGTCCTTCAACCACCGCTCGTGGCCGCTGGGGTTGTCGGCGGTGGGAATCAGGGCGAGACGAGCGCCGGCCCGCGAGAACTCCGCGGGGATGTTCCGGTCCCGCCTCGTGCTGGCCTGGAGGGTGAGGCGCGGATCGAGGACGACGATCAGTCCGCGTTCCCCGGCCTTCTCCTTCACCTCGAACAGATCGATGTCGTCGCGCAGGGGGCACCGCAGCATCCAGTCGATGTCCTCGTTCTCGATGACGTCGATCAGGTGGTCGTAGTCCGCCGCCTTCTGGATGCGCATGAGGGCGGTGAGCTCCTTCTTGCGGAGCTGGATGAAGGGCAGGACCTTCGCGTCGGGCGCGGGGGGCGTAAACGTCTCGGGCACCCTCTTCTTCGGGTCCTCTTCCTTCTTCTCGTCGTCGTCCTTCTTCGACTTGTCCGCCTTCTTCTGCTTCTCCAGCGCCTTCTCCCACTTCTCGCGTGCTTTCGCGACCTTCTCGTCGTACTCGTCCACCTTGGCGAAGGCCTCCCGCAGGGCTTTCTTCGAGGTCGCGTTCGACTGCAGGTAGATCTTCAGGTAGACGGAGTCCTCGAGGATCATCTCCTCTTTGGTCTTCCCGTGAGGCTTGATCGCCACCGTCTGGCCGGGGACTCCCGAGCCGGCGGCGTAGAGCCCGAGGGTCGTCACCCCCGTCTCGAGGATCTCCTGGAAGACGTCCTGCCGGGGATAGAGCTCGCCCGAGGCACGCACCTGGGGCTCGAAGCTGCGCCCACCCGCGCTGTCCATCCCTGCGCGGGAGTAGCAGTTCACGAGCCCGGGCATGACCACCCAGTCCGGCCGGTCGAGCACCGGGATGCCCCGCTCGATCGGGAGGTCTTCGCCGACCTCCACGACCTTCCCGCCCTCCACGAGGATCACGGCGTGCTCGATCGTGCCCTGGGAGATCGTCTCGGCTCGTCCGACGCGGATGGCCAGGATATCGCCGGCAGGGGCGGGGGGTTGCGGCATGGCCGCCAGGAGGAGTCCGGAAGCTATCGTGCTGAGGATCATCGCTTCACCGCTAGAACCATTGGCCGTCGCGTTCGCGCGAGTACTGGATTTCGCCGTCGATCAGAACGAGCTCGACTCGCGATCGCGGGTCGAGGGGATCGCCGGAGTAGATCACGATGTCCGCGTCCTTGCCTGCTTCGAGGCTGCCGACGCGATCACCGATCAGGAAGGTCTTGGCCGGGTGGGTCGTGAGAGCCCGGACCATCTGGTAGGCGTCCGCGCCGTAGCGGGCGGACATCGCGCCCTGGAGGGGGAGCTCCTCCTGGGGCAGCACGGGGGCGTCCGTGGTGAGCGAGAAGTTAGGCACGCCGGCGTCCATGTAGGACTGAGCACCGCCGACGATTCGCCCCTCTCGCACCATGGAGTTGAAGTTCACGACGCGCGGGCCGTGATTGACCGGGACGTCGTGCTTCGCGGCGAAGGCGCCCGCGTAGTGACCGTCCCAGCTCCCGTGGGAGACGACGCAGTGCGCGCCGTTCCGGATCTTCCACAAACGCACGACGCCGGCGACTCCCTCGGCGCTCGCACAGTGCACGAGAACGGGAAGCTCACCCTCGAGAACACGGATGAGATCCTTGAACTCTGGATCGTCCCGTCGCCCCTGCAGCATCAATCCCCGGGTTTCGTTGATGAGCTGCTGGACCGTCCACGACAGCCCACACCAGCTCGCACCGAGATCTCCGCCCGCGCGCTGGGGGTTGTAGTTGAACGCCGACTTCAGCGCTCCCGGGAACTTGAAGGTCGTCTCCTCGTAGTTGGAGTCCGTCTTCGTCTTCCACAGCCCGGCGAATCCCGCGATGCTCGTGCCCGAGCCGGGAATGCCGTGGAACATCGTGATGCCCGCGGCGCAAGCCCGCCGGGCCTGGGGATTGGAGGGGATGTAGGAGGGGCGAGTCGACAGCTCCGTGTTGACCGGCATCACCATGTCATTGATGTCGCCGGTGCCCACGATGTGGGAGTGGATCTCGACGATCCCCGGGATTCCCCAGGCCTGGGAGTAGTCGAGGAGCTCGTAGCCCTCCGGCACCTCGACAGGTTCGCCCACGTATTCGATCTTGTCGTTCTGAACGAGGATGATCCCTCGGTCGAAGATGCGGTCGCCGTCGTCCATCGTGAGGATCTTCCGGCACCGAATCGCCATCCCGGATTCCCCAGGACCGAGAGGCTCGACGCGAAGCCCCTCGGTGGTGATCGTCGCTGCGGCCGACGGAGCTCCCCACGCGACGAGGGCGAGGAACGCGATCGCAAACGACGCCGTGGGTTGGTGCACGGCGCGCTCGTCCCGATCAGATCGTCTCCCGGGGGCCTTCATCGGATACTCCTACCAGAGGCGGTGGTCCTCCTGAATGTCGTACATTTTCTTGCCGTCGACGAAGGTCGTCTCGATCCAGCTGCGAGGATCGGCGGGGTGTCCGGTGATGACGATCAGGTCGGCATCCAGCCCCGGCCGGAGGCTTCCCAACCGATCCTCCAGCCCCGCGGTGATCGCGGGAACGACGGTCAGGCCGCGCACCGCGGCGAGCTTCGAGTCGTCCAGGCCGTACCGCACTCCCATGCCTGCCTGCAACTGAACGGTCTCGAGGGGGATGACTGGAGCGTCCGTGTTGAACCCGACCAGCTCGAGCCCACGCTGCTGATAGCCGGCTGCGACGCCTCGCATGCCCTCGTGCTTGTTCCGAGACCAGTTGATCATGCCCCGAGAGACGGTGTCCACCGACCGGGGACCGACGATGGCCTGGACTCCGTGCTTCTGCGCGAGATCGCCCGTGAGCCAGCCGCCGATCGTGGAGTGGTCGAGATAGACGTCAAAGCCGAGCTCGACGCGCAGCATGGTGATCGTCATGAGGACGACCTGGTACATCTGCGTGTGCACGGAGATCTGCAGGGACTTGTCGAGCAGGTTGCGGAACGCGTCGTAGCTGATGTTCCGCTCGGGTTCGGGAGCCAGCCCTTTTTCGAAGGCTTCCCACCGCTTGGCGTAAGCAAGCCCTCGCTTCATCGTGAGGCGCGTGTTCCAGTTCTCGAAGCTCATCCCGATTCCCGGGCCCCACGACTCGGGATTGCCCCACTGGGCCAATTTGAACGAGCCCGGATCACGCACGACCGTGTCCTCGTACCCCTCGTGCCCGGTCTTCAGGAGCATGCCGAGCCCGCCGATGTTCGTGGCGGAGCCGGGGATGAAGAGGATGGTCGTGATACCCGCGTGAAGCCCGACCCGCATCTGTGGGTTGTTCGGGATGACCGCGGTCCGAACGCTCAGCCCGGGGTTCACGAGCATCACCGCATCGTTGATGTCGAAGGTGCCCCCCACGTGCGTGTGGATGTCGAAGATCCCCGGCATGACCCAGCGATCGCCGACGTCCATCACCTCGAATCCATCCGGGATCTCCGCGCCCCGCTTCGGCACGACCGAGCGGATCTTGCCGTTCTCGACGAGGACGAGGGCGTTGTCGCCGAGCTGGGTGTCCTCCGGATCCGGCC
>CAYRXS010000191.1:0-13211 GCA_964428225.1 uncultured Planctomycetaceae bacterium
TGCTGAGCCGGATCTACAGCGACGCGGAGCGAACCGCCGAAGCGTTGGCGTTGCTGCGCCCGTTGCCCCGCTTCGCGGTCGTCCTCGGGGCGATCGGGGACGTCCGGATGGTGGCGGAGGAGCCGGAGGAAGCCCTGGCGGCGTATGAGATGGCTCGCGCACTGGAGCCGGACGAGGAACGATGGCACGAGGCAACCGAGGCGGCGCGCGAGCGGGTGGCCGCCGGCCCCGCGGAGGATCCCCTGACCGTGGCTCGTCGACGGTACCGCACGCAGACCGGAGGCACGCCGGCGGGGGGGGAGAGCGAGCGCTACCTCGGCCTCGCCCGGTGTTTCGCCGAGCATGGCCAACCGGATCGGGCGCGGGCCCTCGCGCTGGTGGGGATGCGCTCGGCGCCGCAGGACGAGGCGGGAGTGCGCCTGGTGATCGAGCTATTCGACCGGCCGGAAGACGCCTATGTGCGGCTCGGCGCCACCCACCGGCTGGCGAGGATCGTCCCCGACGACGACTCGATCCTCATCGCCCTGGTCGAGCAGCATCTAGCGCTCGACGTCCGGCTGGACGTGGCCCTCCGACAGGCGAGGCGGCTGCTCGGCCGCGAGCGATCCGCCGAGAGGCTCGTGCTCCTGGCCCGCGCGCAGCGGGCGGCGGACAACCGCGAGGGGGCCCGTCGGAGCCTCCGGACCGCGCTCGAGCTGGAACCCGGGCACGAGACCGCCGCGGAGCTGCTCGAACTTCTGGTGTCCGAAGGAGCTCTCTCCGGGGGCGCGGGGCGGTAACGAACGCGCACCGCGGCGGGAGGCGAGCTCACTCGGTGGGCTGGCGGATCACGGCGAACCGGTTTGCGGCCACGTCGGTGAGCGTCTGGACCTCTCCGTCGGGCCACCGGATCTCCAGGCGTTCGACGCTCGACGCCTCGCCGAGGCCGAAGTGGGGACGCCGGTCGTTCGCAGAGAGGTAGCAGCCTCCTCCGCGGATCGCAGCGGTCTGCGTGCGTCCGTCGGCGGTCAGGCGGATTCGGGCTCCGATGGCGTCGCGGTTGCCCTTCGAGGGCACCAGGACGAGCGTGATCCAGTTGCGCCGTTTGCTGTCGTTTCTCAGCACGGTGGGCGGGTACGTGAGATTGCTGAGGATGAGGTCGACGTCCCCGTCGTTGTCGATGTCCCCCGCCGCCGAGCCCCGGCCGACCAACGTCCGCGTGAAGTGCGATCCGGCACTTGCTCCCGCGGAGGTGTATCGGCCCTCTACGTCGTTGATCAGCATCTTATAGACTATGCCGTAGCGTTCAACGTAGATCGCGTCGTTGGAGAGGTTCGTGTTGATCAGGACCGCTCCATTGCACAGGAAGAGGTCGAGATCCCCGTCGTTGTCGGCGTCGACCAGGTTCGGCGAGAATCCCGTCGTTCCGTGAGTCGCCTGGATGATTCCCGTGGTCAGCGAGACGTCGAGGAAGTGGCCGCCCGTGTTGCGGTAGAGGGTGCACGAGCGGAACGGGAGCGCGGGACAGACGATGTCGAGGAGACCGTCACCGTCATAGTCGCCGACGTCCGCCCCCATGGAAGACTGGGGGGATCCATCGCGCTGATAGGCGAGGCCGGACATCACGGACTTGTCCACGAACGTGCCGTCTCCGCGGTTCTCGAAGTAGTAGTTCTCCATAGCGTCGTTCGAAACGAAGAGGTCGGTGTCTCCGTCTTCGTCGAAGTCGGCGCAGGCAAGTCCCATGCCCCGGCCGTTGGGCCGGTGGATGCCGGCATCCCGGCTCACGTCGGTGAAGGTTCCATCTCCGTCGTTGCGGTAGAGGAAGTCGGGCGCACCGGGGAAGTCCAGCGGCCCCGCATAGGACACCAGTGCGTGTCCATCGACCTGCTCCTCTGACGTCCGGTTGCCCTCCAGGGTGTAGCCCAGGTAGTTCTGGACGTAGAGATCGAGCCAGCCGTCATTGTCGAAGTCGAGGAACGCGCAGGCCTGGCCCCACAGGGGATTGTCGATTCCGCTCTCCTCCGTCACGTCCGTGAAGGTGCCGTCGCCGTCGTTGCGATAGAGGCGGTCGGGGCCGTAGTTCGAGACGAAGAGGTCCTGGTCACCGTCGCTGTCGTAGTCCGCACAGCAGCAGCCCTGGCTGTACGAGGGGTCGCCGACCCCCGCGGACGCCGTCACGTCGGTGAAGGTGCCGTCGCCGTCGTTGCGATAGAGCACGTTCGTGAGCTCGGGCGCCGGCGGGGTGCCGAGGTTGTTGCCGTTCAGGAAGTAGACGTCGAGAAAACCGTCTCCGTCGTAGTCGAACAGGCCGACGCCTCCCCCCATGAGCTCCAGGTAGTAGTACTCGCCGCTGAAGCCGTTCTCGTGGGTGAACTCGATTCCCGATTCGGAGGTGACGTCGGTGAGCTTCACGTCGCAGTCCCCGGCCGCGGGAGGATCCGTGGGGGGAGGTGCCGGATCCGTTTCGGAAGAGCAGGAGACGAGGACCGCGATGGTCACCGCCCCCCCCGCGAGCATCGGGAGTCGAAGTGGATGTCGAGGTGAGCGCATCGCGGGATTCTCCCATAGCCGTACCACCATGGGAAGGCGGCAGGGACGGGGCCCGTGCTCGAGAACCGCGCCCTAGTAGGACGTGATCGTGATCGTGTCGGCGTAGGTTCCCTGGTAGTCGTCGTCGAGCGGATCCACCGCGAAGGTGAAGGTCCACGTCCCCACCGGGAGCCGGCTGTAGGCGATGGGGAAGTCGCCGAGAGGAACCAGCGGTCCGTTGTAGGCCCGGGTCTGCATGGTGCTCCAGTTCGCGGGGAACGTCCACCAGTAGGTGTTCACGCCGTCCGTTCCCTTGACCCACCAGTCGTGAGCGGTGTAGACGAGATCGTTCGGGGCCAGCCCGATGCTCATCGTGATGGCCTGCGTGTGCGGCACGCTGAGCGGGCCGTCCTGCCCGTTGATGCGGATGTCGGGCACCGGCGGGACGAAGCCCTCGGCCACGAGGGCCACGTCGACGACCGTGGCCTCGCCCGATCCGACCGAGATCCCGGAGACGACCTGGGTCACGTAACCCGGCGCCGAGAACTCGAGCGAGTAGGTGCCGGGCAGCAACATGCGGTGGTAGTCGCCCACGTCCGGATCGGCGTAGACGTCGTGGTTGATGCCGACGGCCTGGACCGTGGCCGCCAAGGGGAGGCCGGTCTGGATGTCGGTGACCAAGCCGCGCACCCCCGTGAGGCACAGCTCCATGTAGGCGAGCATGGAGGCACGGTTGTCGTCCCACAACCCCGCGATGCGGGAGTACGGGGGCCACTTGTCGTCGTCCAGCTCGATGGTGACGTCGTTGCAGCCCTGCCAGACGTAGTTCCAGTCCTGCATGCCGCCGTAGATCAAATACCACTCGACGCCATTGACGATCCCCCGCGGGAACCACCAGCTGTTGTACATCGGGTCGTTCAACCGCGAGTACGTCAGCGACTGCTCGATCAACAGGGCATCGTCGGGCGTGGCCGAGTAGCTGGCGTAGGGATTCGGGTCGGAGTCGTAGGGGTAGTTGACGACGAGAGCTCCGCCATGGAAGTTGGCGGAGAGCACGGGCGAATGGGCGAAACCCCAGTTCATGACCCTCCGCACCTCCGTGGGGCGGCCCGACGTCGTGTTGTTCGGATCGGCGACCCGGTCGGGGAACTCGCGGTTCAGATCGTATCCCCGGGCGTTGTAGCGGCTGCCGTACGTGTATCCATCGGGGTTCATGAGGGGCATGATCCAGATCTCCGCCTCGTTCACGAGGTCGGTGATCTGGGGATCGGTGCCGTACTGGTTCGCGAGGAGATCGATCAGGTTCAGGCATAGCTCCATGCCCACGACCTCGTCGCCGTGCATGCTGGAGATGTACTTGAACTCGGGCTCGTCCTCCTCCAGGGCCACGTTGTCCGAGATCTTCATGAACCAGAGCTCTCGGCCCTGCCAGGAGAGGCCGATGTCGTGCAGCTCGCAGATCGTCGGATGGGCGGCGGCGATCGCCTGGAGCTCCTGTGAGAGCTCGGCAAAGGTGTGATAGCCGTACCGCGCGGCCATCGAGCCCGACCGGGGCAGGGGCGTGATGGAGTAGCCGAGCCCGGCCAGCCGTGCGTACTCGCGGTTCGTCACGTAGACGAGCACGTCGTCGCCCTTCCGGGACTGGACGTCCACGCCCATCTCGATCAGGCGCGCGACGTCGGCCCGCTCGAGGTCGTGGACCCAGGCGTCGAACCAGTCCGCGGGATCGAAGCGCTCGTCGGCCTGGGAGGAGAGGGCGGACGCGAGGGAGGAAGCGACGAGAAGCAGCAGAGCCAGCACGCGGAGACGCATGACGGATCGTCCTCGAAGAAAAGGAGGGGGAGAGGAGGAGTGGCGGCGATGGCCGGTTCCCTCCGTACACGGGATCGGGGGGAGAGAAGTAGTATCTTGCATCCTAGCCGCAGTAGGGGTACCCGCCAACCCCCGGTGCGGGGAAGCCCGTTCGGGATCGGTTGGCCCGCGCGCGGTCGCACCGTTTCCCCTTGCGCGTCCGCGTGCCCCGGCGTACCAAGGAAGAGCGGCCGACGATCACCCCGCACGATTTTCGGAAGAGATGAAGGACGACCTCTCTCGTCGTCGACGGCGACGCCTCCTCTGGCTCGCGATCCCCGCGCTGCTGCTCGCCGGGGGACTGCTGTACCGGGGAACCCTCGTCGAGCTCTGGCACGCTCACCGCCGGCTCCAAGAGCTGGACGACGAGCACGTCGAAGCTGGGGACGTTCCCGCCGTGAATCCCGACGACGCGCGAGTCCCGCACCCGATCGATCCCGCCCTCGACCTCGCGCGTGAAGCCCTGGCCCACGTCCGCGCGAGCGTCACGGACTGCACCGTCGTCATCTCCAAGCGCGAGCGAATCGGCGACGAGCTGAAGGGACCGCAGCGCTTCTTCGCCAAGATCCGCCATCGGCGCGAGGGCGCCGACGGAGAGCGAATCCCGCTCGGCGTCTACCTCCGGTTCCAGGAGCCTCCCTCCATGGCGGGGCGCGAGGTGATCTGGGTGGAGGGAAGGAACGACGGCCGGATGATCGCCCACGAGGGAGGGCTGCTGGGCATCGCGCGGCTCCGGCTGGATCCGACCAGCCTCCTCGCCATGGCCGGGAATCGCTACCCCATCACGGAGATCGGGATCGAGCGGCTCCTCGAGAGGCTGGTCGAGCTTGGGGAGCGGAATCGCCGGCGGGACGAGTGCGAGGTCGCCCTCGAGCGAGGGATTCTCGTCGACGGGATCCCGTGCACGCGCATCGAGGTCCGACATCCGCGCCCTCGCGAGCACTTCGACTTCCACCTCGCCGAAGTGTATCTGGACGAGCGACGCCTCGTACCGCTGCGCTACGCCTCCTACGACTGGCCCCGGACTCCCGGCGGCCCACCCGTCCTCGTCGAGGAATACGCGTTCGAGGACCTCCGGCTGAACGTCGGCCTGACCGACGCGGACTTCGATCCGGACAATCCCGAGTACGATTTCCCCTAGCCTGCGGCGGGCCGCGAGGGGGGCGGGGCGCCGTGATCCCGTCCCGATTGTGGAGCCGGGCACCTTCCGGTATCTTCGATGGGTCGCGAACGACGATCGTCCTGGTTACTGGCTCTTCGGTCTGGATGCTTTCCATGCCATGAACTGATTTCATGCCCAGTCCCACCCAGGTCTTCACGACTCTCTTCGAGGCCGCCCTCGGCGGTGACGAGGCGGCCCAGAAGCGGCTGTTCTCGGTGCTCTACAGCGAGTTGCACCGGCTGGCGCACGCGGCGATGCGCAAGGAACGCCCGGGTCACTTGCTGCAGACCACCGCCCTCGTGCACGAGGCCTACATGCGCCTCGTGGAGGACGAGGGTCAGCGGTGGGAGAACCGGGCGCACTTCTACAAGGTCGCGGCGGGAGCGATGCGTCGCATCCTCGTCGACGAGGCCCGACGCGCGAAGGCGGTGAAGAGGGGCGGCGGCGCGGTCGCCATCACTCTCGAGACCCGGATGGGAGCGAAGGGAACGTCCACCGATGCGGAGGGCTTCCTGGACATCGAAGCTCTCGAGCAGGCCCTGCAGAAGCTGGCGGCGGACGAGCGGCACGAGCGGAAGTGCACGGTCGTCGAGCTCCACTTCTTCGCGGGGCTTCCTTTCGAGCAGGTGGGGGAGATCCTCGAGATCTCCACGGTCACCGCGAAGCGCGACTGGCGGTTCGCCAGGGCGTGGCTTCGTCGGGAGATCGATCCCGAGGCGGGTGACGGCGATGCAGGATGATCGACCGAAGGACGCGGAGGACCTGTTCTTCGAGGCGCTGGAGTTCGCCGCGGAGGAGCGGGCCGCATTCCTGGACGACGCGTGCGGCGACGACGTCGCGCTGCGGGCGGAGGTGTGGGCGCTGCTCGACGCGGATCACGGCGCGGAGAGCTTCCTCGCCCGGCCCGCCTGGGACCTCACTCCCGTGCCGTCCGGCGACGAGGGGACGCCCGCGGATCCGGGGCTGCCCGTCGAGCGCCTCGGCGAGTTCCGGCTGGTGCGCCTTCTCGGCGCGGGAGGGATGGGCGTCGTCTACGAGGCCGTGCAGGAGTCGCTCGGAAGGCGCGTCGCCCTGAAGGTGCTGCGGCCGGAGCAGGTGGGGTCCCCCGAGGCCCAGAGCCGCTTCTGGCGCGAGGTCGAGGCCGTGGCCGAGCTGCGGCACCCCGGCGTGGTGACCGTCCTCGGGGGCGGCGAGGACAAGGGGATCTGCTGGTTCGCGATGGAGCTCGTGGAGGGCCGCGGTCTCGACGAGGTCCTGCGCGAGGAGGCCGGACCCGAGGGGCGGCTCGACACGGAGCGGATCCTGCGGTGGATCCTGGAGGTGGCGGGCGGCCTCGAGCACGCCCACGCCGCGGGGATCATCCACCGGGACGTCAAGCCCTCGAACATCCACATCACGTCCGAGGACCGCGCGATGCTGATGGACTTCGGCATCGCGCGTCACGAGGCGCGGGCGTCCCTGACCCTGACCGGCGAGTTCCGGGGGACGCCGCACTACGCCTCCCCCGAGCAGGTCCGCGCGAGGAAGGCGGGGACCGATGCGCGGACGGACGTGTACTCGCTGGGGGTGACGCTCTACGAGGCGGTGACGGGGCGCGTTCCCTTCGAGGGGGACAACACCACCCAGGTCTTCCGGATGATCCTGGAGGCGCACCCGCCGGCGCCGAGAGGTCTCCGGCCCTCTCTCTCCCGCGACCTGGACACGGTGATCACCAAGGCGATGGAGAAGGAGGCGAAGCACCGCTACCAGAGCATGGAGGCGTTCGCCGACGACCTGCGGCGCCTGCTGGAGGGCGAGCCGGTGGCGGCGCGCCCCCCCGGCTGGGCGCGGCGATCCGTGCGCTGGGTGCGCAGGAACCGCGCGGTCTCCGTGGGAGCGCTGGCGATGCTGCTCCTCGTGGTGGGGCTGGCCATCGCCCATGTGGTGACCTCTCGTCAGGAGAGGCTGACCGTCGAGCGCACGGAGCGGATGTTCCTGCCGGTCATGCCGGCGCTCGGATTCCCCCCGGACGTGGTCTGGGCGATCGCGTGGGGCTGGGGTCTCGGCGTGGATCCCGGGGATCCGGGATGCCACATGCTCCACGCGCTGTCCGCGTTCGAGTCGGGGGAGCTGCAGGAGGCGCGGGTCGCCCTCGAGGAGTGCATCGCGGCCTGCGGACCCCGCGACGAGGCGCACCTCGAAGGCGAGGCGCATCGGCTCCTGGTGCTCGTGAGTCTCGGCCTCGCCCACGAGACGGTCGGGCCGGAGGCGGAGGAGCACTTGGCGAGTGCGGCAGCGGCCCGTCGGGAAGCGGAACGCTTCGACTTCTCGATCGATCGGACCCTGATCTGGCTCGGTCCGACGGAGCGGCCCCTGAAGCCCGCACCGGCGGCGGAGCTGTTCCACGAGCTCGAGATCAACCCCAACCACCACCTCGTCCACTTCTTCATCGGAATGGCGATCTTCGGGGGTTTGCACCGGGGAGGCGAGCTCGAGATCATCGAGGAGGCCATCACGCACTTCGAGGAGGTGCTCCGGGTTCGTCAGGATCACCTGGCGACGCTCGTGTTCCTGGGCCGTACGTACTACTTCCTCGCGCGCTCCCACGGCTTCCCCGAGCTCGCCGGTGCGGCCGTGGACTACCTCCAGCGAGCGGAGAACGTGTCGGGCGAGCTGCCCTACCACATGATCCTGAACACGCGAGGCTCCATCTGCCTGCTCCTGGGCGAGCTCGAGGAGGCCGTCCGCTGGAACGAACGCGCCCTCGCCCTGATCCCGCGGCAGGATCGTCAGCACGCCCACAACATCTGGACCGGCATCGGATCCGCGCAGGCCGAGCTCGGGCGGCTCGAGGAGGCCTGGGACACGTATGTGAAGGCCTACGAGAAGGTGCCGAACGACGGGAGCCTCAACCTCGCCATGGCGGAGCTGAGCCTCCGCACCGGGCGAACCGAGGACCTGTGGGAGTTCGCGGCGGATGCGGCGGACTCGGTGGGCGTGACGTCCACGGGTGGTCTGACCGCGGCGCACGTCGTGCAGGCCTGCTATCGTCTCCAGCAGGACGAGCTCAAATCGGGGGCGCAGCTGCTGCTCGGCACCTACCACGCCACGGTGTTCAGCGCGCAGGACCTGGGTCGCGCTGCCGTCCTGCTGGCGACCCTGCCCGAGGAGCTGCGGAACGAGATCAACTACCGAGGCAAGTCGTTCGAGGACCAGTTCGCGAGGCTCGCCTCCCGCGTCTACCGGAGCGCGACCTTCGAGGGGCGGCAGCCGGCGATCGCGCACAGCGCCCTCGGAGCCGAGAACTGGTGCCGCGGGCGGTATACGACGGCGATCGGCCACCTGCGGGACGCCCTCGATGCGAGAAAGGAGTGGCCGGAATCCGCGAGGAGCTTCTGGTGGACGGAGGACGCCCGCGATCACTACTTCCTCGCGATGGCCTACCAGGATCTGTCGGAAGGGGATCCCGCCCTGGTCGAGCGAGCCCGGGAGTACTTCGACTCGGCGGAGACCGCGTACCGAAGCCGGAAGGACTCGACCCCCATCCGGGACCTCGACGTCTTCACGAGAGTGCGCGCGCGAGCCCGGGAGGTGATGGGGGAGGACGACTGATCCGCACGTGAACGCGCGCGCCGCTGAATCGCTCGGCTGAGCCGCGACGTGGACGGACGGCCCGGAGTCGACGGTGCTCTCGAGCGGGGCCGGGATCAGGGATTCCGCGTGTCGTTCCAGAGCACCCGCAGCGCGTCCCGGGCGAGCTGCTCGGGCGAGGCGAACGTGTCGCGCCAGATGCAGGTGGCGGCGGCCAGCTCGGGGACCGACCGGCCGAAGGCCTCGACGACCAGCTCCCCGTCGTAGCCGACCTCGTCGAGCGCGCGGAAGACGGCGGGGAAGTCGACCTGTCCGGTGCCGGGGGTGCCGCGATGGCTCTCGCTGACGTGGACGTGCACGAGCGCGGGGCCGTCCGCGCGGATTGCGGCGGGCGTGTCGCGTTCCTCGATGTGGGCGTGGAAGGTGTCGACCATGGCGCCCACCGCGGGGTGGTCGACGCGCCGCGCCAGTTCCGCCGCCGCGGCTAGCGTGTTGCAGAGGTGGCACTCGAAGCGGTTGAGCGGCTCGATGGCGAGCACGACGCCCGCCTGCTCGGCCCGCGGGGCGACCTCGGCGAGCATCTCGACCACGCGCGCGAGCTCCTCCGCGGTCGGCCCGGCGCCGGTGAACCGGCCCAGGGTCTGGAACATCGGGCCGATCACCTTCGTCGCCCCCAGGGCCCGGGCGCAGTCGATCTGCCAGAGCATCTGCTCCCGGGCGGCGTGGCGCGCGGCAGGATCGTCGGCGGCCGGATCCGCGCCGGCATCCGTGAACGCCATGGAGGAGGTGCGCGCGAGCCCCAGGTCGTCGAGCCGGCGGCCGAGGTCGGCGTAGTGCTCGACCTCTCCCGACATCACGGGGATCTCGACGAGGTCGTAGCCCGTCCGGGCGAGCGTCTCGAGCACGGCCGAGTGCTCGGCCGTGACGTGACCCGTCCAGAGCAGGAGGTTGATGCCCGTGCGCACGTCGATCCTCCCCGTGGCTCAGCCCTGCTTCCAGCCGTCGATTCGGTCCTGGATGGCCTGCCGGTTCCACCCTTCCGGTGGATCACCGACGTCTCGCATCAGCTTCTGCAGCGAGGGGCGCTGCGAGGTGTATCCGTGCAACGGGGGAATCCTCCATCCCGCGAGCCAGATCACCGCGTTGAGAAGCAGGGTCCGGAAGCCGTCGTGGGCGAAGTTCCAGTGCCAGTGCAAACCCGTGAAGCCGAAGCCTCGGCCGCCATCCTCGCGCTCGGTACACCAGGCGAGGTGTTGAGGCCGCTTCTCCTCGAGAACCGCCTTGCGGACGTCCGGATTGCCGGAATGCGGGCCATCGGGCCGGGAGAGGGACTCGGGCGGCGGTAGCGCCGTCAGGAGCGGCTGAACCCCCTCCATCTCCGGGCGGAACCGCATGTGGTAGTACCACTCGTCGTGGAGGCGGAACGGAACGACGCCGTGCATGACCTCGTGCTTCGGCAGCTTCTCGACTTCGGCCGTCCACATCGGGTTGACGGACCAGCCGGGCTCGTAGTAGCCCCCGATCCAATCGAGCACCTGCTGGCGGGGCTTCTCGCCGTCGACGATCAAGGAGTAGTGGAGAAGCCCCAGGCCCATCCCTCGGGCGATCAGGGGTTCGAGCTCGTCGAAATGGCCGTTCAGCGGATGAGCCGCGCCACCGTCCGAGTACACGACCAGGGCGTCGGTGTCCTTCAGCACGGCGGGGTCCTCGGGCCAGCCGACGATCGCCTGCGCTTCGATGCCCTCGTTCACCAGGTTCACCATCTCGGCAAGCCGTGTGCAGCTCGCGGGGTGCTCGTGTGAGCCGTAGTCGTGGCTGGCCGGGCCGGCGAGGAGCACGATGCGCACGGGACGAGGAGGCTCGTCCTGGGCCCGCGCGCCCAGGGCCAGGCCGGCGAAGGCCGCCGACGAGCTCTCCAGGAATCCTCTCCGTGTCATGCTCATGACCGCTCCTCGGGAATGCCCAGCTCCGCGAACGTCGCCCGTAACCAGGCGAGCGACTTCTCGATCAGCGGCCCGCCCTGCCCCTCGCACTCCAGGCTGAGCACGCCGTCGAAGCCGCGGTCGCGCAGCATCGTGAGGCAGGCCTTGATGTTGTCCGCGTTGACCCCGTCCCCGATGGCGCACTGGCTGATCGCGATGCCGGTGTCCTTGCCGCGCAGGGCGGCGGCGAGCGACTCGCTGACGTCCTTGACGTGCACGTGGGAGATCCGGTCGAGGAAGCGCTCGCAGAACGCCACCGGATCGCGTCCCGCGATGAAGGTGTTGCCGGTGTCGAAGTTCAGGCGGAGGTTCGGCGAGTCGACGAAGGCGAGCATCCTCTCGACCATGTCGGGGTTCGTCGTGAAGTAGCCGTGCAGCTCGATCGTGACGATCACTCCATAGGCCTCGGCGGTCGTGACGATCTCCTCGTAGGAGCCCTTCATCAGGCCCATGGCCTCGTCGTCGTCGAGCCCTTCGGGCTTGTGCAGGCCGTCGGTCGTGGCCACGTGATCGCAGCCCGCGTGCTTCGCCCAGGGGATCGCCTTGAGCACGTAGGGCACGCCGCGCGTCGGCCCGCACTTGCCGGAGAGGGGATAGGCGGCGTCGACCTGGCTGAACTGCACGCCGTAGCCCGCCATCTTCTCGCGCAGCAGCGCCGGATCCTCGTAGAGGGCCACGTGCGGGAAGTAGCCCAGTCCGTGGATCCAGGCCACGCCGTCGATCAGACCGGGCTCGATGTAGTGGACGTCGTTGGCCTGCGCCCAGGCCAGGGCCTTCTCGAAGCTGAAGGCGTGGGAGTTGAACGCGTCGGTGTGGAATCCGATCTTCATGTCGTCCGTCCTGTCTGCGACCTTCGGATGGTGGGCGTCAGTCTACCGTGACGCGCGGAGGGGCGCTCTTGCCGAAGGGCTTGTAGACCTCCCGCGCGGTCGGTTGGTGCTCCTCCAGGAACCAGCCTTCCCGGCCGGTGAGCTGCTCGAGGTCACCCGACTTGTCGATCGTCACGCGCCCGACGGTCACGAAACCGCGCTCGCGGGCGTCGGGCGGGATGACGACCTCTTCCAGGGGCCGATTGTCGCCGACCTGCCAGAGCTTCTCCCCGCGAGGGATCATGTCGATCTCCTTCAGCTCGAGCTCGATGCGGTCGGGGTGGACCGTGGCGACGAGGTAGTTCGTGCGCGTGTTGTAGCCGATCAATCCCCCGTGAGCGATCTGCAGGACGCCGTCGCGCTCGATGCAGGTGATCGCGTGCACCTCGCCGCACAGGTACAGGTCGACCCCGTGCTCGACCAGCGTCTTCCAGAGCGGGGACTCGCGCCCGCCGTCGAGCATCAGACCGCTCGAGCTCCACTGGCGTACCGGACCGAGAATCGGCGTGTGGCCCATGACCACGCGGTGCCGGGCGTCGGCGTTCTCGGCGAGCACTCCTCGCAGCCAGGCGAGTTGCTCCCCCGTGACCTGGGCGCCGATCCGACCCTGCGCCCCTTCCTCGACCTCCTCGAACACGTCGACGGCGACGAACAGCGTCTCCCGGTGTCGCCACCAGAAGGCGGTGCCCTCCATGGACGGGGGACCGTTGCGCGGCATGCCCAGCCCCTCGCGGAACTCCGCCTTCAGCCGGGGCACGTGCGCGGCGCGGGGCGGGGGCCAGGGATTGTCTCCGATCTCGTGGTCGCCGAGCGCCGTGTAGAAGCGCAGTCCGTGCGACCTCATCCGCTCGACCCAGGCGCGATAGTAACGCTCGGCGTACATGTCGATGTCGAACACGGATCGCCACCGTCCCATGACGATATCGCCGGCCACGAGGAGGAAGTCGGTCTCCTCACCGGCCACCGAGTCGAGCACGTAGTCCAGCGCCGGCTCCCAGCCCGGCTGGGGAAACGTCGTGTCGACGTTCAGGAAGTCGGGCATGCTCGCGAAGGTCCACGGCGACTCGCGGTCCGGCGTGGGATCCAGGCCGGCGGCCCACGCCGTGGCGCGGCGGTAGAGCTCTCCGACCGCGGGAACGGCCAGCGACGCGGAATCGTGTCCCAGCCCGCAGTGGAACCCGCGCCCCTCGCCCTCCGCGCGCACGAAGGCCAGCGGGTAGGGCTCGCCGTCCCGCGTCGCAACGGCGGGGCCGGGCACACGGATCG
>CAYRXS010000192.1:0-1701 GCA_964428225.1 uncultured Planctomycetaceae bacterium
CCTGGAAACCTTCCCCAATCCCGAGCCGGGACGCGACTACGAGATCCGCTTCGAGACCTCGGAGTTCACCTGCCTGTGCCCGCTGACCGGCCAGCCGGACTTCGCCGCGATCCGGATCCGGTACGTGCCGGACGAGGCGTGCGTGGAGCTCAAGAGTCTGAAGCTCTACCTGTGGTCCTTCCGGGACGAGGGCCACTTCCACGAGGCGGTCACGAACCGCATCCTCGACGACCTCGTCACGCTCCTCCACCCGCGCCGCATGACGATCGAGGCGGACTTCCACGTGCGCGGCGGGATCCACACCGTGGTGGAGGCGAGCCACCCCTGAGCTTCTTCCTCGGCGCCCTCAGTAGCTCTCCCCGAAGCGCACCCGAGGGGGAAGGCCCAGCTCCTCGCGTAGCTCGCGGAAGGGGCGCTTGATCCGCTCGAAGATCACGCGGCAGCGCTGGTCGTAGTGGGCGAAGGCCGACTTCATCCCGTTGATCGACAGCGTCTCCAGGTCGTCGAGAGTGCAATCGAACCGGTCGACCGCGAGAGCGTATTCCTCGCTCATGGAGGTGCAGCTCAACAGGCGGTTGTCCGTGTTCAACGTCAGGCGGTAGCCGAGGTCGTAGAGCGTGCGGAAGGGATGCGCCTCCAGGGACGCCACGGCTCCGGTGTGCACGTTGCTCGAGAGGCACAGCTCGAGGGGGATGCGGTGGTCGAGGACGTACTGGGCGAGCGACCCGATCTTGATCACCTGCCCCTCGTAGACGACGAGGTCCTCGACGAGCCGCGAGCCGTGGCCGATCCGGTGGGCGCCGCAGTACTGCAAGGCCTGCCAGATGCTCTCGGGGCCGAAGCTCTCGCCGGCGTGGATCGTGATCTCGAAGTTCTCCCGCTGGGCGAGCTGGAAAGCGCGGACGTGCTCCTTGGCGGGGTGCCCGGCCTCCTCGCCGGCGAGGTCGAAGCCGACGCAGCCCTGCCCGCGGTAGGCCAGGGCGAGCTCGACGAGCTTGGTGGAGAGCTCGGGGGGCTCGTTCCGCATGGCGCAGACGATCAGCCCCGTCTCGACGCCGAAGTCCCCCGTGCCCCGCTTCAGGCCGTTCAGCACCGCGAGCATCACCGCGTCGAGCCCCAGCCCGCTCACGGTGTGGAAGAGGGGGGCGAAGCGGATCTCGGCGTAGACGACGTTGTCCGCGGCCATGTCCTCGACGAACTCGTAGGCGACGCGCTCGAGGGCCTCCGCGGTCTGCATCACCGCGATCGTGTGCCGGAAGCCCTCCAGGTACTGGGGCAGGCTCCCGCGGTCGGCGCCCTCGAAGAACCAGCGGCGCAGGGCCTCGGGGTCCTCGACGGGCAGGCCGTCGTAGCCGACGTCGGCGGCGAGCTCGAGCACGGTCTCGGGGCGCAGGCCGCCATCCAGGTGCTCGTGCAGGAGCACCTTGGGGATCTTCCGGATGACTTCGGGAGTGGGCCTCTTGATGATCTCGGGTTGCTCCATGGGCGCAATCTAAGCCCTGGCCCCGGGAATCCAAGAGTCGCCCGCCCTCCTCGTCGTCCTTTCCCGCTCCGGCTCCCCCGCGGGTCCTGTTCCGCCCGTTGCCCCCGCCCCGCGGGGGCTAGGGGGGGGGGGCCCCCCGGCCGGGGCCGCGTCGCCCCCCCCCGGCACGAGGCCGAGCAGGCCCAACATGGAAATGGCGTTGGGCGCTCCGCCCTTCT
>CAYRXS010000192.1:1711-13160 GCA_964428225.1 uncultured Planctomycetaceae bacterium
CTTTCCCCCCGCCCCTCGAGGAATCGTGTCGTGAGCACACCCGTCCGTCTCCGCTTCGCCCCCAGCCCCACCGGAAACCTCCACATCGGGGGTGCCCGTACCGCGCTCTTCTGCTGGGCCCACGCCCGCCGCCACGGCGGGACCTTCGTCCTGCGCATCGAGGACACGGACCGCGAGCGCTCGACCGACGAGTACGAGCGGGCGATCCTCGACGGCCTGCGGTGGCTCGGTATCGACTGGGACGAGGGTCCACGCGTGGGCGGCCCCTTCGGCCCGTATCGCCAGACGGAGCGATTCGATCGCTACCGCGAGGTCGCCGAGGCCCTGCTCGAGAAAGGGGTGGCCTACCGCTGCTTCTGCCCCACCGAGCGACTGAGCGAGCTGCGCGAGCGGCAGATGCAGGCCGGCGAGACCGCGGCCTACGACGGCCGGTGCCGCGACCTGGATCCGGAGGAGGCGCGCGCGCGCGCCGAGGCGGGAGAGGCGTCGGTGATCCGCTTCCGCGTGCCGGAGGGCAAGACGAGCTTCCGCGACCACATCCGCGGGGACGTCACCTTCGACAACGCGGAGGTCGACGACTGGATCATGGTGCGGACGAACGACAGCCCGACGTACAACTTCGTCGTCGTCTGCGATGACTCCGACATGCGGATCTCGCTCGTGATGCGCGGCGAGGAGCACCTGACGAACACGCCCAAGCAGGTGCTGCTCTATCGCGCGCTCGGCCTCGAGACGCCCGACTTCGCCCACCTGCCCCTGATGCTGGGCACGGACGGCAAGAAGCTGTCGAAGCGCACGGGCGACACGGCCCTGCAGGACTATCGCGAGAAGGGGTATCCCCCGGAGGCGGTGCTCAACTTCCTGTGCCTGCAGGGCTGGGCCCTCGACGATCGCAACGACCTCTTCTCGATCGACGAGCTCGTCCGCAACTTCGATCCCGCGGACGTCGGCAAGGGCGGGGCGATCTTCGATCCCGAGAAGTTCCTCTGGATGGCGGGGGAGTACATCCACGCGGACGAGGTCGACCGCGTCGCCGACCGGGGGGCTCCCTTCATGATCGCGGCCGGGCTGATGACCGAGGAGGAGATCGCCGGCCGGCGCCCGTGGTACGTGGAGGCGGTGGCCCTCGCTCAGGAGCGGATCCGCCGGTATGCCGAGCTCCCCGAGCGGCTCGCCTGGCTCTTCGCTCCCGACGACGACGTGCCCTTCGCGAAGAAGGCCGTGAAGAACGCGCGCAAGCACGAGGGCTTCGCGGAGACCCTCGCCGCGTACCTCGAGTGGCTGCGACCGCGGCTCGAGGCGGGGGAGGGGGCCGAGGCGCTGCGCGAGGCCTCCCGGGGGTGGCTGGAGGAGCGGGGGCTGAAGCTGCCCGCCCTGTTCCAGCCCCTGCGCTGCGTCCTGACCGGCGAGCCGGGGGGCCCCGACCTCTTCGACGTGATGCGCGTCCTCGGCCCCGAGCGCGCGCTCCGTCGCATCGAGGGGGGCCTGGAGCGTCTCTCCTCAAGCGCGCAAGCCTAGCGGCCGATCAAACGGGGGTGTTCCCCTCAGCCGCATGAGCTCCGAATCCCCCGATCCCGATCCTCCCGACGTCCCCGAGAGCCCGGACTGCCCGCGCGCCCACGAGGCGCTGGCCACGTTCGTCGCGGGGGGGATCACCGTGGAGGAGGAGCGCTGGCTGCGGGCCCACCTCGTCGCCTGCGAGCCCTGCCGCGACCGGTACCGCGAGTCCATCCGCTCCGCGGCGCCCCTGGGCGGAGCCAAGCGTCGCGAGCGCATCGAGGAGACCCGCCTGCGCCGCCAGGAGGCGATGCGCCGGCGCGCCCTCGCGGTCGGCGGGCAGCGGGGCCGGGGGCGCTTCTTCGGCCTGCGCATGGTGGCCCTGGTGACGGTGGTGATCCTGGTCCTGACCTGGCTCAATCCCTCCTGGAACACCCCGGAGTTCGAGGTGACCTGGGAGACGGGCGACGTGCGGGCCGCGGGAACCCTGCTCCACGAGGGCGTGCCCGAGCACACGCTCGTGATGGGGGACTGGTGCCTCACGGAGGTGGCCTCCTCGGCGCGGATCGAGACGCCGGGGGGCGAGCTCTGGCTCGGCCACGACACGCAGCTGCTCGTCGAGGATCCCAAGCGCGGCCGGGTGCGGCTGCAGCGGGGGTTGCTCGAGGTGACGGGAAGATCCGTGGTGAGCTCGCAGTTCGGCATCGCCCGGATGGAGGAGGGCCGGGCGCGGATCGACCTCGGGGAGGGCAGGCTCGAGGTCGAGTGCATGGCGGGCAGCCTGGAGTGGGTCCACGCCGGCGGGAGCCAGACGCTGGTCGCCGGGGAGCGGGCCCTGGCGCGAGATCCCGGCGAGCTCTTGAGCGTTCGCTGAGGGGGTGGCTCGGATAGGATGCTCGCCCATGAACGGTCGGGCGGCGAGGACGGCGGAGGGGTCGCGTGCAGGGTAGCCTCTGCCTGCACCGCGAGGTGCTCTGGGTGGGTCGCCAGGAGAAGACCGCCCACGTCCAGGCCTTCGACCTCGACGGGCATCCCCTCACCGATGGATTCTCCTTCCGCGACCGTCGGCTCGGCCGCTCGGTGGCGGCGGGGATCGGGGTCGACGACGACCGTCACCTGTGGGTGGCGGATCCGCCCTCGTCGCGCGTGCGCCGCTTCAGCGCCTTCGGGGTCGAGCTGGGAGGGCTGGGCCTGTCGCTCGAGGAATCACCCGACCGCGCGGCCCGCCAGGACGTGGCCGGTCTCGTCCGCGAGCCGGTCGACGTCGCGGTCCGTGGCGACGCGGACGGCCTCCTGCTCGCGGTCGCGTCGGGGGGCGAGCGTCGCCACGCGGTGCAGCTCTTCGCGGGAGACGGCCGGTTGCTCACGACCCTCCGGCCCCTCGGCAATCCCCACGGGCGCTACCGCGGCGTCCGGGGCATCGCGATGGACGGGCGGTTCCTCTACGTCGCCGAGCGCGACGCGGGTCGCGTGCAGGTCTTCCGCGACGGCGACTACCACTTCCACTTCGCGTGGAGGCCGCGGGGCGGAGCGCGCTTCGAGCCCACGGCGGTGGCCCCGGTGGGAGACGGACGGATCGTCGTGGCGAGCGGCGGGTCCGGGAGCGCTCTCCTCTTGTTCGACGCCGCCGGCCACCTGCTCCGCCGTCTCGCCGGGCCCGGCACGCGCGAGGGGGAGGTCTTCCATCCCGACGACGTCGTGGTCCGTCCCGGGGCCACGGATCGCGCCACCCTCGCCGCGGTGATCGATCGCGACGGGGACCGCGTCCAGGTCTTCGACCTCGGCGGCCGCTCCCTCGGCTCGTTCCGCGATCTCGCCGGCTGACGGGCTCAAAAACGGCTCACAAAAAAAGGGGGCCGGTGATCCTTGCCAATCACCGGCCCGAGGGAGAGAGGAGGATCTGTCAGGCTTCCCGGGCATTCAGGCTGCTCGCAATTCCCGAACGCCTCCCGACAGATTCTCTGTGGGAAGTGTCCTTCCCACAGAGTCATCATAGATTCCCCCTCAAGCAGGGGAAGGACTTTTCTCCGGAGATTCTCCGAGTTTCTGCGGGCCTCGGCGGAGGGGGGTGGAACATGCTTCGCAGGGCGTCCGAGAGCCGGCAAGGCCTTCCCCGTACGGTCCGTCTCGCGGGGGTCGGGCGCCGCGGTTCAGGGCTCCGGATCCGCGGGGAGGTCTTCCCCGAACACGTCTTCGAGGAGGTCGCGGGGGAGCAGGGACTGCAGGGCCTCCGCCGGTCCCCTCCCCTCGATCGGGGCCTCCGTGGGCTCCTGCAGACAGCACCAGACCCCGAGGAGGGCCTCCAGGGCGTCCGTCCGCTCCTCGTCGCACGCGCTGCCCCCCAGCGTCAGGGCGAGCTCGCGTCCCACGTGCCCCACCCGCAGGACGCGGCCTCCGTGGGGCAGGTCGAAGGGGAGGTCCCCCTCGAGCGCGGCCTCCACCTGCTCGCGCGCGGGCAGGAGATCGGCGGGCCCGTGCTCCAGGATCGTTCGCCAGCGGGGCGCTCCCCCGGCGGGATCGGGGAGGGGCCGCCAGAGGGCGGCGGCCTCGGCCGCGTCGAGGTGGAAGACCGCGGCGAGCAGGACCCGGTCCCGCTCGCCCGGGCCCTCGCTGTCGAGGAGGGCGTCGAGGATCCGGGGGATCTGGAGGAGGTGGGCGGGCAGGCTCATCGCGCGACGGGGTTCTGCCCTTCATCGACCGCGGACCCGCTCCGCCGCCAGCCCATTTCGCGGGGATTGTCCCGGATCGCGGGCCCCTCCGGCGGACCGGGCGTCCGAGGGGGAAAAAGCAGAGCGCGCCCCCCCGCCGGTGCGGGGAGGGCGCGCTCTTGACTCTCCCACTTCGGTTCCCCCTCGTCCGGCACGAAGGAGTGATCCCACCTGCCAGATGTCCAACTGGGAAGAGGAAGGCCAACCCACCCGGGGATGTTCAGGTCGGGTTCCCCGGACGGACCAACCCTCACAAGGGAGAACACCGGCCTGGTGTGGCATGTCGATTAATTCCCGAAGTTCTTGCCCGGGAATCCCGCCTCCGGGACCCCGGGGCCGCCCCCCGCCCCTCCGGATGCCCCCCCACGGGGGCGTCTTGACCGTTTCCTCGCCCCCCGCTACAGTCCCCGCCCACCCGGGGCGGAGTAGCTCAGTTGGTTAGAGCAGCGGAATCATAATCCGCGTGTCGGGGGTTCGAGTCCCTCCTCCGCTACCAGCCCCGGGGTCGTCCGTGGGGGTCAGCGGTCCGGGAACGAGCCCAGGAACGCCACGCTACTCCAGCCGTCCCTCGGGGTGAGCGCCGAGAGGGCTCGAGCCACGTCGCTCCAGACGACTCCGGGCCCCACGTCCGTCACCTCGAGGTCCTGCCGCCCTTCGAGGTCCCAGAGCTCCCCGGGATCCGTCGAGGACCAGTCCCGCCACGAGTAGCGTACGACGCGATCCGGTCCGAAGCGGAAGGGACCGTGGCCTCGCCAGGGCACGTCCCGCTCCGGATCGAGCTTCGTGCCGGGCACGAGGACCTCGATCCCGAGGTCGTCCGAGATCGCCGCGCCCCCCTCGACGGGAGTCGTCCGGACGCCGATGTCCTTCGGCAGGTAGACGGCGTAGGCCCCGAGCCGGGGCCAGGCCGCTCGGTGGACGCCGAATTGGAGCTTCCAGATCCGGATGCCCTCCCTCGAGCAGAGCCGCGCCAGACGGGCCACGTTGGCGAAGTCCGTCGTGGCGTCGGGCAGGATCAGCACGGGATCGTAGGGAATCAGAGGACCCGTCTGCTCGAAGGGGTCGAGGTGCTCCAGGTACATCCTCGACGCCCGGTCCGCGAGGTACCTCTCGAGCCCCGAAGTGTCCTCGGGCGAGCTCCCCTCGAGCAGCACCACGCCGTCGGCGATGACGCTGCCGTCGGCGAGGACGTGCAGTACCGGCAGATCCTTCCTCGGATCCGGATCGAAGTGCGGCGCACGCTCGACCTCGGCCAGCACCACCAGCTCGAGATCCGCGTCGGGCAGTCTCTCCGCGAAGATCGGGTGGACGAAGGCGTGGCAGAGGAAGAGGCCGATCGACGGCGGCATGAAGAGCCCCAAGATCGCGAGGATCCAGCCCCGCGAGCCACCGGTTCCCCGGATCAGGGTCACGCTGGCTGCAATTCCCGTCAGGAAGGCGAGTCCGAAGAGCACGAGGCACAGGAGGATCCCGAGCGAGAGATCCCCGGGCGGCCAGGCGCCCCCCTCGACCGCGTGCTGGTGTGCGGCGACGCTGCCGATCCACATGGCGGCCAGGTTGCCCACCGCGCTCGCCATGGCCCAGCCGTTCAGGCGATCCGGCCACGTGCGCTGCTGCCTCCACCCCGCCAGTCCGAGCCCGGCGAAGACGGCGAGCAGGGCGAAGTGGTGCGGGCCGGGGAGGTGCGGGTGCTCGAGCCAGGAGCCCGGCTCGGGGGGAGGTCCGCCCATGATCCCGTACCGCGGGATCGCGAGCAGCACCCAGTAGACGACGAGGTGCAGCAGGTAGCTGACCGCGATCCCCACTGCGAGCCAGAGGGGACTCCACCTCGCGAAGCCCGGCCAGCGGGCGCGGGTCGGTAGCTCCTCGGCTCTATCCATCGGTTGGCTCCTTCCTTGATCGAGGTCAGCGGTCCGGGAACCAGCCCCAGAACTCCACGTCCTCGTGGTCCTCCGCGGTGAGCGCGTTCAGAACCTTGGCCACGTCGCCCCACACGACGCCCGGTCCGATGTCCGTCCGCCGGAGCTCTCCGGCGGAGAGGCCTGCCACCTGCGCCAGCTCGGCGGGATCCGTCGAGGACCAGGCGCGGTAGGAGTACCGCAGCACGCGGTCCTCGCCGAAGCGGAACGGCCCCTCGCCTCGCCAGGGAACGTCCTCCTCCGGAGCGAGCTTGGAGCCGGGCTCGACGACCTCGATCTTCAGCAGGTACGGATCGGGCGTGGGAGGGTCCACCGGGAGCCGGCAACCGTCGAAGATTCGCGGAAGGCCCATGAAGTAGTACCCGAGCCGAGGTTTCTCCGGCCTCCGGACGCCCAGGTGGAGCTTCCAGATCTGGATCCCCTCCTTCGTGCAGAGTTGAGCGATTCTGGTCACGTGCGTGAAGTCCGTCGTAGCGTCCGGCAGAAGGAGCACGGAGCCATCGGGGAACAGCGGGCCCTTCCGGTTCTCCTTGTCGAGGTGGTCTTTCTCCATCTGACGCGCCTGGTTGGCGAGGTACCTCTCGAGCTTCGTCGTGTCCTCCGGCGCGCTTTCCTCGACCAGCACTTCTCGCCTCACGACCACGCTCCCGTCCGCGAGGAGCACCAGCACGGGTTGCACGATCCACGGATCGTCGTGATGAGGCGCCGCGCGATCCACCTCGGGAAGGGTCACCAGCTCGAGGCCTCCCTCGTCCACGGGGAAGACCGGGAAGACGAGGGCATCCCACAGGTGGATGCCGAACCAGGCGGAGGCGACCACGGCGGAGAGGGCCATGGGCCAGCCACGCGTTCCGATCCGGCGCCACGCGCTCGATACGAGAGCCCATGTCCCGGTCAGGATCGAGAGGCCCATGAGGAGGAAGCACGGCAGAAAGTTCGGCCCCCGGTCCCGAGGCCCCAGGTTTCCTCCCGACGTGGCGATGACGTGGGTGAGGGTCTCCAGGATCAGCAGCGCGGCGAAGCAGCACACCGCGCTCGACATCGCCCACCCGTTCACGCGGTCCGGGCGCTTCCTGGCCCACCACCATGCAGCCACCCCGAAGAGCGCATACACCACCAGGGCGATCCCCGTCTCGAGACCCGGTACCGAGGGGCTCCCGAACCACGAGGGCGGCACCTCGGTTCCCGGGTCGGCACGACCCATGATCTTGTCCCACGGAATCGCGAGCAGGCCGAGGAAGATCACGAGATGGGCGAGAAGGCTGACGACGATTCCGATGCCGAACCAGGTTCCGCTCCACCTCGCGAATCCCGGTCGGCGAGCACGGACCAGCAGGTCGCCGGCCCTCCAGACGAAATCGCTCTCCATCGCTTCGTTCCCTTCGGGCGCGAACGCCGATTCTACACCCGGCGATGCGATCTCGATGCGATTCGAGGCCGAACGCGAACGGGGCCGCCCGACGATCTCGCCGGGCGGCCCCGTTCGCGGGAGAGAGCCGTTACTACTTGGCCGCGCGCGGTCGAGGGCCCTTCGGCAGGTTGGCCTTGGGCAGGCGGACGCCCTTCTCCTCGAGGTAGGTGCCGAGGGCCTTGCGGGCGTCGGCGAGCGCGTGGCGCAGGGCGGTCTCCGACTCCTCCGCGGCGAGATCGAGCGCCTTGTCGATCGCCTTCACCACCGAGATCGCCGCCTTGTGCGAGGGCGAGCGCTTCAGTTCGCGGGCCGCCTGGCGCGACCGGACGCGTTTGATCTCCTCCTGCAGGTTGGCGATGATCTCCTCGGGAGTCCGGCGCTTCCTGCGCTTCCTCGCGTTGGTCGCCGTCTTGGTGGACGCCTTCTTCTTCGCCATGGTCGTCTGCTCCTTTCCGGGGAACCGGGTCCCCGCCTCAGGCGGTCTTCGTGGGCAATCGGACAGGGGGGGATGAGTAGGGATACGGGGAGGGGGGTGGTAAGTCAAGATCTCGAGGCCGAGAAGGGGGGGCGGCCGGGGCGGAGTAGGCGCGCTCCGGGTGGCGGGGAAGGCCGGACCGCGGTGGAGAGTAGCCCGGGCCCGCGGTCCGGAGTGGCGGGGGGAAGATTCGTCCGGTATTCGAGGGCTCGCGAGCCGGGATCCCGCAACCCGGGGGGGCCTAGGTGGACGAGGGGGCCGCTCCCCGGCCTTCGATTCCCAGCTCCTTGGCGTGGGGGCGGAGGGCGTCGATCAGGAACTGCACGTGCTCGGCGAGCTCGACCCCGAGCATCTCGACGCCCGCGTGGATCTCCGCGCGCTCGACCTTGGCCGCGAAGGCCTTGTCCTTCAGCTTCTTCTTCACGCTCTTCGGCTTCAGCGTGTGGATCCCGTCGGGGCGCACGAAGCAGCACGCCCCGATGAATCCCGTGAGCTCGTCGCAGGCGAGTAGCGCCTTGTCGAGCGCGCTGTCGTAGGACACGTCCCACTTCGTGTAGTGGGCCGAGATGGCGTGGGCGATCTCCTCCTCGCCGTGCTCGCGCAGCCAGGCCACGACGCGGTTCGGGTGCTCGTCGGGCCAGCTCTCGTAGTCGGCGTCGTGCAGCAGACCGGCGATGCCCCAGCGCTCCTCGTCCGCCGCGCCCTCGCCGTAGCGGTGGGCGGCGGCGCGCATCGCGATCTCGATCGAGCGCGCGTGACGGCGCAGGGCCTCGCCCGGCGTCCACTCGCACAGGAGATTCCAGGCATCTTCGCGCGTGAGACTCATGGCATCGGAGAGGGGGTGTCAGTGGATGAAGAGCAGCTCGCGGTACTTGGGCAGCGGCCACATGGAGTCGTCCACGAGGACCTCGAGGCGGTCGGCCCGCTCGCGCACCGCGGCCATGGCGGGGACGAGCCGGTCGCGCACGAACGTGGCGAGGACGACCGGGTCCTGTCCCTGCTCGGCGATCTCGTCGTGGGACGCGCCCAGGTCGTCCAGGGCGGTCTTCAGCCGCGCCACGTTGCAGGCCACCGCGGCGAGCAGATCTTCCTGCTCGGTCAGCTCCAGCCGCGCGCAGGCGGCGCGGGCCGAGTTGATCGAGTCCGCGAGCCGCTTCTGGTACGCGACGCAGGTGGGCAGGATCATCGTCGACGCGATCTGGAACGACGACAGGGCCTCCACCGCGATGCGGTGGGCGTAGGCGGAGTGGAGCACCGCGGAGCGGGACTCCGTCTCCCGGCGGCTGAGGACGCCGTACTTCTCGAACAGCGCGAGGTTCTTCTCCGAGGCGAAGTAGGCCAGGGCGGAGGGCGTGTCCTTCAGGTTGAGCAGCCCCCGCTTCTCCGCCTCCTGCTCCCACTCGGCGGTGTAGTTGTCGCCGCCGAAGAGGATGCGGCGGTGGGCGGAGAGGGTCTCCTGGACCAGCGCCTGGAGAACGGCGTGGCGATCGCCCGAGCGCTTCTCGATCTCGGTGGCGAGGTAGTCGAAGGACTCCGCGATCGCGGTGTTGAGGACGATGTTGGGCAGGGCGATCGACTGGTCCGCCCCGACCGCCCGCAGCTCGAACTTGTTGCCGGTGAAGGCGAAGGGCGAGGTGCGATTGCGGTCCGACGTGTCGCGGGGCAGCGGCGGGAGGGTGGTCACCCCGAGCCTCATGAGCATCGGCTCGTGGGTGCCGGGGCTCTCGCCCGAGATCAGGGCCTCGACGATCTCCTCGAGCTCGGAGCCGAGGAAGATCGAGAGGATCGCGGGGGGAGCCTCGTCGGCCCCGAGCCGACAATCGTTGCCCGCGCTGGCGATGGAGGCGCGGATCAGGTCCTGGTGGAGATCCGCGGCCCGGATCACCACGGTCAGGCACAGGATGAACCGCAGGTTGTCGGCGGGGGTGCTCCCGGGTTCGAGCAGGTTGCGGTTCCGGTCGTCGGCGAGCGACCAGTTGTTGTGCTTGCCGCTGCCGTTCACCCCCTTGAACGGCTTCTCGTGTACCAGGCACTTGAAGCCGTGCTTGGCGGCCACGGTCTGCATCAGCTCCATCGTGAGCATGTTGTGGTCCGTGGCGATCGGCGCGGGCTCGTAGAGGGGTGCCATCTCGAACTGGTGGGGCGCCACCTCGTTGTGCCGCGTCTTGAGGGGCACGCCGAGCGCCCACAGCTCCGCCTCGAGGTCCATCATGAAGTTCAGGACGCGCTCGGGGGTGGCGGTGAAGTAGTGGTCCTCGAGCTCCTGGCCCTTGGGCGGCCGGGCTCCGAACAGGGTGCGGTGGCAGGCGAGCAGGTCGGGCCGCAGGTGGTAGAGATGGCGGTCGACGAGGAAGTACTCCTGCTCGGGTCCCACCGTGGGGACGATCTTCCCGGTCTTCTCGTCGTCGATCAGGTCCAGGAGCCGACGCGCCTGACGGTCGAGGGCCTCGCAGGAGCGCAGGAGCGGGGTCTTCGTGTCCAGGGCCTCCCCGGTCCACGAGCAGAACGCCGTCGGGATGTACAGGGTCACCCCGAACGCGGTCTCCCGCAGGAAGGCGGGGGAGGTGGGATCCCAGGCGGTGTAGCCGCGCGCCTCGAAGGTGGCCCGGATGCCGCCCGACGGGAAGGAAGAAGCGTCCGGCTCGCCCTTGATCAGCTCGCGGCCGGTGAAGGCGTGGATGGCGCCGCCCTCGACCACCGGGCTGAGGAACGAGTCGTGCTTCTCGGCGGTCAGCCCGGTCATGGGCTGGAACCAGTGGGTGAAGTGGGTCGCGCCGTGCTCGACGGCCCAGTCCTTCATCGCGTCGGCCACCGCGTCCGCGTGGCGCTCGCCGAGGGGCTCGCCGGACTCGATCGTCCGGCGCAGGGCCTGGTACACGTCACGGGGGAGACGGCGTCGCTGGACCGCGTCGTTGAAGACCTTCGAGCTGAAGATCTTCGTCAGGACGACGTTTTCCCGGCGCTGGGGCTCGGGCGGGAGACCGTTGCTCAGAACACTGCGAATCGCCTCGAGTCGGGGAGAGGAGCTCATGATGGGGCAGTCCGGCGCGGGCGCCGAAACGGAGGGCCGAAACGAAAGAATCGCGTGAGAGTCCGCGTGGAGTCCCGAGCGTAGCTTTCCGTTCCTCCCGGGCAAGTCCGCGCTGAGCCGACCAGGCGGCTCAGCGCACCACCGCTGCAGCGGACGAGCTGCCGCTCGCCGCTGATCGGCGGCCGTCTCTCGCCGAATCCCGCTCGAATCGGCCCGGAGAGGGGCGTCCGGAGATTCCGGGGCGGGGAAGGGGACGGAGGAGTGAAGAGCGGGGAAACGGGTCCTACAATGAGGATCGGAGCCGTATCGCGAGGGCAGAGGGAGAAAACGGGTCCTCGCGCGCGGGCTCCGTCGCGGGGGGCGGTGCTCCCGCACCTGAGACGTACCCCTCGAACCTGATCCGGATCA
>CAYRXS010000193.1:0-13156 GCA_964428225.1 uncultured Planctomycetaceae bacterium
CTTCGTGAACTGGGCTGGCCACGGATCGCCCACGTCGTCCCACATCTACTACAACGGTTCCCCGTCCTTCGTCAGCAATTCCAGTTGTGCGTCACTCGACGACGACTATCCGTCCATAATCTTCGCCGACGCCTGCAGCAACTCGGACACGGACTACGACAACATCGGCCGGGCGATGATGCAGCAGGGCGGCATCGGGTTCCTCGGCGCCACGAAGGTCGCCTACGGCAGAGGGGGATGGGATTCCCCCGACGACGGCAGCAGCCAATCCATGGACTACTACTTCACTACGAGCCTGACGTCGACGGACTACACGCTCGGCGGAGGTCACCAGCGGGCCCTCCGGGAGATGTACACGCGCGGGCTGTAGTACTACGTCAAGTACGAGGCCTTCGAATGGGGAGCGGTGTTCGGCAATCCCGACCTCAGCATGGGGGAGGCTGCCGCGATCAGCCTGGGCTTCCCGAGCGGTCTGCCCGATGGTTGCTTCCCTCCCGGGCCCGAAACGGTCATGGACGTGCAGATCCGCGACGGTATCGAGGACTACGTGCCGGGAACCGGGCTCCTCTACTACCGCTTCGATCCCGGAGATTCCTACTCGTCGGTGGCGGTGACTCCGCAGGGCGGTGACCAGTACGAGGTCACGCTCCCCAATACCCGCCCGGGGGACGCACCGGAGTTCTACTTCGAAGCCCAGGGAGATGGCGGGGCGACCGTCACCTCTCCACCGAGCGCACCCGCGACGGTCTACTCGTTCGAGGTCGCGTTCGTCCATACCGTCATGGAGGACGACTTCGAATCCGACCTCGGCTGGACCGTCGTGAACCAGAGCATCGACACCGGGGCGTGGGAACGCGTCGACCCGATCGGGACCGACGCGCAGCCGGAGGACGACCACTCCGAGCCGGGAACCAAGTGCTTCGTCACCGGGGGCGCGGGCGGCAGCATCGGCTACGACGACGTCGACGGCGGACCGACCCGGCTCATCTCGCCCGCGATCGATCTTTCGGACGGCGACGCGCACCTGAGCTTCTACCTCTGGTTCTATCACTCGACGAACGGAGACCAGGTGCCCTTGTACATCCACCTCTCCAACGACGACGGCACGAGCTGGACCGAGGTCGCCGCGCTCGACAACAACCCGTCGTGGACCAACATGGACTACGAGGTCTCGGACCACGTCACCCCGACGTCCACCGTGAAGATCCGCTTCTCGGCGAGCGACAACCCCAACGACAGCGTCGTCGAAGGGCTCGTCGACGACTTCCGGGTGCAGCGCTACGACTACGATCCCTCCCTGTGGGCCGATGCGTACTCGATCTCGGTGGCCACGGGGGATGCGATCGGTCTGACCCTCGACGCCGGGATCGGAAACGCCGGCAAGACCTACCTCGTCATGGGTTCGCTTTCCGGCACCTCACCCGGCTTCGACATCGCGGGACTCCACGTTCCCCTGAACTGGGATTGGTTCTCGGAGGCGACTCTCGTGATGTCCGGATCCGCGTACTTCGTGGACTTCATGGGAACGCTGGACGCCTCCGGTGAGGCGACGGCGACCTTCGACACCCAGGGTCCGGTCGACGTCGGTTTCGTCGGGCTCGGAGCGAGCTTCGCCTATGCGACGCTCGCCCCGCCCGACTTCGTATCGAACGCGATCACGGTGACGTTCGAGCAGTAGTCGGGGAGCGGTCCATCGCTCCCGTGGTATTGCCTCTCGCTTCGCAGTAGCCTGGGTGGCCGCCCCCACCCAGGCTAGCGATGCGAGAGATCTCCGACCCGAATCCGGTTCTACGGGACCGTCCCCGATCCCGCCGTCCGGAGACGAAGATCGTGGCCACGCTGGGGCCCGCCTCCGAGGACCGCATCGACGAGCTGATCGCGGCCGGGCTCTCCGTGGCGCGCGTCAACTTCAGCCACGGCACCCCCGACGACCACCGGCGCCGGGTGCGGGCCGTTCGGGAGGCGAGCGACCGGGCCCGGCGCCACGTGGCGATCCTCGCCGACATCCAGGGGCCGAAGCTCCGGTTGAGCCGGTTTCCGGAAGGGAAGCTGCTCCTGCGCACGGACGATCGCCACGTGCTGCGCGAAGGGACCGGCCTCGCCGCGGAGGGCGAGATCCTCTTCCACTTCTCGGGCTTCCTCGGCGCGGTGGAGATCGGAGACCGCGTCTTCCTGGCCGACGGAGTGGTCGAGCTCTCGATCGAGGAGAAGGCGGGCGACCACCTGCTCGGTCGCGTGACCAAGGGCGGCTGGATCGGGGACCGCAAGGGAGTCCACCTGCCCGACACCGAGCTCGATCTCGAGGTCCCCACCGCGCAGGATCGCATCGACCTGGAGCTCGCGCGGGAGCTCGAAGTGGACATGGTGGGCGTGAGCTTCGTCGCGAAGGGGGACGAGCTCCGCGAGGTGCGCTCTCTGATCCCCGACGCTCAGATCGTGGCGAAGATCGAGCGGGCCGCGGCCCTGACGAATCTCGAGGAGATCCTCGAGGCCACCGACGGGATCATGGTGGCGCGGGGCGACCTCGGCGTGGAGATCGAGCTTGAGCGGCTCCCGATGGTTCAGAAGTCCCTGCTGCAAGCCGCGCTGAAGGCGGGGAAGTACACGATCACCGCCACGGAGATGCTCGAGTCCATGGTGACCTCGAGCCGGCCGACTCGAGCGGAAGTGGCCGACGTGGCCAATGCCGTGCTCGACGGCACGGACGCGGTCATGCTCTCGGCAGAGACCGCCGTCGGCGATCACCCGGTGGAGGCGGTGGCGACCATGGCCGGCATCGCGCGCGCGGTGGAGGCGAGCTCGAGCTACCGCGAGCTCCCCCGGGTGGAGTTCCGGTCCACGGAGCCCACCGCCCCCAACGCGGTCGCCTTGGCCGCGGTCGACGCGGCGGATGCCCTCGGGCTCTCCCGGATCGTTTGCTTCACGGAATCGGGAGCCACGGCGCGCCTCGTTTCCCGGTACCGTCCCCTCGCGGATATCGTCGCGTTGAGCCCTCACGAGCGTACGCTCCGCGGCATGGCGGTGCTCGCGCACGTAAAGCCGGTGCCCATGCCTCGTCAGCCGAGCCTGGAAGCCATGGTGGAGAAGGCGTGCGAGGTGCTACGGGAGCGCGGTCTGGTACAGGAGAGCGAGCTCGTGGTCATCGTTGCCGGCGTTCCCCCGGGGACGCCGCAGACCACGAACATGCTGAAGCTGCACCGGGTGTAACGTCTCGACTCTATTCGTCGTCGCAAACCACGCGGAAGCCGACGTTGAAGACCTTCTGGTAGGGACGGTAGGCCAGGCGGAAGGACGAGGTGCCGCGCTTCGGGCGGTCGTACCACGAGCCGCCGCGCACCACCACCTGCCGCTCGTCCCACGGGCACGGGCTCGTCGTCCACTCGGCCACGTTGCCGTGCATGTCGTGAAGGCCCCAGGCGTTCGGCTCGTAGCCGCCGACCTCCTCGGAGAGGAAGCCGCCGTCGTCGAAGCGCGCGTCCTTGGGGATCCAATCGTCGTAGGGCGTGGGATTCTCGACCACGTGGAGCCGGATGTACGTCTCCTGCACGAACTCGGAGAGCTTGGCGTCGGCGAAGTTGGCCCAGGGCGAGAAGTCCGTGTCCAGGTCACCGAACGAGAAGGGCGTGTCCGTGCCCGCGCGGCAGGCGAGCTCCCACTCGAGCTCCGTGGGCAGGCGGAAGGGGCGGCCGGTTCGCTCGCCGAGCCAGCGACAGAAGGCCCTCGCCTCGTCGCACGAGACGCGCACCACGGGCCGGCGGGCTCCGTTCGACGGGTAGCCGGCGATCCCGAACTGGTAGCTGTGCCGGGGCTCCACCCCGCTGTCGTGAGCGGGATCGAAGAGGGCGTACTGCTCGTTGGTGATCTCGCAGGTCGCCATCCAGAAGGGCTCGGCGGCGGGGATCCGGACCAGCTCGAGCGCAAGGTCGCCGCCGATCGACACGGTGTCGCGGAGAGGCGGCTCGTCCGGGGAGAGCGGCGGAGGCGACTCGCTCCGGGCCTCGGAGGGATCGAGGCGCGGTCCCCCCGCCGCCTCCTTCGCCGGGGTGAACGACGGGGTGGGGAGCTCGGGGCGAGCCTCGTGGTTCTCGTCGAGCCCCGCGTATCGCCGACGCAGCTCGGCGCGCCGCTCCTCCCGACGCAGCGCGGAGTCCCCCACCACGTCACTCCAGTACCCGTGGTACGGAGCGTTCAGGTCGATCCACGTGATCAGCCGGTCCCAGTCCTCGCGCTCGAGCTCTACGCCGTGATGTCCTCTCGCGAGGATCTGCACGAGCTCCGTGGTGTCCGCGTGGAACTCGAGGGGCGTCCACAGGTGCATGTCGCTCTCGACCCCCGGACGCCGCACGTGCTTCTGCAGCTCCGTGTACGAGACGGAGAACTTCCCCGCCCACTGCATCGCGTCGTACCCCGCGTAGCTCGTCCCCCAGTCGTCGATCGGCGTGTCGCGGAGATCCGAAGGCACGCCGTCGCGACCGTCGTGGCACGAGACACAGCGACGATCCAATACCGGCTGCACCTCCTGCGCGAACGCGAAGCCCCGCACGGGGCCGTACCAGGGCGCGATCTCCGACGGCTCGCGCCGCGAGGCGATGGTGGCCCGCGCCGGCACCGCCCGGTTGCGGTCCTCGTGGCACCCCACGCACGAGAGGGTCTCGCCGGGCATGGCGGTCAGCCAGGAGCGCATGATCTGCAGCGCCTTGCCGTCCTCGTCGAGGGGCTGGACGGAGATCGGCGTGTTGGCCGGAGAGCGGAACAGCGCGGAGCCGTCCTCCTCCACGGGCACGGTGCCGAGCACGCGCTTCACGTCCCACGGCCCGTCCAGGCCGAGGCTGCCCGCGCGGCCGGCTCCGGTGCCTTCGTACAGGTAGGTGTAGGTGAACAGCCGCAGCGCCTTCACCTCGCCCCGGGGGACGCCCGCGAGCCCGCGCCCCTCGTACACGTCCGCGACGTACACGAGGGCGTCGTCCCGCGCGAGGTCCACGCGGTCGGCGACGACGGGGGGGCGCTCGGTCGCGCGAAGCGGGATGGGCTCGAAGAGCACGCTCCCCTCCCGCTCCGCGAGCAGCACCACGTTGTCGAACACGTCCACCAGGTAGATCCCCCAGAGCGAGGTCGGGGTTGGCTTGGCGGAGACGAGGAAGTACTTCTCGCCCAGCGGGAAGGGGTGCAGGAACTTCGGCCACGACGCGTCGACGAGGTTGTCGAGCACGATCGCCTCGACCTCCTGCCCCCAGCCCGGGATGCGCTGGACCGCCCCGTCCGCCTCCTCGCGGCCGCGCGCGGGATCGAACACCACCATCTCTCCCATCCGGTGCACGCCGTGGTGCCCGCTGACGATCCCCACGAACTTCCCCCCGGGCATCGGCCGCGCGAAGAAGAGCGCGTTCGGCCAGAAGGAGTTGCTCCCGTAGAGCGCCTCCTGGCTCGTACCGTCGGGGTTCATCGTGAAGAGGATCCGCGAGTTCGAGTGGGGCAGATCGGTGTATTCCCACCGCAGGTACATCACCCGCCCGTCCGCGGTCACCGTCGGGTGCCAGTCGTCGTCCTGATCGAAGCACAGCCGGCGCGCGTGTGTCCCGTCCGCGTTCATGCGGAAGAGGTTGGCGACGCGGCACGTACCGTTGACGCAGGGAACCCCCTGCATCACCGACGTCGATCCGTACACGATCCGCTCGTCGGGCAGGTAGCACGCGTCGTAGTTGTCGACGTCCGGCTCCTCGCCGAGGGTGACCTGACGCAGCCCCGTTCCGTCCACGTCGATCTCGAAGACCTGCCAGCGGTCGTTCGTCCCGATCGAGGAGAAGAGCATCCGCTCGCCGTCGAGGTGCAGGTCCACGTCCCCCACGAAGGCCCCGTCGGCCGGCGCGTGGACGGTGACGAGCGGCGCCGCGGGATTCCGGAGGTCGAGCAGGGCGATCTCGTTGTCCCAGCCCCGCTTCGCGAGGACGGAGTTGCTCTGCCAGTTCGCGGGAAGCCCGTACTCGCCGCCGGCCCCCGAGCCGCGAGCGTTCGCCGCCCCGCGGCGGACGACGAGGATGCGCTCGAAATCGAGGAGGGGATTGGCGAGCAGGGCCTCGCGCCGGAAGGCGAGGACCTGCTCGGCGCGCTCCAGGGCCTCGAACCGCCCGTCGCGCAGGCTCTCGGCGATCGTCGGGAGCTCGCTCGCGATCGTCGACAGCCGGTCGAGGTATTCCGCGCCGCGCGGGTAGTCGGCGGGAAAGCGGCGGTGCAGGTCGCGAATCGCGCGCTCGAGGGCGCCGACGTCGAACCGGGAGATTCTCGCCTCGACCTCGGCGAACGACGCGGGAGGAATGGTCGCGCGCTCGTCCTGCACGGATCCCGCGATCGTCGATGCCGCCAGGGCGAGGATGGGAAACACCGCGAGGGGCATGATGAGGGATACGGTACCGTATTCCGCGTCCCGTGACTTCCTCCGACCAGAGCCGCCTCGACGAGTTCGTCACCCGCCCCCGACGGGCGGTGTGGGTCGTGGCGGGACCGATGATCGCCGGGTTCTCGGTCCACTCGCTCTACGTGATCATCGACACGATCTTCATCGGCAAGCTCGGCGCCGAGGCGCTCGCGGCGGCGACCTTCGTCTCGCCGCTGTTCTTCGTGGCCATCGCGCTCATCAACGGGCTCGCGGTGGGAATCACCGCGACCGTGGCCCAGGCGATCGGGAGGAGGGACCGGGAGGCTGGCGATCGTCTGGCCTCCAACGGCCTCGGCCTGGGCATCGCGATGGGACTGGTCCTCGCCGTGGGCGGGCTCGTCGCGGGACGGCATCTGTTGCCGCTGCTGGGCGCGGAGGGAAAGAGCCTGGAGCTCGCCTGGCAGTACTTCATGCCCCTCTGCCTCGGCATCCCGATCTTCTTCGTCTCCGCCTCGCTCCGCGCGGTGCTCACCGGCGAGGGGGACGCGAGGACCCCGATGGCCATCCTCTTCCTCGCCACCGTCCTCAACGTCGCCCTCGATCCCCTCTTCATCTTCACCTTCGGCTGGGGCATCCGGGGCGCGACCCTGGCCACGCTCGCCGCACAGCTCTTCTCGTTCTGCGCCTTCTCCTGGCTGGTGTTCGTCCGGGGGCGCACCTACTCCCGCTTTCGCCTCCCCCACGTCCTTCCCCGGCGGCGTCTCACCCTGGCGATCACGGCCATCGGCCTCCCCGCGGCCCTGGTCCAGCTGGTGATGGCCTTCGGGGGCGGGCTCGTCAATCGGATCCTCGCCCACTTCGACCAGATCGCGGTGGCGGGCTACGGCGCGGGATCGCGGGTGGACATGATCGTCGCCCTCCCGATCCTGGGCCTGGCGAGCGCGACGGTCACCGTGATCGGGATGTTCGCGGGCGCGGGACGCGCGGACCTGGTTCGCGCCACCGCTCTGTATTCCTTCCGCTGGGCGATCACCATCGCCACGGTCGTGGGCGTGACGGCCTTCGCCGCATCGGACCATGTGATCGGACTGTTCACCGACGACGCCTACGCCCTCGAGGTGGGGAGCGGCTACCTCGCGTTCATGGTGTTCGCGTACCCGCTGATGGCCTTCGGGATGACGTCGGGGCGGATCCTGCTCGGGCTCGGGCACGGCATACCGTCCCTCGTCATCACGATCCTGCGCGTGCTCGTGATCTCGATCCCGGTGGCCTACCTCGCGGTGTACGCCTTCGACGCTCCCATCGCCGCGATCTGGGCCTCGTTCATCGTCGGAGGACTGGCCTCCGACGTCGTCGCCTTCGTCTGGATCCGCGAGTTCCTGTGGCGCCGGGATCCGACGCTTCGCGCGACGGCCCGGATGCCGTAGCGTCGAGAATCAGACCCTCTCGGACACCACGAAGGCACCGCGGTACTTCCGCGTGAGCAGGGGGTTGGCCTCTTCGGCGTGCGCGCCGGTGAACTTCTCGGTGGCGGAGTCGAAGGTCAGCTCGGGGCCCCGCCGGATCGAGCAGGACTTCGCCTCGACGCCGTTGGCGGCCAGGTGCTTGCAGAAGCCCTCGAAGGAGCCGTTGGCGGCGTCCGAACCGGGGAACGGCGCCTCCACCTGGGTGAGCGGCGCCTCCTTGCCCAGCATGTAGGAGATGTTCGCGAGGTTGCCCATGGCGGCCGACAGGTGGCCGTCCCGGATCGGCGCGTTCACCTTCGCCGGATCGTCGGCGAGGATCGCGTCGAGGAAGTTCTCGTAGTGGTTCGCGCTTCCCTCGAAGACCGCGATCTCCTTGCCGTCGTGGTCGAAGGCCTTGAGCTTGCCGTAGCTTCCGCTGACGAGATACCCCTTCTCGCCCATGAAGACCACGCCGACGCTGGCCCCCCGGAAGGCACCGGTCTCGAGCCCGCGCACCTCGAAGATGACTTGCCTGTCTCCGTAGTCCAGGAGCGCGATCTGCGTGTTCGGCGTGTTGCCGTCGTCGACGTAACCGAGGCGGCCCCCGCAGCTCACGATCCGCTTCGGGTGCGTGTCGAGCCCGAGCCCCCAGCGCGCGATGTCCATCTGGTGGACGCCCTGGTTGCCGATGTCGCCGCTGCCGGTGTTGAACACCCAGTGCCAGTCGTAGTGCAGGTTCTTGCGCATGAGCGGCTGCATCTCGGCGGGACCGGTCCACAGGTCGTAGTCGCAGGTCTCCGGCGGCTTCTGGGGACCGTCGACCTTGCCGATGCTCTTGCGGCGCTTGTAGCACAGACCGTAGGCGAGCTTCACCTCGCCGAGCCCACCCGCGTGCAGCCAGGCCATGGCGTCTCGGGTAGCCGGCTGGGTCCGTGACTGCGTCCCGTGCTGGATGACCTTCCCGTACTTGCTTGCGGCGGCGACGACCTGCGCGCCCTCGAACACGTTGTGGCTGAGCGGCTTCTCGACGAAGACGTGCTTGCCCGCCTGCAGACCCCAGAGCGCGCCGAGCGAGTGCCAGTGGTTCGGCGTGGCGATCGAGATCGCGTCGATCGAGCGATCCTCGAGCATCATGCGGATGTCGCGGTAGTACTTGGCGTTCGGCACCGCGCTCTGGGCCGGCCCGATGATCCCCTCGTCGGGATCGCAGATCGCGACGACCTCGGAAGCAGGCAGGTCCCGGAACCACCGGATGTGATCCCGTCCCCGCCCGCGCACGCCGACCACGCCGACGCGAATCAGGTCCTTGCCGGACTTGCGACTCGGAGGACGGGAGCGCGCGAAGGCCGACGTCATCGGAGCGGCCGCGGCGGCGGAGGCGAGGAGAAGGCTCTGTTCGAGGAAGGTGCGTCGTGATGTGCGTGACATGGCGATGGTCTCGGGTCGGGTCATTCGTCGGTAGAGCCCGGGCGCAGCACGCGC
Source organism: uncultured Planctomycetaceae bacterium (assembly GCA_964428225.1). Taxonomy (GTDB): domain Bacteria; phylum Planctomycetota; class UBA1135; order UBA1135; genus JBFMCU01. Next base: position 9,301 of record CAYRXS010000193.1, read on the forward strand.
AGGCCGAGGTGGTTGCCGTCGGGTACCCACCAGACCCCGGGGGGCCAGTTGGGGTCCGCGAGGGTCCAGTCGTCGTTGAAGCGGAGACGCTTGGTGGGAGTCAGCGTCTCGGCCGCGTCCTTCCACGATCCCCCGCGCAGGACCGCGCGCTCGGGATCGCTCGGATCGTAGGGATCGGAGCAGTACTCCCAGACGTTGCCGAGCACGTCGTGGAGGCCGTTCTCGTTCGGTGTCTTCTGTCCGACCTCCTGGGTCTTCTCCTCGCTGTTGTCCGCGAACCACGCGCGATCGGCGACCGCGCCGTCGCCGCCGGTTCCGCAGGCGAGCTGCCATTCCTCCTCGGAGGGCAGCCGGTACTCGTGCCCGGTGTTGATCGAGAGCCACGCGCAGTACTTCTGCGCGGAGGCCCAGCTCATGCCGATCGCAGGACGCCGCCCCGCGCCCCAGTCGTGATCGTAGGGCGTCCAGTCGAGCGGCTTGGAAGGCTTGGTGACCGCGTCGACGCCCGGCGGCACCGCGCCGGTCCCGTCGAAATCGCAGTAGAGCAGGAGCTCGTCCCAGGTCACCTCGCAGCTCCCGATCCAGAAGTCGCCCTCCGGGATCCAGACCATGTCGAAGGTCACCGTCGAGCTCTTGATGGTCTCGGTGTAGTCGAGGTCGACGGGTTCGGGCTCGGAGCAGGCGGGCACGAGCGCGGCGAGAGCGAGCGGGAACGCGATCCTGAGAGTCGAGTTCATGGGCGGTCTTCCGGGCAACACCTTAGATGCGCCGCGGGCTCGCCGCCAGGGTGCGAGGGCCGGTTCGAGCGAATCGGGCCCCGGATTCCCCTATCGGAGATGGGCGAAGCGGCGCGGGATGTCGGCGGACCGGCGGATGATGCCGTTCGCCTTGCCCACGCTCACGTTTCGGTTGCGTTCACTCCCCGGGGCGTCGCGCACGGCCTGGACGTTGTCCTCGTTGATCCAGTCCTCGATGGGCGTCACGCCCTCGTACTCCGAGATGGGCTTCGTGTAGATCCAGCCGTCACAGAAGTCCGCGGGCGTGAAGTCCGGATACCCGTGCCGGTAGACACCGGTCTCGATGCGGTGCGCGCCAAAGGGGCTGCCCGCGACGTCGAAGCCCACGGGAAACGGACCGCCCTCGCGAGCAAGCATGAAGGCGTCGAGGATGCCGTCCGCGGGGTGGATCTCCTCGCCCCCGTAGCCCGCGGCGTCGCTCCAGGGGGCGTGGAGGTAGACCGTCACCGCCCGGCGACCGAGGGCGTCCCGGACGAAGTTGCCGGCTCGATCGCCGAAGAGCCCGTGGAGCTCCCCTTCGGACACACTGGGCTGTTGGTACCCGGTGAACGCGTGGTGGATGCCGCAGTGGACGAGCACCTTCTCTCCCTCGTTCACGGCGTCGAGGATGACCTCGGCCCACATGCTCTCGCTGCTCCGAACGTCCTGGTTGTTCATCCCGAGCACCCGAAAGGGACTCGCCCCCGGCGGTCGGCTCGCGTTGACCTCCCACGCCGCCCGGTAGACGTCCACGTATTCGCAGTACCCCCACCACGGGTACTGTCGGAAGCAGATGCGTCGCGCCAGCTCCTCGTTCCACTCGGGGCCGCGGACCAGGAGGTCGATGAGCGCCTGGTCCTCGCGGTCTCCGAACTCGGTCACCAGGACGCGCACGCCCGCCTCGTACAGCGGGCCCGGCAAGGACTGGACGAGGCGGACGTCGTGCAGGATCCGGTGATACTCACCGACGAAGACGACGTCGTGGTCCTCGAACAGATCCCGGACGTACTCGGCGGGATCCTTCCCGTGCGTGGCCAGCCACTCCCCGAGCTCGGACTGCAGCGCCGGATCCAGAGCCGGCGGATCCGCGGGAGCTCCTCGAAGGAGAGGAAGCTGACACGAGGCGCACAGAAGAACGGCCAGGATTCCCGGGAGCTTTCTCATCTCTCTTCTCCTCTCCGGTTTCGATCCGTGGGGGACGGAGGCTGCATGGCGTCGTCCGGATCCGTGGGCCGGCGGCGGTGGCGGAGATACCCGAGGAGGAAGTTGAACCTCGGAACTCGCCGCCGGTACGCGCGGTAGTCGTCGCCGAAGGTCTCGAGCAAATAGCGTTCCTCGCGATACGTGTGCGCGTAGAAGAAGGCGATGGCCGCCACTCCGAGCGCGACGACGACCAATCGCCCGGTGAGGCACATGAAGGTCAGGTTGAAGAACGAGTAGCCGACGTACTGGGGATGGCGCACGATCGCGAACAACCCGGCATCGACGACGCGGGTCGTGTGCATGTAGGTCCCCCCCTCCTCCACCCGGCCGTGCCGCTTCAGCGTGAACATCGGCGGGAAGGCGAAGAGCAGCGCCGCCGCCGCGGAGAACACCCCCGCGACCCGGAACGCGACGGAAGGATCATTCTCGAGGACCACCCCCAGGACGAGCACCACCACGGAGAGCCCCGAGGCGACGATGTCCGCCGCGGAGAGTCCGGGTTGCCTGCGGGTTCCGTGACTCGTCATCTTCCCGTCCCGTGATCACCGAGGCGCCTCCGCCACGACAGACGCCCGCGAGAGCCTCGTGACATCGGGCGAAATCCGTGATCGGGGCCTCCGACGCCCACCGTGATACCAAGATCCGACGCGCCGATCACCCGATCGCCGGGGGCTCCTCCCGCTCCGTGTCGTAGAATGCCCGCCTCGGGGCCGGCCCCGCCGGCCCGCACGCAGCCGCTCGAGGCGGACGGAGGTCGGTGATGAAGGGACTGAGGTGGATGGTGCCCGCGATCCTCCTGCTCGCGGGGACGCTGGTCGGGTGCGGTGGTGAGGAATCGGGGCCGCGAGAGGCCTTCGCCGCGGACGTCCCGCCCTCCGAGCGGGCGCGAGACGTCCTCGACGAGATCGACGTCACGCGCGGAATCGTCGCCGTGGTCGGCGAGGGCGCGGGCGAGCTCGGGCTCGAGCTGGCGCGGCAGAGCGACCTCGTCGTCTACCTGCAGCTCCCGCGGGACGAGGACGTCGAGGCCACGCGCCGGACGGCGGAGGAGGAGCACCTCCTCGGCACGCGCGTCTTCGTCGGGAAGGGGACGGCGGAACACGTCCACCTCGCCGACAACCTCGTCAACGCGCTCGTGGTGCCCGACGCGGAGACGATCTCCGAGGCCGAGGCCCTGCGCGTCGTGCAACCGCGCGGCCTCTTGCTCCTCGGCGAGACCGAAGCGAGGAAGGCCCCCCTCGCGGGCGCCGACGAGTGGAGCCACCCCTACCACGGCCCGGACAACAACCCCCAGTCGAGGGACGAGGTCGCTCGCGCACCCTACCTGACCCAGTTCCTCGCCGATCCGCGCTACGCGCCCGTGCCCCAGGTCGCGGTCGCCGCGGGAGGACGCGTGTTCAAGGCGTTCGGGAACGTGGCCTTCAAGCGACGCGAGGAACCGTGGCTCGAGAAGCTCGTGGCCTTCGACGGCTACAACGGCACGATCCAGTGGATCCGCGAGCTCTCGACCGGGTTCCCCATCCACCGCAACACGCTCATCGCCACTCCGACCACCGTCTATCTCGGGGACGACGCCTCGTGCAAGGTGATCGACGCGGCCACCGGACAACTGCTCGACGAGATCGTCCCTCCCGCCGAGCTCGCGGGCGGCACGTTCTGGAAGTGGATGGCGCTCGAAGACGGAGTCCTCTACGCCCTGGTCGGCGAGGAGGAGCCGCGCGATCCGGTGCAGAAGCACAGAAGCGAGAATCACGGCTGGCCGTGGAACGGGATCTCGGAGGGCTACAACGCCCCGGAGCACGCGTGGGGCTACGGGCGCAACCTCTTGGCCATCGACGTCGTGAGCCACGATGTGCTCTGGCACCATCACGAGGACG
>CAYRXS010000194.1:0-13035 GCA_964428225.1 uncultured Planctomycetaceae bacterium
CGCTTCAGGACCACAGTTCAGGAAAAACAGAGCGAGGGTCGTGAACGGTTACCGGCCTCGCGCATGGTGGCTACCATCCGGTCGTAGAGAGCGTGGGCCTCGGGTTCGTCGGCGAACACGACCTCTTCCACGACCTCCTCCTGGATCGGCCCGGCGCGCGGGGGGAGGAACGAACCGACGGCAAACAGGACCGCGGACAGGGCGAGAGCTCGATGAATCCTCATGACGGAAACCTCCGTTGTCCCCTCGACGCCCATCGGCGCCGTTTGTTTCCCCGTGGTACGCGAGTCCTCGGACCTCCGCAACCATGAAGCGGAGGACTTACGCGGAGGCTGCCCGGCACCCCCGGGGCGGGTGGCCCCCGCATTCTCGTACACAATCCTCATCCGAGGCGATTGGCCGCGCTCGGCCGGGCGCGGCAGAATGGGCCGTCGGAACGAGATCCCCCGCGGCCCCGCCCTCCCGATCCCTGGAGAACACGATGCGCCCTCCCTCTCCGCGAGAGCTCGCCTTGCTGCTGGTCGCGATCGCCGTCGCTTCGTCGGCGACGTTCGCGCAGGCTCCTCTTCGCCCCCGGCCCTACTGCGTTCGAAACGTCTCGGTGGAGAGCGCCGGAGGTCCCGATCGGACGGTCACGCTCGTCCTGCGCGAGGGACGCATCGAGGCCGTGCTCGACGGCGACGCGCCCGCGCCTCCGGGAACGAGAGTCGTCGACGGCGAGGGGTTGCTGGTGTTGCCCGGCTTCCTCGACGCCTTCTCGACGACCGGTTGCGAGACGCCGACGCCGCTCGTGGATCGCGACGTTCCGCTCGACACCGGGGCCGACGTGCGCGCGGACATGCGGACGGCGAACCGCAAGGGAGTGCAGCCGTCGTTCCGCGCGGTCGACGCCCTCGCGATCAGCGGCGATCAGGCGAACGCGTGGCGCAAGGCGGGATTCGGGGCGGCGCTCGTGGCTCCCGGCGGGCAGCTCCTGGCGGGCTCGAGCGCCCTGGCCACGACGCGCGAGGCGGCGATGCGCGACGTCGTCCTCCGGCCGGTCGTCTTCGGTCACGCAGCCTTCCAAGCCTCGGGGTCGGGGTACCCGTCGACCCTGATGGGATACTTCGCCCAGCTGCGGCAGCTCTTCCACGACGCGGCATGGCACGCGGAGCGCCTCGCCCGCTACGAACAGGGGCGCCCGGGCTTGCGCCCCCCGTTCGATGCGGAACTCGACGCGGGGGCGGAGCTGCTCGCCGGCGAGCGGAAGCTCGTGTGCGAAGCGGAGACCCACCGTGACATCGAGCGTTGGATCCGGCTCGCGGACGAGCTCGGGCTCGAGGACATCGCGATCAGCGGCGGGCGCGAAGCCTGGCGAGTGGCGGAGGTTCTCGCCGCGCGGGACGTCGTCGTGCTCCTGACCCTGGACTGGAGCGACGAAGTGGAGGATCCCCGGCCGAAGGAAGACGAGGACGAGGCGGAGGAATCCTCCGAGGAACCGCCCGAGGAGCGGTGGGAATACCAAACGCCCCTGGCCGTGCGCGTCGACCAGCGCCTGCGCTGGGAAGAGGAGCGCGACTGCGCGATCCGGCTCCACGAAGCGGGCGTGCGCTTCGCCTTCGGGACGGGGGACGCGAAGCCGGACAAGCTCCTGGGCAAGGTTCGTGATCTCGTGGAGGAGGGCCTTCCCCGGGAAACGGCCGAGGCGGCCCTGACCACCGGCGCGGCGCGCATTCTCGGAGTGGAGCGCCGGCTGGGACGGATCGAGCCGGGATACGACGCGACCTTCGTCCTCTGGACCGCGGATCCGCTGACCGAGAAGAAGGCGAAGCCGGCCTGGGTCTTCGTGGACGGCTATCCGACCGAGTACGAGGTCGCGGAGACCGACGACATCTCCGCCGACGAAACGGGCGAGCTCGCGAACGTCACCGGGACGTGGGTGGTCGAGCAGACCTCCGAGGAGCAGATGGGCGGGACCACGAGGCTCGTCCTGGTCATGGCCGAGGACGGCGACCTGTCGGGCACGATCCACACGCGGGGGCCCAGCGGTGACGAGCGCGCCACCGAGCTCTCGGGCCGGGTTCGCGGGAACGGCCTCGAGTTCGAAGCGGCGTTCGAGACGCAGGGCATCTCGGTCGAGATCACCGGTTCGGCTCGCGTCGATGGCGACACGATGGAGGGAGAGGTCTCGCTCAAGGTGCCCTTCAGCGAGGAGCCCATGGTGCAGGAGATCCGAGCGGTGCGAAAACCAGGTGCGGAACGTTCCGATCACTTGTGTCTCGAGTCGGAGGGGAGGTGAGCGCCATGAAGAAACCCATCGTCCTCCTCGCCCTGCTGTCCGCCGCGATTCCCGCCCTCGCTCATGCGAACCGCGACGAGGGATGGGAACACGCCTTCGAGACCGACGAGCTCCGCGTCCCGCACCTCGACACCTCGAACGGAGCCTTGATCCGGAACGTGACGGTGCACTCGGCGGTGCGTCCCGCCTTCGTGGCCGACGTGCTGGTGCTCGACGGTGACGTCGCCGCGATCGGCGAGGGCCTCGAGGCGCCGAGCGGCGCAACGGTCATCGACGGCACAGGCAAGCATCTCTCGCCGGGCGTGATCGATCCCCACTCACACATCGCCGCGGAGCGGGGCATCAACGAGGGAACCCTCTCGATCACCGCGGACTGCGACATCTCGGACGTGATCAACCCCGACGACCTCTCCATCTACCGCGCTCTCGCCGGTGGAGTGACCGCGATCCAGTCTCTGCACGGCTCGGCGAATCCCATCGGAGCCCGCTCCGAGGTCCTCAAGCTCCGCTGGAAGAGCACGGCCGACGCCATGCGCTTCCCGGATGCCCCGCAGGGGATCAAGTTTGCGCTCGGCGAGAACGTGAAGCGCTCCGGCTCTCGCCGTTCGAGCACGCGGTTCCCGGGTTCCCGCATGGGGGTCGAGGCGGTGCTGGCGCGCAGCTTCGAGCGGGCCGTGGAGTATCGCGCGGAATGGCGCGCCTACCGTGACGCCACCGCTCGCGGCGAGGACCCGTCCCACCCCCGTCGTGACGTGCGACTCGACGTCCTGGCGGGGATCCTCGAGGGCGACGTCCGCATCCACGCCCACTGCTACCGGGCGGACGAGATCCTGATGCTGCTGCGTCTGGCCGAGAGGTTCGGGATCCGCATCGCGTCCCTGGAGCACGCGTTCGAAGCGTACAAGGTGGCCTACGAGGTGACGGAGCACGGCGTAGCGACCTCGACGTCCAGCGACTGGTGGGCCTACAAGATGGAGGCCTACGACGGGATCCCGCAGAACGCGGCGCTGATCGACGAAGCGGGAGGGATCGCAACGCTCAACTCCGACAGCGGCGAGCTGATGCGCCACCTCAACCAGGAAGCGGCCAAGTCGATCCGCTACGCGGGCATGGATCCCGTGCGCGCGCTCCGGCTGGTGACCCTGAACGGAGCGATCCAGCTCGGAGTCGGCGATCGGACCGGCTCGATCGAGGTGGGCAAGGACGCGGACCTCGCGCTCTGGAACGGAGATCCGCTGTCGGTCTATTCGCGGGTCGAGTGGACGATGGTGGACGGAATCGTCGAGTTCGAGCGACGTGACGCGTTCGGCCTGGACACCGAGCCCGCGGCGGTGCGCGAGATCGAGGAGACGACGGCCGAGCTGGAATTCGACCTGACGGACGGAGACGTGCTCGCCATCACGGGCGGCACGATCCATCCGGTGACCGCCCCCTCCATCGAAACCGGCACCCTCCTGATCCAGGACGGCCGGATCGTGGCGATGGGAACGGACGTCGTCGTCCCCGCTTCCGCCCGAGTCGTCGACGCCACGGGTCGACACGTATGGCCGGGGATGATCGGCGTCGACACGCCGCTCGGCCTGATGGAGATCGGCGCGGTTAGCGCAACCATCGACACGTCGGAGACCGGGGGCAACCAGCCGGACGTTCGCGTCACCGCGGCGATCCACCCCGCGTCGGCGATGATCCCCGTGACACGCACGAACGGCATCACCCGCGCGCAGGTCTCGCCCCAGGGGGGCGGGCCGATGAAGGGCCAGTCGGCGATCATTCGGCTCGGCGGCGACACGTGGGAGGAGCTCCTCGTGCAGGATCGTGACATGCTCCACGTCCGCTTCCCCTCCGCCTCGAACGAGGCGAAGGACAAGAAGGAGCCCGCGGCCGTCGAGGAGCTGCGCCGGCTCCTCGAGGAGGCACGCGAATACGATCGACTGAGCATGGAGGCGGCGGGCGAGGGGGTGGCGAAGCCGCCCTACGACCCGCGCCTGGAGGCGCTCGTCCCGTTCGTGAAAGGCGAGAAACGGATCGCCCTGACCGCGAACAACGCCCAGACGATCCTGTTCGCGCTGAAGTTCGCGAAGGAGGAGGAGCTGGACGTGGTGCTCTACGGAGTGCGAGAGGGATGGAAGGTGGTGGACGCGATCCGGCGCTCGGGAGTGCCCGTGGTGGTCGGACCGATCCTCACCACTCCGAGCACGCGCTACGACCCCTACGACAGCGGCTACGCCAACCCCGCGGTGATCGCCCGCGCGGGCATTCCCTTCGCGATCATGGCCCGCGAGGGCTCGAACGCCCGCAACCTCCCGTTCCACGCGGGGATGGCCGCGGGATTCGGCCTGCCGCGCGTGGAAGCCCTGCGGGCGGTGACCATCTATCCGGCGCGAATCCTCGGCCTCGAGAAGGATCTCGGCAGCCTCGCCGTGGGCAAGATCGCGGACGTCGTGATCACCGACGGCGACCTCCTCGAGCCCGCCACGCGCGTGACCCACGTCCTGATCGACGGCCAGCCGGTCGACGTCGGCAACCGACAGACGAGGCTCTACGAGAAATACCGCGAGCGACTACACGACCTGCAGAATCGCTGAGCGGGCTCAGTGCTTCTGCAGGAGGTTGCGCACCTTCTCGGCGGCCCTCGTGTTGGGATAGGCGTCGATCAGCTTCTGGAAGCGCGCCAGGTTCTTCTTGAGGCCGCGCATCCAGTAGGCGTCCATGATCTTCTCGTAGAGCTCGGCGGCCTCGATCTCCACCTTCATCCGGTCGTCCGCCAGCACCTCCGCCAACCGCGCCGCGGGTGCGACGCCGAGATCGTGCTTCTTTAGCTCCTTGGACAGGACCTCCAGCGCCGCGACCGCGTCCAGGACCTCGCCCCATTCGAGACAGGCCTCGATCTGCGTGAGCAGGAGAGCGACGTGCTCCTTGATCGCCTCGAGGACGAGCTCGGCCTCGCCGCGGTCCTCGGGAGTCGTTCGCTCGTTCGCCAGCAACAGATCGAGCGTCTTCAGAGCCTTGGCGAGCTCTCCGTCGGCGCACTGATTCGCGGCCTTGCCGGCGCGCTTGTCGAGTGATTCGCTCAGGTGAAGGGCGAGGGCTTCGCGCTCCCCGAGCCGCTTGGCCCCCTTCAGCCCCTTGAGCATCTTGCCGTCCCACATCCCGTTGCACGGTCCGCGCCAGAAGGTCTCGCCGTTGCGGTCGAGGAGGATCAGGTGGTTGGGACTGTCCACCCCGAACGTGCTGCGCGCGCTCCCTCCGATGGCAACCGGGTAGGGGACGTTGTACGACGCGAGGTACTCTTCGACCTTCGACTTGCTCTGGTTGCAGAACCCGAGGATCACCAGGCCCTTGCTGCCATAGTCGTGTTCGAACTTGCGGATGAGCGGGAAGTACGCCTGCCCCAGGGGATCGTCCGGCTTGACGTTCCTCTGGTCCTCGGGGGGTCCGAAGAAGTGGAGCAGGACGCCGCGGCCCTTCAGGTTCGCGAGCGTCGGGTTCTCGCCGATCAGGTTCACCCACTCCCCGGCCTCGATACCGTCCACGAGCGGCCTCGAGGGAGCCGTCCCCGAGGACGACAGCAGGACAACGACCACGACACAAAGCAACCACTCGAGCTTCTTCTTCATGGCCTCGGGAGTATAGCTGCGGCCGTTCGCGAGGGAGGCTGCGGCCCCGGAGGACATACGGAACCGTGACCGAACCGTCCGCTCGGGCGCGAGGCACGCGGGAGCGGCGCCCCTACTTCTGCTCGAGCCGCGGGCTCCGGATGGGCATCGCGCGGACGCGCACCCCGGTGGCCATGCAGACCGCGTTGGCGATGGCGGGAGCGATCGCGATGATCGGCGTCTCCGCGCCGCCGGCGGAGGGGATGTCCTCATTGTCGACCAGGTGGACGTCGATCCGGGGAACGTCCGCGAATCGCGTCACACGATACCCGCCGAAGCCCGCGTTCAGGATCCGGCCGCTCTCGAAGAGGATTTCCTCGCGCAGCGCCGCGCCCAGGCCCATCAGGATGCACCCCTGCACCTGGGAGATCAGGTTGTCGGGATTCTGAACGGGCCCGCACTCGAAAGCTTCGCAGACCTCGTGTACTCGAATCTCGCCCCGTCGGCGATCCACGCTCACTTCCACGCAGGCGGCCACGACCGAGTTTTTCTCCGTTCCGCAGGCCAATCCCACGCCGACGTTCTCGGTGGTCTTCTTGCCTCGCGTCGGCCAGCCGAAGCGCTCGGCCGCGACCTCCAGGACCTTGCGCAGGCGTGGGTTGTCGAGATGGGCGAGCCGGAAGGCGAGGGGATCCACGCCTGCCGCGGCCGCCAGCTCGTCCATGAAGGACTCTCGCGCGAAGTTGTTGGCCGTCGCCCCCAGGCACCGGTACGCGCCCTGGCGCAACGGCGGATCGGACCCGAGAGACCGGATCCGCGTATTGGCCACCTCGTAGGGCGTATCGATCGCCGACCCCCCGGGATTGATGCTCGTGAAGTCCCAGGCCGTCATCGAGCCCGCGGCGTCCACGCCACCCCGGCACTCGATGACCGCGGCCGGACGAAAGTAGGCCCACGTGAGCTCCTCGGCCCGAGTCCAGTGCACGGCTACCGGACGCCCCGCCGCACGGGCCAGGCGGGCGGCTTCCTCGGCGGCTTCGGCCGTGTGCTTGCCGCCGAATCCGCCCCCCATGTCGGGGACGATGACCCGCACTTGCTCGCTCGGAAGGCCGAAGGCCCGCGCGAGATCGCCCTGCGCGCGCTGGGGCCAATCGACGCCCGCCCACACGGTCAGCTTCTCGTCGTCCCATTCCGCCACGGCGGCGCGCGGCTCCATCGGGGCGTGCTGGACGTAGGCCACCTCGTAGGTCTCCTCGAGGACCGTGGCGGCCGCGGCCAGGCCGTCCTCGATGGAACCCGTCGTGCGGGGCCGCGATCTTCCCCCCGTGCGAGCGTTCTCCTTCAAGTGAGCGAAGACCTCCTTGCTCGATGGAGACGGGGGGAGGGTGCTCCATGACGCGGATCCGGACGCGAGCTCCAGAGCCTGCGTCGCGCGGAACGTCGTCGGCGCGGCGAAGCCCACGAACGGATCGTTCCGCACGACGACCACGTCCCGCATCGCCTTCACCGCCGCCAGGTCGAGCGACTCGAGCACGGCGCCGAAAGCGGGGGGACGCAGGATCTTCCCGTACAGCATCCCTGGGCGTACGACGTCGGAGGGATAGCGGTGCGCTCCCGTGACGAGATCCTGGCGGTTCGGCCGGGGCACCGACGCGCCGAGCACCTCCCAGCGGGCCACCGGCGTGAGATCGACGTCGTCGGGGACCGTTCGACCGAAGGCCTCGGCGACGTCCTCGGTCCCGGCCATTTCGGCGTAGGAGAGCGTCTCCTTCGTCGTGGGATTCGTGATCGTCCCGTCCTCGACGTGGAGCGTCTCCTCGTCGACGTCCCACAGATCGGCGGCGAGCCGGGACAGGAGCTCGCGAGCGGTGGCTGCTCCCCGACGCACGGCGGGGACGGTGTATGGAGTCGTCCGACTGCCCGCGGTGATGCCGTCGTCCGGAACGAGGGCCGTGTCCGCCATGACGAGGCGAATGCGATCCACGCCGACGCGCAGCTCTTCCGCGGCGGCCTGCGACAGCTGGGCGCGGGAGCCCTGGCCCTCCTCGACCTTGCCGGTCATGACCGTGATCGTGCCGTCCTGGCCGAGGTGGATTCGCGCGGCCACGGTGATGGATTGCTGGCGGCGGCCGCGTTGCCGGGCCAGGGAGACACCCGGCGTCACGGTGATCAGGAGTCCCGCTCCGAGGGCTTGCAGGAAGGTGCGTCGGGTCGGTTCGACGATCTCGTTCGTGGAGATGCCCATGGTTCACCTACCCTTTCGCGGCGCGACGAATCGCGTTCAGGATCTTCGGATACCCGTTGCAGCGGCACAGATTGCCGTTCATCCACGCGACGATCTTCTCGTCCGTGGGATCGGGATCCGCTTCGAGCAGGGCCGCGGCGCTCAAGATCATCCCCGGCGTGCAGTACCCGCACTGCATGGCGCCCTCCGCGAGGAAGGCCTCTTGAAGTGGATGGAGAGCACCTCCCTCGGCCAGCTTCTCGATGGTCGTGATCGATCGGTTCGCGGCATCGCTCAGCCGCACGGAGCAGGACCGCGCCGGTCGATCGTCCATGAGGACGGTGCACGCACCACACTGCGCCTCGCCGCACCCGTACTTCGTGCCGGTCAGGTGCAGGTCTTCCCGCAGAACCTCCAGGAGGGGGCGTCCCGGATCGGTGGTGACGGTCCGCGCCTCGCCGTTCACGGTCAGGTCGATGGTGACGTTCATGGGCAGCCTCTCTCGTCTGGATCAACGCTTCGTTCGTCCACGGTCGCCGTACGGCGCATCCCCGCGCGGCGTCTTCCGACTTGGTACGGCAGGAGTCATGGTCGCACAACGACAATCCGCGGATCCAGCCCCGGACCTCATGTCCTCCCTCGTCCGGTCCTGGGCTAGAATGCGCGGGAGGGAGCCACCCTCGCGCCCTCGGCCGCGTCCGAGGAGCCCACCATGTTCCGATCGATTCCCCTGATCGCCGTGCTCGCCGTCGTGGTGGTCGCCGTGGCGCTGCTCGCCTGGCTCTTCGGGGGCTCGGAGGAGGGGGAGACGACGGTGGTGTCGCCCCCGGTCGTCACGCCCGGACTGGATCCGGAGGCGGGAACGATGACGGATCCCGCGACCGCCGATGCGGAGGACGAGCTCGCGACGGACGGCCCGGAACCCGAACGAGGGGAGATCACCGACTACGGCTCGACCAACCTCGAGCTCGAGGTGCTCCGCTTCGACGGCGCGGCCGCGGCCGGGGCGCGCGTGGCCGTCTTTCGGGGGGACGAGGTGCTCTCGACGGGCACCACGAACGAGTGGGGGACCGCGCGGGTGTTCACGGAGTCGAGCGAATGCGAGCTCGCGGTGTTCACCGAGGCCGCGCCGCTGCTGCGTCGACCGCTCGAATCCCCGGGCCCGCGCCTGACCGTCACCCTGCAGCGCGGGACGGAGGTCTCCGGCTGGATCGTCGTCGACGGGAGGGCGCCGGGGAAGGAGGTCAACCTCACCTTCCGCCCCAAGACGGTCTGGATCGATCGCGCGACGATTCCCGACTCGGTCTGGGACGCGCTCGCCACGAAGCCCACCGCGACCCGGAAGACCCGGGCCGCGACGGACGGTTCCTTCCGCTTCGGGGGGCTGCCCGATTCGTGGCCGGGGGCTCGGCTCTCTACTCCCGGCGAGTATCACGCGCTGAACGAGGCCCCCGGCGCGCGGCGCTCGGGCTGGCCCCTCACCGACCGGGACACGGAGGTGAAGGGGCCCGTGGTGGGGGCCGTGTTCGAGTACACGCGCGCGGTCCGTCTGCACGGACGCGTGGTGCGCGGGGACACGGGGGAGCCCGTGCCCGACGCGTGTATCTCGATCATGGGGGAGTTCCCTGACGGGCGCGGCAGCAGGGGGACGAGTCGCCGGGCCAACGACGAGGGTCGGTTCGAGGTGCTGCTGCAACCCCCCGTACACGTCGACCGCCTCTCCCTCACCGTGGCCACGGCCCTGCGGGCGGGAGCCACGGAGCTCGACCTGCCGCCACCCGCTCCGGACCCCGAGGGAATCTGGGATCTCGGCGACGTTCCCCTCAGGCCCTTTCTCGGGCTGAACGTCCTCGTCCTGAACGAGGACGACGAAGCCGTCGAGGGAGCCGTGGTCACCGCGCCCGAGGCCGAGGCGCACTTCCTCGCTCGGAGCAGCGAGCCCACGGACGAGATGGGCACGACCACGTTCGACCTCGAGCCGGGGGCGACGAAGCTCCTGGTGTCCGCTCCGGGCTACCACCCCCAGGAGGTGACGATCGGCCCGAGCCCGCCCGACCCGCTCGTCGTGACCGTCACCGGGGGAACGGAGCTGATCATCACGGTCACGCGGGAGAACGAGCCCCTCCCCGACGGCCTCGAGGTCGAGATCACGAGCAAGGAGCCGCTCTTCTCGTCCACGAATTCGTGGATGCCCGGCGACGGCAATCTGACCGCGGCCGGCGGCAGTCGGGGCACCCAGGTCGACCAGGACGGGGGCCGTCTCCGGATCCGGCCCAATCAGGACGGCCGGGTGGGGATGTCCGGCGTCCGCCCGGGGATGCCGATGACGATCCGCGTGATCGACCCCTTCGGCTTCCCGGTGGTCGAGCGCGAGGCGTCCCCCCTGAGCGAGGGCGAGCGACGGAAGGTCGAGATCGAGATCTCCCTGCGACTCCGGACCTTCCGCGGCGTCGTCGTCGGCCCCGACGGCTCCCCCGTGTCCGAGGCCGCGATCGAGATCTCGGACCTCGACCACCGACGGGGGGGAGCTCGAACCACCGAGCGCGACGGATCGTTCGAGTTCGATTGCGCCCTGCCGGACCGGGTGTTGCTCCAGGTGGCCGCCCGGGGCTTCGCCCCTCTCGTCGAGCCGGACTATCCGATTCCCGCGGACGGGGTGGCGGTCGAGCTCCGGCTCGCCGAGGCCCGAACCGTGCGCGTGTCCGTCGTGGACGAGGACGGGAATCCGATCGAGGCGGGGAGAGTGGAGGCGAAGGTGGAGGGCGTCCAGTTCTGGTTCGGGGCCCGCTCGGTCGGGCCGGGGGTTCATGAGATTGCCGACCTGCCCCTGGGCGAGGCGGAGCTCCAGCTGTCCCTCGGCGGGCGGACGTTCCGGCAGGCCCACGACGTGTCCGTTCCCGAGGCGCGCTTCGTGGTGCCCCGGCCGGGTTCCATCGAGCTCGTCGTCGAAGGCCTGGAGATCGAGGACGAGATCGACGTGCGGTTGGTCACCGTCCAGATCCGCGGGCTCGACGACGAGACGATCCGGCTCGAGTCATGGCTCGACCCGAAGAAGGGCCCGCCGTGGACGATCCGCTTCCCCGCGGTGTTCCCCGGTCGCTACGAGGCCACGGTCCGTGACACCAAGGACCTGACGACGCCGATCCCGCTCACCGTCCCCGCGGGCGGCCAAGAGGCTCGCGCGACGATCCGCTTCTGATCGTTCGACCGGCTAGTTCCCGTCCCAGCCGGCGAGCCGCGCCCAGAGCCACCACGCGGCGTAGGCCTTCTGGTTCGAGTTCAGGGACTGCGTGTGCTGGCCCCCGCAGTCGTACCAGTCGACGCCCTCCACGTGCGAGTTCTGCCACTCGCGCGCCCAGTTGCCGTCGCGGTGGCCGTCGTCGTCGGTGTCGTAGAAGCAGGCGTCGTTCGGGATCATGTCGCCGAAGTACGTGCCGTCGAGGTCGTAGGTCTCGATGTCCGCGAAGTCGTAGAGAACCCGATCGTTGGCCCGGCAGTGCGCGCGGATGTGCTCGTTGGCCAGGTGCAGGAGGCCGTCCAGCCCGGTCCCGTCGAGGTGGCCGGTCTGGAAGACGAACGTGATGTTGGGATAGTCCGCGATCAGCCCCTCCATCAGGTCCAGATAGATGTCGATGTTGTCGGTCGTCGTCGACGCCTGTCCGCACCAGGCCCACATCACGACGTTGACGTCCGCGTTCGCGGGATCGCTCAGGTACATGCGCGTCTTCGTCGCCCAGGCGTACCGGTCGGGATGACCGAGGTCACCGCCCTTGAAGTAGTCGTCGACGTCGAGCGCGCCCGCCATCGGCCCGTCGTTCCACGCGTAGAGGCCGGTATTGCCCGTGAAGGGCTCCAGGCCGTCCATGCCGGTCATGATCTGGCTGCCGTGCGAGGTGTGACCGTACGCGATGTGCAGGTTGTCCTTCGCTTTGTTGATCCAGTACGCCGGGACCTGCGAGAGGTCGAAGCAGAGGTGATCGACGACGATCCCCGATGACTCGGTGACCGTGATGTAGTCGTTTCGAGTCCGCGTGTCCGGTCCGCCCGGACCGTCCACCGTCAGGCTGACCGTGTAGGTACCCGGTGTCGCGTAGATGTAGCTCGGATCCTGCTCGGCCGAGGAACCGGTGTCGCCGAAATCCCAGCTCCAGCCGAGGACGTTCCCGGTGGACAGGTCGGTGAAGTCGACGAGGAGCGGGGCGACGCCCGACGTCGGATAGCCCGTGAAGTCCGCCGTGACCCAGCCGGGATCCTCCACCTGGATGTAGTCGTCGCGGACGAGCGTGTTCGTGCCGCCGGGTCCGCTCACCTGCAGGCTCACGGTGTACGTGCCCGGCAGGGTGAAGGTGTGGCTCGGATTCTCGGCGGTGGAGGTCCCGGTGCCGCCGAAATCCCAGCTCCAGCTCGTGACGTTGCCGGTCGACTCGTCCATGAATTCAACGAGCAGCGGGGCATACCCGCTGGTGGGCGCGCCCGTGAAGCCGGCCACGGGCGGGGGCTCCTCCACGACGATGTAGTCCGTGCGGGTGAGCGTGTCCGTGCCCTCCGAGCCGACGACCGTGAGGCTGACCGTGTAGGTGCCGGGATGGTCGTAGTCGTACTGGGGATTGCGGTCCGACGAGGTTCCCCCGTCGCCAAAGACCCAGCTCCAGCCCGACAGGCCGCTTCCCGTCGATTCGTCGACGAAGGTCACCGTGAGGGGGGCATCGCCACTCGTGGGGGTGCCGGTGAAACCCGCGTCCGGAGGCACGCCGCTCCCCCCGTCTCCGCCGTCTCCGCCGTCTCCGCCGTCGCCACCGTCGCCGCCGTCGCCACCGTCGCCGCCGTCGCCGCCGTCGCCGCCGTCGCCCCCGTCGCCGCCGTCGCCGCCGTCCCCGCCGTCGCCGCCGTCGCCGCCACCGTCTCCGGTGTCGGTGTCGGTGTCCACCGCGGGCACG
>CAYRXS010000195.1:0-10251 GCA_964428225.1 uncultured Planctomycetaceae bacterium
GGGCGAATACCTCCGCTCCAACTTCCGCACCATCCTGCTCTTCGCCCTCTTCTTCCCCATCATCAACACGGTGGTGCTCGCCATCCAGGGCTCGATTCTGTGGCGAGGAGGAGGCTCGATCGCGAGCGGCGCCCTCACTTCCGGCGAGTTCATCCTGTTCTGGTTCTGGCTCCAGCTCTACGTCGGACCGATCCGCCAGCTCGGCGAGCGCTACAACATCCTGCAGTCCGCCTTTGCCTCCGCGGAGCGCATCTTCGACATCTTCGACACCCACCCTCGCGTGCGCGTCCCCGCCGCGCCGCGCCCGGCCGCCACGCCGTTCCGCGGGCACGTTCGCTTCGAGAACGTCTCCTTCTCCTACGGAGGCGATCGCTTCGCGGTGCGGAACACGAGCTTCGAGATCCCGCCCGGCCACACCGTCGCCCTCGTCGGCGCGACGGGCGGGGGCAAGTCGACGATCGTCAACCTGCTCCTGCGCTTCTACGATCCCACCGAGGGGCGTATCACGGTGGACGGCGTGGACCTCGCGGAGCTCGATTCCTCCGCCTTCCGCCACGAGCTGGGCCTCGTGCTGCAGGAGGACTTCATGTTCAGCGGCAGCGTGCGCGCGAATCTCGAGCTCGGGCGCTTGCGAGTCAGCGACGAGTCGATCGCGAGGGCCCTGGAGACCGCCGCCGCGGGCGACGTCGTGGCCCGTCTCCCGGACGGTCTGGAGAGCCAGGTGGCGGAGCGCGGCGCCACGATGTCCACCGGCGAGCGCGAGCTGCTCGCCATCGCCCGCGCCCTTGCCGCCGATCCGCACCTCGTGATCCTCGACGAGGCCACCTCCAGCGTCGACTCGGCCACCGAGGCCCGCATCGAGGAGGCCACCCACAACCTCCTCCGCGAGCGCAGCGCGCTGGTCGTCGCCCACCGCCTCTCCACCGTGCGCCGCGCGGACCGCATCCTCGTGATGCACCACGGCCGTCTCCGCGAGACGGGCACCCACGCCGAGCTGCTCGCCCAGGACGGCATCTACGCCCGCCTGCACGCGATGCAGTTCCGGGATCCCGACGATCCGCTTCTCTGAGGGATTCGATCGGGACGGTCGATAAACTGCGAGCCGATCCTCTCTTCCCATGAAGCTCCGACCGATCCGCTGCCTCCTCTTCGCCGTTTCCGTGGCCGCGGTGACGTTCCTCGTCGTCGGCTACCTCGACGCGACGGGAGAGGGAGAGATCCAGCGCTGGGAGGAGCAGGGGCTCGACTGGCTCGTGCTCGACGCGTGGGGTCGAGCGTTCCCGTGGCGGGCGGGGGCGTTCGCCGCGGTCGTCGCGCTCGGAGCGATGCTCGTCGCCGAGGGGGGAGGCGAAAAGCGCCTGTGGTTCCCGAAGCCCCTGCGGCCGCTCGACCGCCGCTCAGCGGCGGACGCAGTCCGTCCGCTGCAGCTGCGGTGCGTTGAGCCGCTACGGCGGCTCAACGCGGTGTTCGGGCACGTCGCGCCCGCGGTCGTGCTCCTGGGGCTCGCGCTCGGGATGCCGCGGCTCGTGGCGCACCTGAGCCGGCCCGCGCCGCCCGAGGGGAGCCCGAACCTGCTCTTCGTGCTCGTGGATACCTGGCGAGCGGACCACGCGGGCTTCCTCGGCTACGAGCGCAACGTCTCTCCGAACCTCGACGAGCTCGCGACGTCCGGCGTCGTCTTCGAGCGCGCGATCTCGCAGTCGGGCTGGACGAAGCCGGCCGTCGCGACGCTGCTCACCGGGTTGATCCCGTCGCGCCACATGGCCGTGAGCATCCCCGTCCAGGGCCGACCCACCCGGGGTCACAGCCTGCCGCGCCCGGTCACGACGCTCGTCGAGATCCTCGCCGCGCGGGGGTGGGACACGGCGATGTGGTCGGCGAATCCCAACATCGTCCCCCACTGCGGCTTCGCCCAGGGCGCGGGTCACTTCGTCGACTACTTCTACCACCCGGAGCGAACCCGGGAGTACATGCCGGGACGCATCGACCGCATGCTGCCCGACGTCCGGCGGTGGCTGGCGGAGGAGCGGGATCCCGACCGCCCCTTCTGCGCCTACGTCCATGTGATGGATCCCCACTACGCCTACGAGGCGCCGGCGCCGTTCGCGGGGACGTTCGACCACTCCGGGCTCGACTTCAACCTGACCGGTCCCCTCTGTGACGAGATCCGGGCGGGAACGCGGAGCGTGGACGAGATCACGGAGCCGATGCGGCGGCGACTCATCGACGCGTACGACGAGGAGCTCCTGTTCGTGGACCACCACCTCGGGGCGCTGCTCGACGAGGTGCGCGAGCGGCACCCGAACACCGTGATCGTGGTCGTCGGCGACCACGGCGACGAGTTCCTCGAGCACGGCCAGTACGGCCACGCCTTCAGCCTGTACGAGACGCTCGTGCACGTGCCCCTGCTGCTCTGGGCTCCGGAGCTCGCGCCGTCGCGCGTCCCGAGCCAGGTGCGGCTGATGGACGTCTTCCCCACGCTGCTCGAGCTCGTCGGTGAAGGCCTCCCCCCCACCGTGGAGATCCAGGGCGAGAGCCTGCTGCCCGTCGTCGACGGCCGCGAGACCGCGCCCCGCCTCGCTCCCATGGAGAGCGGCGGCGACCCGCGCCCCTCCTGGCAGTGGCGCGCGATCTGCGACGGGCGGCTGAAGCTGATCCGCCGCGAGGCGGACCTGCCCGACACGCCCCGGACGCCCTCGCTCGAGGAGGACGGCGACGTGCTCCCCCGCCCCACCTGGCACCTCTACGACCTCCTCGAGGATCCCGGCGAGACGCGCGACCTGTTCCGCGAGGGCGACGAGGAGCGGGCGCGGGCGCTGTTCGAGACGATGGAGGAGCGGGGCTGGTACGTGCCCCCCGAGGCCGTGCTGAGGCTGCGCACGATGCGCCTGGGACCCGGCGGGCACCGCGAGGCGCTGCGCGACCTGGGCTACGCCGGCGACGAGGACTCCACCGGACGCTAACCTCGTCCCCGTCATGCCGGAGACCTTCGTCCGCACGGGAGAGCCCGCCTTCGACGAGCTGATCCCCCGCGTCCGCGCCTTCCTGGAGCAGGACGTGCTCGAGGTGGTCATCGACGGGCGGCGGATCCGGGGGTACCGGTCGCCGGACTCGAAGGCGATCTGGATTCGCGACTACAGCGACATGATCCGGGGATTCCGGTACTTCGAGCCCGATGTCGTGAGCGTCGTCGAGCACTTCGCGGAGACGCAAGCCGAGAACGGGCGCGTCTTCGACTTCTTCACCACCCATCCCTCGGCGCCCCCCGGCGAGCGCGAGAACTGGACGAAGTACGTCCGGGTCCCGGTCGAGGCGGACGTCGAGTACCGCTTCGTGAAGGCCGCGCACCAGGGGTGGGTGGCGACGGGGGACGACGAGTGGATCGCGCGGACGCTCCCCCGGCTCGAGCGAGCGCTCGAGTACGCGACGACCCATCCCTGGCGCTGGGACGAGGAGCGGCAGCTCGTCAAGCGCCCTTACACGATCGACACCTGGGATTTTGCCTACACCGCGGGGAAGCACGACTGGCTCCAGTTCCAGATCGACGACGACACCTTCTGGGGCGTCCTGCACGGCGACAACACCGGCTACCACGAGGCGTTCCACCTCGTGGCCTCCATCCACGCCCACCTGGGGAACGACGAGCGAGCGGCGCACTGGCGGAGCCGCGCCCGGGCCCTGCGGCGGCGCGTGAACGAGCTCTGCTGGAACGGGCGCTTCTACACGCACTTCGTGAAGATCACCCCGGTGACGATCGAGGGCGTCGACGAGGCCCGCCAGCTCTCGCTCAGCAATCCGATGGCCGTGAACCGGGGCGTCGCGGATCACGAGAAGGCCGTCGCGATCCTCCGCGAGTACCGCCGGCGCGGAGAGCGTGGCGACGCGTTCGCCGAGTGGTTCTCGATCGATCCCCCCTTCCCCGACGGCGTCTTCGGGGACGAGCTCTTGGCCGCCGGCGCCTACTGCAACGGGGGGATCATGCCGCTGGTGGGCGGCGAGCTCGCCCGCGCCGCCTTCGAGCACGGCTTCGAGGAATACGGAGTCGACGTCCTGCGCCGCTATCACGCCCTGATCGCGGAGAAGGGCGAGACGTACCTCTGGTACCACCCCGACGGCCGGCCGTCGACCGCGGAGACGAGCACGAGCCCCGACGCGACGCCGACCGACGGCTGGGGCTCGAGCGCCATGCTCTGGGCCTTCGTCGAGGGGCTCGTCGGCGTCCAGGATCACCTCACATGCTTCCGCGAGGTGCGACTCGCCCCACGGTGGGTCGCGGCCGGCGTGGAGGAGGCGTCGGTGCGCGTCGGCTACGCCGCGTCGGGCGCGGGGCTCGGCTACGACTACCGGCTCGGCGAGCGCGAGCTGATCCTCGAGCTCCACGCCTTCGGCGCCGAGGTCGACTTCCACGTCCTGCTCCCTCCGGACTCCGACGTGGCCGGCGTGCGCGTGGACGACGCCGAGGTTCCCTTCGAGACGAGCCGCGTCGAATCGAGCCCTTACGTCGATTTCCGGGGCCGCGCCGAGATGGGTACGGTCGTGCGCGTCCGGTTCGCGTAGGCTCTCCGACCTCCGCTCTCACCTCGCAGGTCGCCCATGTCTCCTCTCGCTCGACGGTTCTCGCTCTTCCTGCTCCTCGGCCTCGCGATCGGATGTCGGGGAACGCCCGATCGGGACGCCACCCCGGACGTTCACGCCCGCGAGGGGAGCGAGCTCCTCACCTGCCTCTACCTGTACCGCGGCACCTACGGCGGGGACGCGACGCGACCGACGGGGCTCCTGCGGCGCGCCGACGAGGGCTGGGAGAGCCTGACCTGGACGTCGCTGATCTCCTCCGCGATCGACGTCGATCCGAGCGGGCGGTGGGTCTGGCTCGCCGCGGGAGACGGCGTGCACGTCAGCCGCGATGGCGGAAGGACCTGGTGGCTGACCGGCGGAATCGACGTGATGGAGGTCCAGGACGTCTGCATCGACGCGCGCGATCCGCGCCGGGGCTGGGCGGCGACCGCCTACGGGCTCTTCCACGCCGACGACGTGCGCGAGGACCTGCCCTGGCGCGAGCTCGACCCGGAAGCACGCATCGGATTCACGAGCGCGGTGGTGCAGGATCGCTCCGCGCCCGATCGGCTGTGGGTCGCGGGCGACCGCGGCGTATTCCTGAGCGAGGACGGGGGCGAGACCCTCCGGCGGACGAGCGCGGACCTGCCGATCCGTCGGATCACCCAGGACTGGGGCGACGATCGCCGCGTGTGGGCGGCCTCGGACGGAGGCGGGCTCCTGGAGTCGAACGACCACGGGCGCACGTGGCGCGCCACGGAAGCCCCCTCGCTCAACGTCTACTGTCTGGAGCAACATCCCGCGAAGGCGAACGTGCTCTTCTGCGGCGACCGGGGCCACGTCCACCGGAGCGACGACGGCGGGAGGACGTGGCACGCGTCCCAGGGCGGGATCGACGAGGGCGTCTTCGTATTCGACGTCGCCGTGGATCCCGCCTCGCCGGAGCGCGTTCTCTCGTCCGGGACGGACGGAATCCACGAGAGCCTCGACGGCGGGAGCACCTGGGCTCCGTTCGATCTGCAAGGAGCGATGACCTACGACGTCCGTTTCGCGAGCCTCGCCGACGTGCCGCGCGCGGGCCCCGACGACCGGCCGGGCCGCCTGCGCCTCGCGGAGCCGGATCGCGTCTTCGTGGAGCACCGCCCCGCGGCCGTTGCGGGCTTCGCGAGCCGGCGTGACGACATGCTCGCCGCCTTCGCCGCCCTGCCGCGGCCCGCCGAGGACGCTCCGCTATCGTTCTTCTCCGCGTGGATGGAGCTCCTGCGCGGGCACGACGGCCCGAAGACGTGGTCACGGCTCTTGCCTCACCTGGAGGAGCCCCAGAACTCGATGTTCTACGGAATCCAGGCGATCGGCTTCTTCCTCCACCACCGCGACCGGCTCTCGCCGGAGATGGCGGAGCTCTTCTGCGAGGTGCTCACGGAGAATCCGATCTACCGCGGGGACACGGAGAACCACTGGGTCATGCACTACGCGACGATGTTGCTCGCGGCGCAGACCTTTCCCGAGACGCCGGCCGCGCAGTGGTACACGGGGCGGGGCACACAGTCGATGTACGACGAGGCCCGCGCGTGGATCTTCCACTGGGCGCGGCTCGCGACGGCGCGGGGGCAGGGCGAGTTCGACTCGCCGCACTACGTCTTCATGTACGTGTCGTCGATGCTGCTGCTGTACGACTTCGCCGAGGAGCCGGCGGTGAGGCAGCTCGCGGGGATGATGCTCGACCTGATCCTCGCGGACTACTTCTCCGAGTCGCTCGACGGCGCGTACTGCGGCGGGCACAGCCGCGAGGTGCACGTGCGCCAGACGACGGACGCCTCCGTGGTCGCCCTCCACGATCTGTACGCGGGCGGTATCCCCGCCGTCGAGAAGCCCACCGCCTGGATGCTCCTCGCGCTCCACTCGCGGTACGTGCCCCCGCCGCTCCTCGCGACGATGGCGAACGAGCGCGACCGCGCGTGGGTGCAGACCGAGGTCAAGCGCGTGCGCAACGTGATCCGCTTCGGGGAGGAGCTGAATCCCCCCGTCTACGAGTACGAGTACGTGACACCCGGCTACATCATGGGCAGCCTCCAGGGCGGGATCCTCCAGCCGATCCAGCAGCACACCTGGGACGTCACCTGGCGCAGCGACGAGCCCGGAGCCACGCTCTTCACCGTGCACCCCTGGGTGTCCGGCCGCGAGCTGGCGATGTTCTTCCCCGAGGACGTGCACGTGCTCGTGCAGAGCGTCACCGCCCAGAAGGGCGTGTACGGGTCCCCGGACAAGATGATGTCGAGCTCACCTTACGAGCGGGTGTTCCAGCACGAGAACGTGCTCCTCGCCGTGTACAAGGTCCCGTCGGAGGAGCGCTTCCCCCACGTCGATCTACACGTCCCGCGGTTTCTCAAACGTCACGAGGTGGGAGGCTGGTGGTTCGGCCGCGACGGCGACTTCCACGTCGCGTGGTTCGCGACCGAGGACGGCGAGTGGACGGAGCTCGAGGACCACGATCGCTTCCGCTGCTCCGGCGCAAGGGCCGGCTTCGTAGTCGTGACGCGGCCGGTCCCCTCCGAGGAGGTCACCTTCCCGGTCGGGGGTGAGCGCTTCGAACGATTCAAGGCAGAGATCCTGGAGGCCCCCCGGCCGAGGCTGAGGGACAAGGGGGAGTTCCTCGTGCTCGAGTGGACCCTCTCGGCCTTGGACGGGTGCTACAAGGCGTGGGATGAAGGGACCGGAACCGCGAATTTCGGAGGAGGAAGAAGTCGTCGCTTCCCCGTCGATGCCCTCTACGACGGACCCTTCCTCCAGGCGAAGGTCGACGCGCGCGTGATCACGATGCAGGCGGGCGGGCAAACCCGCGTGCTCGACTTCAACGACCTCTCGATCCGCGTGGAGGAGTGAGCGAGCGATGAACGTTCTCGAGCTGCTCCGAGGCGTCGAGCGCGTCCGCGTGGCTCGCGGCGCGCCGCCGGTGTGCACGACGGTCGCCGAGGAGCTCGTGAGCCGCTTCGCGACCTCGGCACGCATCGTCCGCTCGACGAAGGACCTCGCGAAGGGGCTCACGATCGCCGTCGCAGCCCTGCCCGCCGGTCGTCGCGCGCCGGAGCATCCCTGGATGTTCTTCACGCCCGGCGGCGGAAGAACTGGGCGCGGCGCGTGGCTCGCGGCATCGGACGTCTGCTACCTCTACGCGTTCTTCGCCCACCTCGTCGAAGTCGAGGGCGAGCGCGAGCTGCGTACCCTGCCGCGCCGGCCGCGTCGTCCCGCCTTCGCCTCGCAGCGGGCCTCGTGGGACCTCTACTTCGCCCAGTCGGGACGCTCCGTGCGGGACATGGACCACGCGGACTACGTCCGCCAGATGGCGCGCTTCGGCTTCACGCACCTCGAGGTGAACGCGCTCGCGTCGCCGGAGGGGCTCGAGGAAGGCGTGCCCGGCGAGGTCTACCCGCGCTTCTACACCTACTGCGCGGCGCTCGATCAGTTCGTCGACAGCGCGCTGAATCGCGGGCTCTACCCCGCGAAGTACCTCGCCGCGAACCGCGAACGGCTGCGCGCGAACTGCGAGCTCGCCACGCGGTACGGACTCATCCCCTCGATGACGTGCTTCGAGCCGCGCTCCGTGCCCGAGCGTTTCTTCGAACGCTACCCCGAGCTCCGCGGCGCGCGCGTCGACCATCCCTTCCGCAGCTTCAAGCCCCGCTTCAACCTCGCCGTCTCGCACCCCGTGGTGCGCGAGCACTACCGCGAGCTCGTCGAGAAGCTCCTCGAGCTCGTCCCCGAGCTCGGCTTCCTCGCGATCTGGAGCAACGACAGCGGCGCGGGCTTCGAGTTCACCCGCTCGCTCTACGTCGGCGCGAACGGCAGCGCGTACCTCGCCCGCGAGTGGTCCGATCCGGACGTCTTCGCCCGCGCGGCCGCGGACAACGCGCTCGGGTTCCTGCGACTCCTGCAGGAGACGGGAGCGAAGACCAACCCGCGCTTCCGCGTCGCCACCCGCCTCGAGCTCTTCGGTCCTGAGCGCGAGCGCGTCGTGCGCGGGCTCGGCGACGGCCTGGACATCGAGGCGCCGTCCCTGCGCACCGAGGGCTGGGAGACGCCCTTCCGCCACCCGCGCTACCCCGACACCCCGGTCGGCCCCTTCTCGATCTACGCGAGCTCCTTCGCGCCCGAGGAACGCCGCGAGATCGCCCGCCTCGCCCGCCGCGACTGCCGCACGCACGTGATGTATGCACACGGGCCGGTGAACTCGTTCGAGCCCCTGCTCGGCATCCCCGCGCCGTGGCTGACCCACGAGAAGCTCGTCGCCCTGCGCGAGGGCGGCGCGACGTGGCTCTCCCACCAGGGCGGCGTCGCCCCCCCCGCCGCGGTGCCGTGGAACGTGAACGAGGAGATCTTCCGGCGCTTCCAGCACGACCCCGAGCTCGACGTCGACGAGGAGGTCCGTCGCCTCGCCCGCTCATGGGCCGGCGAGACGCACGCCCCGATCCTCGCCCGCGCCTGGCTGCTCTGCGAGCGCGCGATCCGCGGCTACCACCCGAATCCCCTCTACGTCCTGTGGAGCGTGTGGTACCGCCTCTTCATCCGCCCCCTCGTGCCGGACATCGAGGCGATCCCCGAGCGCGAGCGCGCCTACTACGAACGCCACCTGCTCTCCACCCACCACAACCCCAACCGCGTCGACCTCGCCCGCGACGTCCTGTTCGAGCTGATGACCCCGGCCGACGCCCGCAAGGCGGTCCGCCGCGCCGACGCGAACGCGCTCCCGCCGATCGACCACGCGGTGGAGCTCCTCGAGGAGCGCGTCGAATCGCTCGGCCGCCGCGAGCCTGCGCGCGCGGTGCTCGTGGACCAGCGCGACCGCCTGCGCGCCCTGCGCTGCTGGCTGACTACCGGCCGCAACGTCTCGGCGTGGATCGCGAACGTCCACGGCTTCCTCGACGCGAAGGATCGACGCTCGCGCACCGCGTGCCGCCGTCGCCTGCGCGAGATGGTCGCGAGCGAGCTCGAGAGCACCCGCCGCCTCCTCGCGCTCTGGCGAACGAGCCGCGTCCGGTTCATGGCCGTGTCCGCGGGCGCCGAGAGCACCTTCCTCTACGGACGGAGCTTCGGCCGCCACCTCGCCCGCAAGATCGAGCTGATGGAGCGCTACGGCGATACCGAGCCGCGCATCGATTCGGAGATCCGGTGGCGCGTGGCGGCTCTCCCCGAGATCTGAGCCCGGCCGCCGATCAGCGGCGGACGCCAGTCCGTCCGCTGCAGCGGCGGGGCGTTGAGCCGCCAAGCCGGCTCAACGCCTACTCCGAGTGCTGCGAGAAGACCACCACGTGCCCCCCGGGCTCGCGGATGCCGATCTCGCGGGCTCCGTAGAACGTGGTGCGGTCGGGGACGACCACCTCGAAGCCCTCGAGCTTCGGCGCGATCTCGTCCAGGTCGTCGACCTGCGTGTAGACGAAGGTGCGCGAGGCCTTCCCCTCGTCGAGCAACGCCGGCACGTCCTTCTCCAGGCTGGCGTAGCTCTGGTACATCACGCTGACCGGCCCCTTGACGAGGATCACGAAGCCGAGGGCGTCTCCCTCGGGAACCTCGACGACCTTGGCGAAACCGAGGCGGTCCACCCAGAGCTCCAGGCAGGGTTCGATGGCGGGAACGAACAGGACGGGGGTCAGGCTCTGCATCGGGGGGATTCGAGGGGGTGTCGGCCTGGGGGGGGGGGGG
>CAYRXS010000195.1:10261-13007 GCA_964428225.1 uncultured Planctomycetaceae bacterium
CCCCCCCCCCCCCCCCCCCCCCCGGGCGCCCCCGCGGGGGGGGCGGCGTGGGCTCGAGGACAAGTTCGAGCCCACGCATTCTACCCTCAGAAATCCATGCCCCAGGTCTCGGAGTCGGAGGAGTCGTCGTGCGGCTCTTCGGAGACTCCCCCGGCCGCCACCGGCGCGGGCACCTCTCGCCGTTGCGCGCTGATCCCGACGAAGCTGGAGAGCTGGTCCACCATCGCCTTCAGGGCGTAGGACTGCGCGCTGAGCTCCTCGGCCGCCGACGCGGACTCCTCCGCCCCGGCCGCGTTGGCCTGCGTGACGGAGTCCATCTGCGAGACGGCGGTGTTGACCTGCTGGACTCCCTGGGACTGCTCCGCGGACGCGCTGTCGATCCCCTGCAGGAGCCCGGAGACGTTCTCGATGTCGGTGACGATCGAGCGCAGGGTTTCGCCCGCCTCGCTGACCACCTCGTTGCCCTGCTTCGCGCGCTGGACCGAGCCCTCGATGAGGACCGTCGTCTCGCCCGCGGCCTCGGCGGCGCGGACGGCGAGGTTGCGCACCTCCTCGGCCACGACGGCGAAGCCCTTGCCGTGCTCGCCCGCCCGGGCCGCCTCGACGGCGGCGTTCAGGGCCAGGAGGTTCGTCTGGGAGGCGATCTCCTCGATGACCTTGATGATCTTGCCGATCTCGTGCGAGGACTCGTCGATGGCGTTCATCGCCGTGTCCAGCTGCTCCATCGTCTTCGTGCCCACCGTCGCGTTGCCGCGGGCCTGCATCGCGAGCTCGCTCGCCTCTCGCGCGCTCCCGGCGTTCTGACGGGTCATGGACGCGGCCTGCTCGAGGGCGCTACTCGCCTCCGCGAGCGACGCGGCCTGCTCGCTGGCACCCTCCGCCTGGCTCTGGGAGGTCGAGGACACCTGACCGGCGGCGCCGCTCACCTGGTCCGCGCCCTCCCGCATGCCGATCACGATGCCCGAGAGGATCCGGACGATCTGCCGGGAGAGGAAGAAGGCCACGGCCGACGCGACGAGCAGGGCGACGACGCTGGCGATCGCGATAAAGGTCTCCGTGGTCCGGGCGTGGCCGAGCATGGTCTCGTCCGTCATGACGTGCGTGCGTATCTCTTCGCGGCTCCGGTCGAGAAGATCCTGGACCGTGGCGAGGGCGGGCTTCGTTTGCGTGGAGAAGACGAGGTTCGCCTCGGCCATGCCCGCGAGGGCGTCGTCCGCGCGGAGGCGACAGGCGTCCAGGGCCTCCCGCGTGCTCGCGAGGGCCGCCATCGTCTGCGTGTCGAAGACCCGGAAGGCCGCCTCCTGGGAGTCGACGAGGGCCTGCTCCGCGGCCAGGGCGTCGCCGAAGTGGGCGGCGATCGCGTCGAGGGCGGGAGCGGTCTCCTCGACGTAGGTCGTGTGCGCCGCCTCCACGTTCCCGTCGCGGAAGGCCTGCCCGATGGCCACCGCGGAGGCGTGCAGCTTCTCGTGCGGGTCCCTACAGGCCTCCATGGACCTCTTCAACTCCGGGAACCCGACGCACCACTCGGCGTACTGCGGGCTCGCGAGGAACCGGCCGAGCTCGCACTTGGTGGGATCGGTCTGGACGTCGAGGTCGGGGCTCTGGAGAACGCAGGCCCGGGACACCTTGCCGGTCCAGCGGCGGTGGTCGTCGAGCCGGTCCTTCAGCGTGGTGAGCAGGCCGGGGTGGATCGGCCTCCAGAGTCGCTGGATCTCGACCGCCGAGGCGTGGAGCCGCTCGTGGGGAGAGTGAACGGCGTCGACCTTCTCGGCCAGGTCCGGATCGCGTGCGGTCAGCTCCCGCAGCCCGCTGCTCCGCAGCCACTTCCCGAGCGCGCACCTCGTGGAATCGGTCTGGATGTCGAGCTCGGGGAGGTTCTCGAGGAACAGGTCCTTCACGCGCGACGCCCAGACAAGGTGATCGACCTCGCGCAGCGCCAGCACGCCGGGCAGCTCGGGATCGGCCTGCTCGAACGAGCGCTCGATCTCGACCGCCGTCTCGTGCAGCGTCGCGTGGTGATCCTCGAGCTCGCGAAGCAGGGGGTCGAGCGAGGGGATCTGGCTCACCGCGTCATCCCGGTCGGAACTCCTGAGCCACGTACCGAGAGAGCACTTCGAGGGATCGGTCTCCACGTCGAGAGTGGTCACCTCCTCGTTGGTCAGCAGCTCGCCGACGTGGTTCGCCCAGGTCAGGTGCGCGACCTCGAGCTTGGCCATCTCCGCGTCGAGGGCGTTCCCGACGATGACCTCCTCGGCGTCGTTCACGACGCCCTGGATTCCGATGAAGCCGAGGCCCGCGATCACCACCGCGAACACCATGGCGATTCCGAAGCCAAGGCCGATTCTCTTGCCGACCGTCATGTGTCGTTCCGTGCTCCTGCTCATCGTTCTCTCCAGGTTCCTGGTAGCGTGTTCTCCCTCTCGTGGGAACGGACCGCGACCGGCCGCCGGGGGTGCGCTCACCCGGTCGTCGGACCGGCGACGGTGCCATCGCAGACGCGGTCG
Organism: uncultured Planctomycetaceae bacterium; assembly: GCA_964428225.1. Taxonomy (GTDB): domain Bacteria; phylum Planctomycetota; class UBA1135; order UBA1135; genus JBFMCU01. The sequence goes on from CAYRXS010000195.1 coordinate 12,766, forward strand.
GGTGGGGACCCGGCCGCCGGGGGTGGCGACACCGTCGACTCCCGGTATCGACCGGCCGTCGATCCCACTGAAGTCCCCGGCCAGCCGGTCGGGCCGCGCTCGTTCCTGGATTCGGGAATGGTTCCCAAGATCGGTCACGAGCGCGGGAAGGACCGTCCGTGCCGCCCGAGGCCTCCCCCGGGGGCGGCGCTCAGGAGCGGAGCACGGTGAGCAGCCGCAGGGCGGGCGGCAGGAGCCGATCG
>CAYRXS010000196.1:0-12942 GCA_964428225.1 uncultured Planctomycetaceae bacterium
CCTTCACGGGGGCACCAAGGTCGATCTCGGCTCCAAACCCTTCAAGTTGGGCTAGAGACCCGAGCGTCGCCTCAGCGGATGTAGCCCAGCGCGCGCAGATGCTCGAGCATCTCGGGATCGAGATCCTCGAGCGCGGTCCCCGACGTCTCGAAGGTGCGGTGCGTTTCCGCGACCTCCTCCAACCGCTGGAAGATCGCGGGGCGGCTCTCGCCGAGGGGATTCCCCTCGAGCGGGTCCTCCTCGAGGTCGAAGGCCTGCATGCCGTCGTTCGACACCACGATCTTGTGTCGTCCCCGCAGGACCGCCACCGTCCCCTTCTCCTCGCGCCCGGTGCAGATCTCGGCGAGGAGGAGTGGCTCTTCCACGACGTCGCCGTGAATGTCGTCGACGAGGGAACGGGCCATCGCGCCCTCCGGCTCCGGAAGGCGTGCGTACTCGAGGATGGTGGGGAACAGGTCGATCAGACCGACCCGCCTCTCGATGTGCCGCGGCTCGGGGGCGTAGGGATCGTGCACGATCAGGGGCACTCGCAAGACCTCCTCCCAAACCTGGAAGCCGTGCCCGACGCGCTCGTGCTCCCCGAGGAGCTGGCCGTGATCCGAGGTCACGATGACCACGGTGTTGTCGAGCCGACGCTGGTTGCGGAGCTCGCTCATGACGTTGCCGACCAGGCGGTCCGCCTCCACGACCTCGCCGTCGTACAGGACGGTGAGGACCCGCCGGTTCTCCTCGGTGGCGGGAAGCTCCGATTCTCCGTAGGAGTAGAACTCGTCCACCGTCGCGCCGTCGGAGAGCATGCCCTCGTAACTCCCGAGGTGTCGTCGCGCGTGGTGCGTGAGTCGATACGGCGAGTGGACTTCGTAGTAGTGCACCCAGAGGAAGAAGGGCTCCTCGCGAGGTTCTTCGAGCCAGCCGAGGGCGAGCCGGTTCACCTCGACGCCGGGCCGGACTCCGAGCTCGCTCTCGGAAGTGTCGCTCGCGGTCTGGAATCCCTGGCCGAGGTTTCCGCGGACGATCATGCCGGGAAGACCGATGAAGGCGGCCGTCTCGTAGCCGGCGTCGGCGAGACGTTCAGCGAGCGTCTGGTGGTCTTCGCTCAGCCGGTCGCCGTTCCAGCGGACCCCGTGGATCCTCGGGTAGAGCCCCGTGAAGACGCTCGCATGGGCGGGCGTCGTGGTCGCGATCGGGGTGATCGCGAGATCGAACACCGCCGATCTCCTTCCCAGCTCATCGATGTGAGGGGTCAGACGCCGCTCGCTGCCGTGCACCCCGACCCGGTCGGTGCGCAGGGTGTCGATCGTGATGAGGACGATGTTCGACGGCTCGTCGGGCAGGGGAGAATCGGACTCGCCACCGCCGCATCCCACGAGCAGGGCGAAAACGAGGAAGGCGATCGAGCGAGGCGAGCGCGGCCTCCTCGTCTCGCGGTCGCGAACCATGGGTACGTTCCGGAATCGGGCCATCTCGCTCATGATACTCGCCCGCACGGCGGCGGCTATGCTCGACGCGCCTGCAGGATGCGGATTGCGGCGCGAACCGAATCGAAGGCGATGCGGGAATCGTCGATCTCGTCGAGCCCGATGAGCTCGAGGCTCGCGATCTCCTCCGTGGCCCGGATCTCCGGGAGCGCTTCGATGGCCGCCGTGTAGATGACGTCGCAGGTCTTGTACGTCACGGATGCGAAGGGATACGTGTTGCTGGCCGAGCCCACGTACTCGAGGTCGAGGCCGCCGAGGCCCAGCTCCTCGGCGAGCTCACGCCGAATCGCGTCCTCGGCCGACTCGTCGGGATCCACGAACCCGCCGGGCAGCTCGAGTGCCCCTTTCCCCGGATCCCGCGCGCGCTCGGCGAAGAGCACCTTCCCGTCGATGGTCAGGGCGGCCATGACCGCGGCGGCGACGTTGTGGTAGTACGTCCAGCCGCATTCCTCGCAGCTCAACTTCTTGGCGCCGTCGAAGCGAATGGCCGGCCATCCGCAGTGGGGGCAGAACTCCATCATGGGGCGAAACCCGGGCGGAGGATTGTAGCCGGGAGATGCGGGGCGATTGTCACTCTCTCTCCGCGTGGCGGGAATCTCGCCAGGCTTCGAGCTCGGAGGTCATCCGCTCGACGACCTCCGGATGCTCGGCGGCGAGGTCCAGGGACTCCGCGGGATCTGCGACGAGATCGAAGAGCGCGAACCCGGCGCGCGGATCGTCGGCCGGGGGCTTGTTCGTGCGGATCAGCTTCCACCGCTGCTCGATCAACGCGACCTGGTTGCGCGACTCGAAGGCGATGCCGCAGGCGCGTTCCCTCGAGGGGTCGCGGACGAGGGGAAGAAGGCTCGTGCCGTCGATCGCGCGATCCCCGGGGAGCGGAAGCCCGAGGGCGTCGAACACCGTGGGAAGGTAGTCGCTCGTCACCGAGGCGTGATCCGTGGTGGCTCCGCCCTCGATCCGTCGGGGCCACTCCCACACCGCGGGCACGCGGATGCCTCCCTCGTGGAGGCTGCGCTTGCGTCCGCGGAGGCCGCCGGTGGAGCCGGGGTCCTGTTCCTTGCCCTCGGGTCCGTTGTCCGAGCAGAAGAAGAGCATCGTGTCGTGGGCGATCCCCTGCTCGCGCAGCTCCGCGCGCAACCGCCCGATCTGCTCGTCCATCGCGGTGACCGCCCCGCAGTAGTGGCGCAGCTTCTCGGGAAGCCCCTCGTACATCGCGAGGTGGTCCGGCCCCGCGATCACCGGCAGGTGAGGAGTGTGGAACCAGACGATGGCGAAGAACGGCTGATCGGCGGCCGCCGCCTCGCGCACGAAGGGGATCACGCGGTTCATGATGACGCGGGAATCGTCGCCCTCGAGGTTGTCCGTCGCTCGTGTCTCTTCGCCCGTCCAGTATGCCGTGCCGTAGGGTCCGCCGGTCTTCGGATCGATCATCGGATCCCACGTCGGCACCTTTGCCTCGGTGGAGAAACAGACGTCGAAGCTCCGATCCCACGGCGGCGCGTAGTGCCCGACCCCTCGGGGGCCGCCCCGATTCGAGTCCTTCACCTCGCGGGTCAGGGTTCCCAGGTGCCACTTGCCGAAGTGGCCCGTGCGGTAGCCCCGCTCGTGCAACACGGCGGCGAGGTGGATCTCGCCCTCGGGCAGGTGTCCCGAGTTCGCGCCCCGTATCCCGTAGCGATACGGGTGGCGCCCGGTGATCGCGCTCCCCCGGGTCGGGCTGCACACCGGGGCCGCCGCGTAGAACCGCGTGAACTTCATCCCCGCCGCGGCCATGGCGTCGAGCTGCGGGGTGCGGAGCTCCTCGTTGCCCTGGAATCCCGGATCCCCCCAGCCGAGGTCGTCGGCCATGAGGAGGATGACGTTCGGGCGATCCGAAGCGCGGGAATCACCGGCTCCGGGGCCGACGCAGGCAATGGTGGCGAGGGAGAGCAGGAATCCGGCGGCGACGTGCTTCACGCTCCCGAGGATACCCCTTTCCCCGCCCCGAATCGCCGGAGAACCCCTCCGCGACCCGAGGCCGGCGGGCAATCCGACGGGGGACTTCAGCTTTGCGGGAATCCTGACGAAACCTGGGGATCCCCCCCACCATGAGAATCCGAGGCATGAGATACGGCCAGCGGCGAGGGTTCTCTCTCGTCGAATTCACGGTCGCGGTGACGGTCCTCGCCATCGTGATGCTGGGAGCGTTCTCGAGCCAGGTGGCGAGTCGCAACCTCCTCGCCGAAGCGCGCGAGACGGATCTCGCGGTGGACACTCTGCGCTCGACGATGGACCGCCTTCTCGTGCGCGGCCTCGAGGAGCTCGTCGACGAGAACGGAGACCACCCCCCGGGGAACGCGATCGACGTGGGGGAATGCCCCCTCCAGGACGTGAACGTCCTCTTCAGCACGCCCGGGTACGTTCCGGGGGATCCCACGCCCGACGAGCTGACCATCCGCCTCGAACTGACGTGGACCTCGGCCACGCGACAGCCGCGGGAGCTCACCCTCAGCTGCATACATCGCTGATGCGCAGGAGAACCAACAGGGCCGCCGCCGGCTTCACGGCGCTCGAGGCCGTCGTCACGCTCGCGCTCTTCTCGCTGATCCTGGGCGGCTTCGTGCTGTCCACGGATCGCATCGGAGCCCTGACCAAGATCGGTAACATCGAGCAGGAGGTCGCCCGCGACTCGATGCGTCTGATGACGGTGATCTCGGAGGACCTGAGCAGATCGGGATTCACGAGCGTGGGCGGAGTCGACTACCCGGTCTTCTTCGACAACGGCGTCGCCGGTGACGACTTCCCCGAGTTCGCGCACGCTCCACCGCACCGGGACGATCCAGCCATCGGCCTCAGCCGGGAGATCATCTTCCCCCTTCCCGCGGACGTGAACGGGGACGGTTGGCCCGATCTCTCGGGCGAGTGGGCTCCCGTGTGGCAGACGCCCATCTTCGCGTACATGCTCGTGCCGAACGCCGACGGCACGAACAACTTCGTCAGGCAGTCCAGCGACGGCCGGGTCCGCGTTCTCTCTCGGGACGTGATCCGGGTCGTCTTCGAGGATCCTGCCGCGACCGGGTTCACGATACCCCTGGATTCGATTCGCGTGCGCGTCGACCTGAGCCGCGAAGGCTCGGACGGCACTCGCTATTCCTACTCCTCGGAGCAGGTGGTCAGCCTCACGAACGGGTGGCTCGCACGATGATGCTCCTTCCCTCTTCACCGGCACGCGCCGCTCGCGCGCGTCGAGGCCTGATCCTCCTGTGGGCCACGTTCGCGGCGTTCGCGATCGTCGCGGGGGCCGTGATCCTGTCCACGGTGGCGACCTCGTCGAGCCGCTTGTCCGAATCGAATCGCGACCGGACGTCGGCTCGCTACATGAGTAGAGCCGCCACCGCTCGGGCCGCGTTCACCATCTACGACGCCCTGGCGCTCGGCTCCGCCCCTCCGGCGGAGGGCACGGTGGACATCGGGGGGCACGAGGCCTCCTACACCGTCACCCTCACGGACGGTCCGACGCTCTCGGACGCCTCCGCCGGCCTCTACTCCATGGACTCGGTGTATCGCATCGAGGGTTTCGCCGAGGCCGGAAGAGCGGAGGCGCGGACGAAGCGGATCGTGGTGGCCAGGGTGGTCCCCCTCTTCCAGTTCGCGCTGTATTACGAGGAGGACATGGAGTTCCTGTACCCGGCTCCCATGACGATCAACGGGCCGGTGCACTGCAATGGAGACATCTACCTCTATGCGCAGCACGGGCTGAACTTCGACACGAACTACATGCGAGCCGTGGGGGGCGTCTACTCCCGCCCCCACTTCTCCGAGTGGACCGACGTGTACAACTGGGGTCCCAACAACCCGGCCGAGATCAGGCGGTGGGTGGCCGATCCTCTCGATCCCGTGGAGCCGGTGGAGTTCGTCCCGATGGAGACCAAGACGCAGATGGACTCCTGGGGGATTCCCTCGGTCAGTGGCTTCGACTCCGACTTCGTCGGCCATGACGCGGAGGGCGACGGGGACTACTACGGCCCGGATGACTGGCTGCCCTTCGGACCGCGATCGCTGGAGCAGTGGTCGAATCCCGACCTCTACGCGGGAGGAGAGGGGAGCACGCTTTTGACCGGCGAGCATGGCGTGCAGAGAGTCGAGGCGCCCGAGATCGACGACTTCCGCATGTACATGGAGGCCGAGAACGGCGACTTCGAGTGGAGCGATGGCGACCAGGAGTTCGTGGAGGTCGCTCCCGGCACGGGCACCCACGCGCCGGGCCCCTTCTACGCGGCGGCGGGGCTCAGCATCATCTCCAACCCCGACGGAACGTGGGAGGCCTACGATCACCTCGGCCTGGACGTGACGGCCGTGCTGGCGGGAGCCGTGACCTCGACGACGATGTACGACGCCCGTCAGGCTCAAGGCAACGGCGAGGAGATCCAGGTGACGGTGATCGACGTGCAGAGCCTGAACTCCTCGGGCCTTTTCCCCTCCAACGGACTGCTGTTCGTCGCCGGCCACGGCTCCGGGACGGGCACCGACGTGAAGGGCTTCCAGCTCACGAACGGCGACACCCTCCTGGATGATCTCAGCATCGTCTCCCCCGATTCCATCTACGTCCGGGGCGACTTCAACTCCAACGCCGTCAAGTCCGCCGCGGTCATGGCGGACGCGGTGAACCTGCTCTCCAACGGCTGGGACAACAGCAAGCAGCCGGGCACTCTGCCGAGTGCCTCGAGCACGACGTACCGCATGGCCATCCTCACCGGGGACGTCGAGGCCACGGCCGACGCCTTCAACGGCGGTCCCCACAACCTGCCGCGGTTCCACGAGAACTGGAGCGGCAGGACGTGCACGATCGTGGGCTCCATGGTGGCGCTCGGCCACAGCGAGAAAGCCACCGGCCGCTTCGAGGTGTACGGCGACTACTACCAGGCCCCCAACCGCAACTGGTCGTTCGACACGCGGTTCTCGGCCTTCGAGAACCTGCCTCCCTTCACGCCCACCTACGTGTCCGTCGACGACGTCGTGGTCTGGTAAATCGACGAAGCCCGACGTCGGACATCCCCCAAGAAGAAATCACGAACAACCGGACACCGTCATGAACCGCAAGAAGAGAAAGATCAGGCTCATCGACCCCAAGATGCAGGGCCGATTCATCGTCCTCCTGCTGATGGCGGCGGGAGCGTCGGTCATGGTGCACGCCGTCCTCTCGGCGTGGGCCATGTCCCGGCTCGCAGTCGCGGTGCCCAATGACGGGGAGGAGATCCTCGCCGCGATTCCCGGAGTCCTCGTGCAAGATTCGCTGATCACTCTCGGGCTGATGATTCCCGCCTTCATTCTCCTGGGAATGTCGGCCTCGTTCCGCGTGTTCGGCCCGCTCTACAAGTTCCGCACCTTCCTGCAGGCGGTAGCCGAGGGCAAACACCCGGAGCGGTGCCAGATCCGCGAGAAAGATCACCTGCACGACGTCTGCTACCTGCTGAACGTGGTCACCGAGCCGATTCGCAAGCAGCAGGTGAAGGGGGCGTCGGAGGAGGACGGCTGCGGCTCGTGCGAGACCGAAGGCGAGCTGAGAGAGGCGGGCTAGCGCACCACGATTTCTCCGCGAAGGTGCTCCAGGAAGAAGGCCTTCATCCGCTTCAGGGCGTAGCGGCCGTACACCCCTTGCAGCGAGTGGTCCGCGCCGGGTAGCACGAGCAGCTCGAAGGGCTTGTCCGCCTTGATGAGGGCGTCGACCATCCGTATCGAGGTCGAGAACGGCGCGTTCGTGTCCGCGGTGCCGTGCATGATCAGGAGCTCACCCTCGAGGTTGGCGGCGAGGGGAGCGTTGTAGGAGGCCGCGTAGCCATCGGGGTTGTTCTCGGGCAGGCGCATGTAGGGCTCGTTGATGGGCGCGTTCTCGGTCAGCTCCCCCGGCGCTCCGGAGACCCCGACGTTAAACACCTCCGGAGCGGTCAGCATCGCCCGCAAGGCGAAATAGCCGCCCCACGAGTGCCCGTAGACCCCCACGCGCTCGAGATCCATGTAGGGCCGGCTCGCCGCGATCTGACGCAGCGCGGCGACGTGATCGGGGATCTCTATCTCCCCGATGCGTCCGTAGGAGGCGTCCTGAAAGGACTTGCCGCGCTCGGTCGTGCCCCGCGGATCCACGATGAACGTGATGAATCCCATCTGAGCCATGGCCTGGGCTCGCGACGCCAGGTGCGTGCTCTGGCGGAAGTCGTTGGGCACCACGGTGATGAACGGACCCGTGTAGATGAAGTCGATCACCGGGTAGCGCTTCGAGGGGTCGACGTACTTCGGCTTGTAGATCACGCCGTACAGATCCGTCTCCCCGTCGTCGGCCTTGACCACGAAGGGCTCGGGGGGGAGCCAGCCCATCTCGTCGAGAGCCGAAACGTTGGCCGTGTCGAGGACGCGGACGAGGTTGCCCTCGACGTCGCGCAGCTCGGACACCGGGACGCGATCCAGGCTCGAGTGACTGTCGACGAAGTAGAGCTTCGAGGGTGACATCTGCACCTCGTGCTCACCGTCCCCATCCGTCAGCCGCCGGAGCTCCCCGCCCGCGAGATCGGCACGGTAGAGATGCGTGTCGTAGAGACGCTCCTCGGCGTTGGCCATGACGAATGCGCGCTCGCGTTCCACGTCGACGTCGACGACCTGCAGCACCGGAAACTCGCCCTCCGTCACGCGCGAGATCAACTTGCCGTCGTAGTCGTACTGGTACACGTGACGCCAGCCGTCGCGCTCCGAGAGCCAGAGGAATCGATCCGTGCCCTCGATCGGCGTGAAGTAGGCGAGGAAGCCCCCGGTGATGAAGTCGAGCCCCCCCACGAAGGTCTCCTGCGTGTCGGTCAGGATCACCCGGCTCCTCCCGGAGGCGGGATCCGCGGCCATCAGATCGAGGCGCGTCGCCTCGCGGTTCAGGCGGAGGAGGAGGACCTCTCGATCGCCTCTCCAGCCGAGGGGAAACAGGTACAGGTCCTCGTCGGAGCCGAGGTCCACGACCGTCTTCTCTCCTCCGGGCAGGTGGAAGACGGTGATGCCGTATTCCGCGAACGGGGTTCCCGTCTTGGTGTAGCGCGAGAACTCGACGGTCTCCACGGCCTGTGCGAAGTCGACGATGGGCAACTGGTGGACGTTCCGCGAGTCCAGCCGCGTGGAATACAGCATGCTCCCGTCCGCCGACCAGACGTTGGGACCGAGCATCCAGATGATGTCCTCCTCCGCGTCGTCGGTCAGGCGCAGGTCCGGCTCGCCGTCTTCCCCTCGCACCACGAGATTGCCCTCGTCCAAAAGGACGGTGCGGTCGCCGGCGGGAGAGGGAATCCGATCGCGCCGGAACGGCTCCGTCGTGTCGACCACGCGGTCGCGATCCTCCTTCGTCGCCTCGCGCGGGATTCCCTCCTGGGGGTCGAGGACCATCCGGTCCCGTCCGGCGCGGTACAGGAGCGTCGAGCCGTCGTCGAGCCATTGCGCCCGGACCGATCCTCCCCGGACGATACGGTGGGCTCGGTAGAACTGATCGTAGAGCGCATTCCGCTCCTCGAAGGAAGGCTCCTGGACGAGCGGCGAGGTGGCGAGGAGGACGAGGGAGATCGGGATGGCGATCGTCATGGCGGACGTCCTGGGCTGCGGAAGGGGGCGAGCCACAGGGTACGACCCCACGCCGCGATTGTTGCGCCTCCAAACCGAGGCCGAAGGTATCCTGAACCCTGGTCTTCCAGGAGACATCCTCCTCGGTCGACCGCCGAGAACGCGTGAGAATCCGACGCAGTCGGCAGGGAAGTCGTCTCATGTCCTCGCAGTCCAGGCTCGCCCTCGCGGCAGCGGCGATCCTCGTCGTGCTCCTCGTCCTCCTCTGGGCGAGCGGGACCGGGGAGCGAGCGGGAGTACGTCCGGATCCGGTCGCTCCGTCGGCGCCCTTGGAGGCTGCCGACTCCGAATTGACCGAGATCGGGGGACCCGCGGCGGAAGACCCCGCGGCGGGCTCGTCGCGCGCGGTCGTCGAGGACGAGGCCCCCGCGGACACGCTCGATCCGATCCTGACCCCCGCGGGGGCATGGCCCTTCGAGCTCGAGCTCCAGGTGATCGACGGCCGCGGCCTGTCCGCGACGGACGCCGTGGTGTACGCGGCCCCGATCGGGCTGCCCCTGAACCACCTTGGCAAGACGGGAGCGGACGGAACGCTGCGCGCGCGCTGGCACGGGACGACGGAGATCATGGAGCTCGCCTGGTGCGTGCGGTACCGAGGAGCCATGTCGGTCCTCTTCCACGAGCAGCTTCGATCCGGCGCGAACCACCGCGCTCTGCTCTGCGTGCCGGGATCCGCGCGGATCGTCCGGCGCGGGCAGAGCATGGTGTTCAGGCTGAACACGACGCTGTCGGTCGCCGCGAGCTCGAGCTCCTCGATCGGGTTGGCTCCCCCGGTGGTGCGGGGCGATGCGGGCGAGATCGGCTTCCGTGATCCCCTGCGCTGGGGCGGGCCGGAGAAGCCCCTGCTGGCGAGGGGCGGGAAGCCGCTCCGGGCGAACACGGTGACCGTAAGCCCGACGCTGAACGAGGCGGTCATCATGCTCGACATCCCGGTCCTCCAGGAACTCGAGGTGGCACCCGCCGGGGCCACCGTGCGAGGCGTGGTTCTCCGCCCCGACGGCGAGCCGGCGGGAGGCGTCACCGTCTCCGTGGGCCCCGACGACCGGCGAGTCTCCTCCATCGCGGAGACCGACGGGAGCGGACAGTACGTCCTTCCCGATCTCGTGCCGGGAGAGCTCTTCCTGTACGCGCGCGGCGGCCGGGCCGGTCTCGCCACGGAGCGCATCATCGCGGGGTCGGACGATCGCATCGAGTGGAATCCCACGCTCGACCCGGGCCTCGTCACGAGCGGCTTGCTCTACGACGCGAGCGCGGCCCCCCTGCCCGGCTGGCGCGTCGAGCTCTCCGCCTATTCCCCGGACGGTCCCTGGCGCAGCGAGGCGGTCACGTCGGAGGGAGGTCTCTTCACCATCCCGAACTGTCCGGGCTCGCCGATGCGGATGGAGGTCTTCTCGGGGCGCAGTCGTCCGCTCCCCGTCGCGGTCCTCGAGGGAGTCGTGCCCGGCGAGGGTCAGTCGTTCCCGATCGACCTGTCCGCGGGCGGCAACACCGCCGTGACGATCACCGTCCTCGACCGGGACGGCGCCCCGCTGAAGGGAGCGGTGGTACGGCTCTGGCAGGTCGCCAGCGACCGAGGTCTTCTCTTCGCCAAGGGCAGCACGGATGGCCGGCACCGGATCGACGACATCCCGCCCGGGCAGTATCTCGTCGAGATCGGTGCGGCGCGGCTCGGATGGCGCGAGCTCGGCCCCCTCTACCTCTCCGGGGTGGGGGCTCCGAACGAGCTGGGCACGATCCACCTCCCCGCGCCGGAGCTCGACCTCGGCACGCTCGAGCTCCGCTTCGATCCTCCTCGTCCCTGGGACGTCGGGAGGCTGGCCTGGAGCGCGCACCGGGTAGGGCGGCCCGTGGTGGCCCACGTCCTGTCCATCGGCGCCGACGAGGACCCCTTCCGGAGCGCCGACGTGGCCCGCCTGGCCCGGGGCCAGGGCGACTCGATCCTCCTGCCCCCCGCCGACTACGTCCTCCGCCTGCACCACCCGGAGCACGGCACGCGAGACTTCCCCGTCCGCATCGAACCCGGGGCCACGACTGTCCTTCGCGTGCGGGATGAGGACGACGAGGGCGTGATCGTCGAGCTCGCGGATCCGGAGGGAGCCTCCGACGAGGAGCGGTAGCCGGCCGATCCCCCTCCGGTGGCGGCGGCCATTTTTCTCGGATTCCCCGGCGATCGGGAGGAGAATGAACGCCGGATCACGGATCGCCGCCCGCAGGAGAAGAACCATGCTCACGAGACTTTCCGTCCTCGCCCTCGTCGCCCTGCCCTTCCTGCCCTGCGCCCGGGAGACGGAGGATCCCTTCGTCAGGCTCGAGCTCGAGAACGGGATCCGGGTCGCGATCCTGCACGTCGCGGAAGCGAAGCGGCAGTCGTTCCTGTCCTTCCTGCCCGTCGGCCTCTACCACGACGAGCCGGGGCGCGCGCAGTTCACGCACCTGATCGAGCACATGCTGATCCGCAGCACGGACCCGGACTCGCTCTCCCTGGACGGGCTCTCGATGAACGGGGAGACGATGGGCGGGACGCTGCGGCTCGACGCCTACGCCACGCCCGAGAAGTGGCGGACGGCCCTCGACCGGCAGGCGCGGTGGCTCGCGGCGAGCGAGTTCGACGAGGAGGTGCTCGCTCGCGAGAAGGGTCGCATCGCCGGAGAGCTGGAGTCCACCGTGCCCAACGGCTACACCCACAAGTGGGCGTCGGCGGCGTGGTCGCAGATCGTCGGAGGAGGGCTCGAGCACGCCGCGGTGCACGCCGACGTGCAGAACGCGACCGTCGAGCAGGTCGTCGCCTACGTGAAGGAGTACGTCCACGGAGGACGCGGGGCCCTCCTGGTCGCCGTGGGCCCCGTCGACGCGAAGGAGGTGGCGAAGGCCATCGAGGAGAGTTTCGGCGAGCTCGACATGGGCCGGGGGAAGAAGGCGGCGCCGCGCGGACCGAAGAGCCTGGCCGCGGGCGACGTCGAGGCGACGTGGGATCTCGACGCCCACCACTACCTCGAGTGGTATCCCGTCCCCGCCGACACGCCCGCGCGGACCGCCGCGGCGAAGGTGATCGCCACCGGCATCCAGCAGGCCCTCTTCCTGAGCGGAGACGCCCGGCTCGGCCAGGGCAAGGCGCTAGCCGTCGCGGACCTCGTGACGAGCGCGGGCCGAGCGATCACGATCTCGGTCGCCCTCGACGCCGGGGCCGACGTCGCCGAGGTGCGCCAGGCGATCCGCACCGTCCTCGACGGTCTCCCGACCGGCCCGAGCCTCGGCATGGCCCTCTTCCAGATGGCCATGCAGTCGGGGCGCCTCGATCTGGAGGCCTATTACCGACAGGTGCCGAGCGACAGCCCGGCTCGCGACCTCCTCGAAACCCAGGTGGCCCTGAATCTCGTCAACGAGGAGCTGCAGACGGGCCTGTCCTCCCCCGCCCTCGTCGAGGCTCTGCGTGAGCTCGACAAGACGAAGGTGAAGGCCCTGGCGAAGGAGATCCTCGCCGCGAAGAACCGCTCCAGCTTGCGGCTCGCACCGGCGGACTGAGAATCCGTCGAACAGCCCGCGGAAGCTGTCTCATTCCGCCGCGGCTCCGTACATTGACTCCGTGAGCCCCATCCTCACCCCCCCGGAGTTCCGGCTCAGGTTCCTGAGCCCGGGACAGCGCGTGATCCTGGGCATCCTCGTGGCCCTCGGAGTCGCGATCCTCGCCAATTCGATCTACCTCTTCGGGTACACGGCCTGGCAGGACCTCTCCGACGCGCGCGCCCGGCTGCTGAGCTCGTATCAGTGGATGCTCGTGGCGCACTTCCTGGTCGGAACCGTGTTCGTCGGTCTGGCCATCGTCTTCGGGCTTTGGCAC
>CAYRXS010000197.1:0-12798 GCA_964428225.1 uncultured Planctomycetaceae bacterium
GTATTACGGGCAAACCGCTGAGCGACTCTAGTTGGCGCGGTTGATGCTCGTCGTTAGGCCTCCCGAGGAACGCGGAGTGACATGGAACGGGCGCAACTGAATTGGATCGCAAACTTCATCTGGGGCATCGCCGACGATGTCCTACGCGATCTCTACGTTCGCGGCAAGTATCGCGACGTCATCCTGCCGATGACCGTTCTGCGCCGGTTCGACGCGGTGCTGGAGCCAACGAAGCAGGCCGTTTTGGACATGAAGGCCTCGCTCGACGAGGCCAGGATCGTCCACCAGGATCAAGCCCTGCGGCAGGCGGCCGGGCAGGCCTTCTACAACACGTCGCCATTCACCCTCCGCGACCTCAAGGCCCGCGCCAGCCAGCAGCAGCTTCGGGCCGACTTCGAGGCCTACCTCGACGGCTTCTCGCCCAACGTGCAGGACATCCTCGAGAACTTCGAGTTCCGCAACCAGATCCCGCGCCTCTCGAAGGCCGACGCTCTGGGAACGCTGATCGAGAAGTTCCTCTCGCCGGACATCAATTTGGGCCCGGATCCGGTACGGAACGGGGACGGCTCGATCAAACACCCCGGCCTCGACAACCACGGGATGGGCACGATCTTCGAGGAGCTGGTCCGACGCTTCAACGAGGAAAACAACGAGGAGGCCGGTGAGCACTGGACACCGCGCGATGCGGTGAAGCTCATGGCCCGCCTCATCTTCCTGCCCGTCGCCGGGCAGATCGAGTCCGGCACCTATCTCGTCTACGACGGCGCCTGCGGCACGGGTGGGATGCTCACGGTCGCCGAAGAAACGCTCCAGGGCCTCGCCCGCGACCACGGCAAGCAGGTCGCCACCCACCTCTACGGGCAGGAGATCAACGGCGAGACCTATGCCATCTGCAAGGCGGACCTTCTCCTCAAGGGCGAGGGCGACGCGGCGGACAACATCGTCGGCGGCCCCGAGCACTCGACGCTCGCCAACGACGCCTTCCCGTCGCGCGAGTTCGACTTCATGCTCTCCAACCCGCCCTACGGCAAGAGCTGGAAGAGCGATCTGGAGCGCATGGGCGGCAAGGGCGGCATCAAGGATCCGCGCTTCCTGATCGAGCACGCCGACGATCCCGAGTACTCGCTCGTCACGCGTTCGAGCGACGGCCAGATGCTCTTCCTGGCGAACATGCTCTCGAAGATGAAGCAAGGCACCCGCCTCGGCAGCCGGATTGCCGAGGTGCACAACGGCAGCTCGCTCTTCACCGGCGACGCCGGCCAGGGCGAGAGCAACATCCGCCGCTGGATCATCGAGAACGACTGGCTCGAAGCCATCGTCGCCCTGCCACTCAACATGTTCTACAACACCGGCATTGCGACCTACATCTGGGTGCTCACGAACCGAAAGGCCGAGCATCGCAAGGGCCAAGTGCAGCTCATTGACGCCACGCAGTGGTTCAAGCCGCTGCGCAAGAACCTCGGCAAGAAGAACTGCGAGCTGTCGGACGAGGGCATCGAGCGCATCTGCAACACCTTCCTCGCCTTCGAGGAGAGGGAGCAGAGCAAGATCTTGCCCAACGCTGCCTTCGGATACTGGAAGGTGATCGTCGAGCGACCGCTGCATCTTGCGGGCATCGACGCCGAGCGTTCCTACGCGGTCAAGGAGATCAAGTCGCTCAAGGAGACGGCCGAGCGGGCGACCGACGCGCCGCCGGTCATCAAGAAGATCCACAAGAAGGGCACTGCAGCGGACCCGCTGCGCGGCTTGTTCCCTGTCACGATCGCCGGCAAGCCCGCGGTCGTCGAGTACGAGCCCGACCCGGACCTCCGCGACACCGAGCAGGTCCCGCTGCTGGAAGAGGGCGGCATCGAAGCCTTCCTGCGCCGCGAGGTCCTGCCACACGCGGCCGACGCCTGGTACGTGCCGGACAGCGTCAAGACCGGCTACGAGATTAGCTTCACCCGCTACTTCTACAAGCCGCAGCCGCTGCGGACGTTGCAGGAGATCCGCGCCGACATTCTGGTGTTGGAGAAGGAAACCGAGGGACTACTGGGCGAGATCATCGGGGGAGCCAAGCCGTGACGGCGGAAGACGTTCGCAACCATCTCGAGGGCGGCGGTCAGATCCTCAAGACGCGCGACGACCAGGCCCCGGTCTTCCTGGAGCCGGACCGCGAACCCGAGGAGTCCAGCAAGCCGTTCAAGCTATCCACCGGCGCGACGTGCTCTTGGGCAAAGCCCGACGAGGGCTTCGGGCCGGAGAAGCTGCGTCCCAGGATCGAGCCTTGGCTCACGGCACTCGTCCAGTCCGAGCACCTGTCGTTGCTGGTGGGCTCAGGTTTGACGCACGCCGCGCACGGGATCGCGACGGAGAGCGCGCTTCCCGGGATGGAGACGATCGCCTTCGACATCCTGAACGAGGAGATCGCGGCGGAAGCCGAGCGTGCCGCCAAGCTGGCAGGGCGCGACACGGGGAACTTCGAGGACCAAATCCGCACTGCCAACGAGCTGCTCCGCGGCCTGGAGATCATCGCGTCCACCAAGACGGAGGATGCCGAGGAGCATGAGCAGATCACGGCCCTGCGAAAGGGCTTGAGAGACGCCCTCGGCTCGTTCGCAGCCTCGATCCTCGAGGGGGAGCGACAGCTCGTCTCGGCGCCCGGCGACAGACGCGAGGAGGCTCTCAACTACCTCGTCAGCTTCCTCATGAGCTTCGCGAGCCGGTCCGGCACACGCGAGCGGCTGCACCTCTTCTCGACGAACTACGACCGCTACCTCGAAGCCGGCGCCGATGTCGCGGGGCTCCGACTGATGGACCGTTTCGTCGGCACCTTGGCGCCCGTCTTCCGTGCCTCACGGCTCGACGTCGATCTCCACTACAACCCGCCCGGCATCCGCGGCGAGCCGCGCTACCTGGAAGGTGTCGCCCGTTTCACGAAGCTGCACGGGTCGGTCGACTGGCTCGATTGCGATCGAGCGATTCGCCGGATCGGGCTCCCGTTCGGTGCCCCCGAGGCCACGCCCTACATTACCTCTGCCGGCATCGATGGCGCCGGGGCGATGCAGCTCATGATCTACCCGAACGCGGCGAAGGACCGGGAAACCGCCTCCCACCCCTACGTAGAGCTGTTTCGGGACCTCGCCGCCGCGATCTGCCGGCCGAACAGCACGGTGGTCTGCTACGGATACGGGTTCGGCGACGAGCACATCAACCGGGTGCTCGCGGACATGCTGACGATCCCGTCGGCTCACCTGGTGGTGATCTCGCGCGACGACCTCATTGGCCGCATCATGGGCACCTACGAATCGCTGGGGCGGCTCGCGCAAGTGACCTTTATGATCGGCGATCACTTCGGCGACCTCAGGACGCTGGTCGACCATTACCTGCCCAAGCCGGCGATCGACCGCACCACGTTCCGCATGGCCGAGCTGCTGAAGGCGAGGTGGACCGCCGGGGAAGGAAAGGACGAGACGGCGGGCAAGGCTAGCGCAGAGGAAGGAGGCCCGACTCCGTGAGCCAGACCCCCTTCGAGCAGGCCGGGAGCCTCCGGATCGGCACGGTGGAGTTCGTGTCGCCGGACGAGATCAAGGTCGGCCTTGATATCGAGGCGCCCGAGTCCGTCGCGCTGAACGCGGGCGGGCCTCGGCCGTTTCCCCGGGTGAACGGCTACCTGCTGGTTCCCGTCGACGACGGCTTCCTCGTCGGGCAGACCGAGTGGGTGACTGTCGAGCGATCGCCCTTTCCGAAGCGTCGGGGAATGCAGGACTTCGGCCTCGTGGACCTGCCCTATCCGCTGCGCCGGCTGAGCCTCAACCCGCTCGGCATCCTGCGAGCGACTCTCGACGACGAAGGCTACGTCTTCCGGCGGGGCGCCGACACGTTGCCCTCGGTCGGCGCCGCCGTCGTGCTACCCACGGATGCTCAGCTCCGGTCGATTGTCGAGTCCGGCGAACGACGACGCGTTCAGATCGGCACGAGCCCCCTGGCCGGGGATGCACGAGTCTGCGTCGATCCGAACCGCCTGTTCGGGCGTCATCTCGCCGTCCTCGGCAACACCGGGAGCGGCAAGTCGTGTTCGGTCGCGGGCCTGATCCGCTGGAGCCTAGAACAGGCAACGGAGGTCCGGGGTGGCACACCCAACGCCCGCTTCGTCGTGCTCGACCCGAATGGCGAGTACTCGCGGGCGTTCCCGAAGGACGATCCCACGGTCCGAGCGCGCGTCTTCAAGGTGAACCCCGGCGAAGGCGAGCAGGCGCTCAAGGTGCCGCTCTGGTTCTGGAACAGCGCCGAGTGGTGCTCGTTCACGCAGGCCAGCGCGAAGACGCAGCGGCCGTTGCTCCGGCGGGCACTACGTGAGGTCAAGGCCGGGCGGACGGAGATCGCCGCCCCCACGGAAGAGGAGAAGAAGCTGGCGCTGCGCCGCTACCTTTCGTCCCGCCTCATTTCGGTACAGCGCGACCACCGATCAGGCGCAATCCAGACGGACAAGCAGTTCGGCTGGCGTCTGAAGGCAATGGCCAGCGACCTGGAAGCGAAGATCGCCGAGTACCCGGACAATCGGCTCGCGGACGTTCGAGAGGCCATCAGCGTTGCTGTCGAAGGCAACCTCAAGACGTTCACCAATGACGATGGAGAGCTAGTCGAGTACTTCCGTGCGTTCTCGGAGTCGCAGGTGACTCCGATCGTCGAGGCCTTCCGGTCGGCCGTGGAAACCGTCGGAGGAATCGTCTTCCAAGAAAGTCCCGACGAAGACGTTCCTCTGCCCTTCAACGGCACGGACCTCGCGGACCACCTGGAGATCCTGGCGGATCAGGAGAACGTAAGCCAGTACCTGGACTTCCTCGTCGCCCGGATCCGCACATTCCTCTCGGATCCCAGGATGCGAGCAATCATCTCCGACACCGAGGGCACAACCCTTGAGGACTGGCTGGCGGACTACATCGGGAGCGACAAGGCCGAAAGTGGCTGCGTCTCGGTGATCGATCTGTCCCTGGTGCCCACCGAGGTCGTGCACGTCGTCACGGCCGTGATCGCGCGCATGACCTTCGAGGCCCTCCAGCGCTACGTCAGGCTGAACGGGGCGACGCTTCCCACGGTGCTGGTGATGGAAGAGGCGCATACCTTCATCAAGCGCTACAAGGAGGACGTCGAGAACCAGGACGCGGCGGCGGTCTGCTGTCAGGTGTTCGAGCGCATCGCGCGTGAAGGCCGAAAGTTCGGGCTCGGCCTGGTCCTCTCTTCCCAGCGCCCGTCGGAGCTCTCCCCCACGGTTCTCTCGCAGTGCAACACCTTTCTCCTGCACCGCATCAGCAACGACCGTGATCAGGAGCTGGTCCACCGTCTCGTCCCGGACAACCTGAGGGGGCTGCTTCGGGAGTTGCCGTCGCTGCCCTCGCAGAGCGCCATCCTGCTCGGCTGGGCGTCAGAGCTTCCGGTGCTCGTGAGAATGAACGATCTGCCCAAGTCGCAGCAACCCCGCTCCGACGACCCGGAGTTCTGGGGCGTTTGGGTCGGCAAGGATGACGACGGACAGGCGATCTCACGCGACACGGACTGGGTACGGATCGCTGGCGACTGGCAGGCAGCGCCGGCAGGTGGAGGGGAGGGCAACGCATGATCGACGATCTCGTGCCGTACCCCGCGATGAAGAACTCCGGCGTGCCGTGGCTCGGGGACGTGCCGGCGCACTGGGATGTGAGCCGGCTGCGGAATGCCGTCGAGATGCGCGTCAGCAACGTAGACAAGCACGCGAAGGAGGGTGAGGTTCCGGTTCGCTTGTGCAACTACGTGGACGTCTACAAGAACGATCGCATTGGTGCCGCGATGACGTTCATGGGCGCGACCGCTACGACCGAGGAAATCGAGCGCTTTCGACTCCAGACGGGCGATGTTCTCATTACCAAGGACTCGGAGGCGTGGAACGATATCGGCGTTCCCGCTCTCGTCCAGGAAGCCGCAGATGACCTCGTGTGCGGGTACCACCTGGCGCTGCTGCGTCCCTTCAGCGCTCAAGTGCTCGGTGATTACCTCTTCCGAGCGATGCAGAGCACTGGCGTCGCCTACCAGTTCCACGTCGAAGCGAACGGCGTGACACGCTACGGGCTCTCGCACGCAGCGATCAAGTCCATATGGCTGCCGGTGCCGCCTATCCCGGAACAAGCCGCCATTGTCCGGTTCCTTGACCACGTGGACCGGCGGATCCGGCGCTACATCCGCGCCAAGCAGAAGCTGATCAAGCTGCTGGAAGAGCAGAAGCAGGCCATCATCCACCGCGCCGTCACCCGCGGCCTCGACGCCAGTGTGCGCCTCAAGCCCTCCGGCGTAGAGTGGCTGGGGGATGTGCCGGAGCATTGGGCCGTCAAGCGCGCAAAGGTCTTGTTTCGCGAGATCGATCACCGATCGGCAACTGGAACTGAGGAGCTGCTTTCCCTGCGCATGTATCGAGGCCTGGTACGCCACCGTGAAGTGTCTGAAGTGCCGATCAGTACCGAAGCTCTCGTGGGTTTCAAGAAGGTGCGGCCTGGCCAGCTCGTGATGAACCGGATGCGTGCCGCGATCGGCATGTTCGGAATCGCAGGCCAATCTGGACTGGTCAGCCCCGACTACGCCGTGCTGGAGATAGTTGCGCCCCAAGTGCCCGAGTACTTCCTGCAGCTCTTCAAGACGCCTGCAGCAGGAGGCGTCTTTCGCGTTGAATCGAAAGGTCTTGGAACGGGTTCGTCAGGTTTCATGCGCCTCTACACCGATCGCTTCGGAGTCATCAAGGTTCCAGTTCCACCAGTTGAGGAGCAGGAGCGGATCGTTCGAGGGATTAGTGAGGGCATCGCGGAGCTTGAGCGCACTGAAGATCGGCTGAACCGTGAGGTTGCGCTTGTCCGTGAACTCCGTACCCGCCTGATCGCCGACGTGGTCACCGGAAAGCACGACGTGCGCGAGGCGGCGGCGCGTCTGCCGGACGAGGCCGAGGAGCCCGAGCCGCTCGCCGAGATCGAGGCCGAGGACGATTCGCCCGAGGAGCAACCGGCCGATGACCTCGATCCCATCCCCGAGGAGGCCGAGGCGTGAGCGGCGACAGGCCTGCCGACTACCTCGCGAGCCTCGTGCGCGAGCTGTGCGCGCTGCCGCGCGAGACCGAGTGGGTCGAGTTCAAGATCAACGAGGCCGAGCCGCAGGGGATCGGCGAGTACATCTCCGCGCTCGCCAACGCGGCCGCCCTGGTGGGCAAGGCCTTCGCGTATCAGGCCTGGGGCGTGCGCGACGAGGACCACGCGGTGGTCGGAACCACCTTCGATCCCCACACGGCCCGGGTCGGCAACGAGGAGCTGGAGAGCTGGCTGCTGAGGCTTCTGGAGCCCAAGATCGACTTTCGCTTCTTCACGGTGGAGATCGACGGACGCCGCGTCGTCCTGCTGGAGATCGCGCGGGCCGCCCGCCACCCGGTGCGCTTCTCGGGCCAGGAGTTCATCCGCGTCGGTACCTACAAGAAGAAGCTGAAGGACTTCCCCGAGAAGGAGCGGGCGCTGTGGCGCATCTTCGACCGGACGCCCTTCGAGGACGGCGTCGCCGCCGAGCGCGCAACGAGCGACGACGTGCTTCGCCTGCTGGAATACCCGGCCTACTTCGACCTGCTGGAGCGGCCGCTGCCGGCGAACCGGAAGGGCATCCTCGAAGCCCTGGCGGACGACCGGCTGATCCGCAGGAGCGACGCCGGCGGCTGGGACGTCACGAGCCTCGGCGCCATCCTGTTCGCGAAGCGGCTCGATGCCTTTCACGCGCTGCGGCGCAAGGCCGTGCGGGTCATTCAGTACCGCGGGAACGGCCGGACGGAAACGCTCAAGGAGCAGGAAGGCGCCAAGGGCTACGCCTGCGGCTTCGAGGGGCTGGTCGGGTACATCCACGGCCTGCTGCCGGCCAACGAGATCATCGAGCAGGCTCTGCGCCGGAGCGTACCGGTGTTCCCGGAGCTGGCGGTGCGCGAGCTCGTGGCCAATGCGCTCATTCACCAGGACTTCTTCATCACCGGCACCGGCCCGATGGTCGAGATCTTCGACGACCGCATCGAGATCTCGAACCCGGGCGAGCCGCTCGTCGACACGCAGCGCTTCGTGGACACGCCACCCCGGTCCCGCAACGAGGCGCTCGCCTCGCTCATGCGACGCTTCCGGATCTGCGAGGAGCGGGGAAGTGGGATCGACAAGGTCGTCTTCCAGGTCGAGCTGTTCCAGCTTCCGGCGCCGCTCTTCGAGAGCCCGGAGGGGTTCACGCGGGCAGTCCTGTTCGCCCACAAGCCCCTCTCGGCCATGGTCAAGGCGGACCGCGTGCGCGCCTGCTACCTGCACGCGTGCCTGCGCTACGTGATGCGGCAGCCGATGAGCAACGCCTCGCTTCGCCAGCGCCTCGGCATTGATGACAAGAACATCGCCACCGCGTCTCGTCTTCTCGGAGAAGCCGTCGAATCCGGCCTGATCGTGATCACGGATCCCGAGGCCGGCACCCGGATCCGAAGCTACCTGCCCTTCTGGGCGGCGCCTCGGCCAGACCCGCGGGAGGTTGCTTGATGGCGCGGCCCTGGAGGGCTCCCCCGGCGCGCTCCCTCGGGCCACAAGTCCTTGGGAAGCAAGGTGTTACCGCTGGGTGGATTGCTTGCCCGTTGCTTGATGGGTACTGGATCCAGCGGCACAGGGGCGGGCGGGACAGCGCCCCAAACCGTTGCTGGGACAGGCACTTGGGACGCATGGCGGTGCTGGACGGGTACTTGATCGTCAGCGGGAGCGAGGTGGCCCGATGACCACCGACACCAGCGAGCGCGGTCTCGAGCGGCTCATCTGCGTCGCGTTGACGGGGTCGCCTTGCGATCCGCGCGGCCCGGGAGCCGGCGCGGCGGGGGAGGTGTGCGAGCGACCGGCGGCTTACGGCGCCGGGTGGATCTGCGGCACGCCCGAGGACTACGACCGCGAGCACTGCGTGGACATGGTCCAGCTCTCGGCGTTCCTGGAGGCGACGCAGCCGGAACCGGCCCGCGCCCTCGACCTCCGAGAGGACGGACCGACCCGTCGCAAGTTCCTCGCCCGGCTCCAGGGCGAGATCACCAAACGCGGAACCATCGACGTGCTACGGCACGGGATCAAGCACGGCCCGCACCACTTCGACCTCTTCCACGGCACGCCCTCGCCCGGCAACCTCAGAGCCGCGGAGCGGTTCGCCCAGAACCGCTTCAGCATCACGAGGCAGCTTCGCTACAGCCGCGACGAGACGCAGCTCGCCCTCGACCTGGGCCTCTTCATCAACGGCCTTCCGCTCGCCACCTTCGAGCTGAAGAATAGCCTGACCAAGCAGACGGTCGACGACGCGGTCCAGCAGTACCGGCGCGACCGCGACCCGCGCGAGAAGCTGTTCGAGTTTGGGCGTTGCGTCGTGCACTTCGCCGTGGACGACCACGAGGTGCGCTTCTGCACCCACCTCAAGGGCAAGGGCTCGTGGTTCCTGCCGTTCAATCAGGGCTGGAACGACGGTGCGGGCAACCCGCCCAATCCGAACGGCCTCAAGACCGACTACCTCTGGAAGCGCGTCCTCACGCGCGAGGGCCTGACCGACATCTTGGAGAACTACGCCCAGGTGGTCGAGACGCGGGACGAGAAGTCGGGCAGGAAGAAGGCCGCGCAGATCTGGCCGCGCTACCACCAGCTCGACGTGGTGCGCCGCCTGCTGGCCGACGTCGCCCGACATGGCGCCGGCCGGCGCTACCTCATCCAGCATTCGGCGGGGAGCGGCAAGTCCAATTCGATCGCCTGGCTCGCCCACCAGCTCATCGGCCTGGCGAAGGACGGCGCGGTCGTCTTCGACTCCATCATCGTTGTCACCGACCGGCGCATCCTCGACCAGCAGATCAAGGACACCATCAAGCAGTTCGCCCAGGTGAGCGCCACGGTGGGACACGCCGAGCGCTCCGGCGACCTACGGCGTTTCATCGCCGACGGCAAGAAGATCATCATCTCCACGGTGCAGAAGTTCCCGTTCATCCTGGACGAGATCGGCAGCGAGCATCGCGGCCGGCGCTTCGCGATCCTCATCGACGAGGCGCACTCGAGCCAGGGCGGGCGCACCTCGGCGGCCGTCTCGGTGGCCCTCTCGGCCGCGGGAGCCGAGCAGGAGGACGAGACTCTCGAGGACAAGATCAACCGGTTGATGGAGGCGAAGAAGCTGCTGCCCAACGCCAGCTACTTCGCCTTCACCGCCACGCCCAAGAACAAGACGCTCGAGATCTTCGGCGAGCCGGAGGCCCAGGCCGACGGGAGCGTCAAGCACCGGTCCTTCCACAGCTACACGATGAAGCAGGCGATCCAGGAGGGCTTCATCCTGGACGTTCTGCGCCACTACACCCCCGTCGAGAGCTACTACAAGCTGGTGAAGAAGATCGAGGGCGACCCCGAGTTCGACACCAAGAGGGCGAAGAAAAAGCTGCGCCGCTACGTGGAGAGCCACGACCACGCGATCCGGCTCAAGGCCGAGATCATGGTGGACCACTTCCACGAACAGGTGCTGGCCCTGAACAAGGTCGGAGGCGAGGCGCGCGCCATGGTCGTCACCAGCGGCATCGAGCGCGCGATCCAGTACTTCCACGCCATCCGCGACTACCTCGGAGAGCGCAAGAGCCGGTACCGGGCCATCGTCGCCTTCTCAGGCGAGCACGAGTACGGCGGCGCCAAGGTCACGGAGGCGTCGCTGAACGGCTTCCCGTCGAGCCGGATCGCCGACAAGATCCAGGAGGACCCGTACCGGTTCCTGATCTGCGCCGACAAGTTCCAGACGGGCTACGACGAGCCCCTGCTGCACACGATGTACGTGGACAAGGTGCTCTCCGGGATCAAGGCCGTGCAGACGCTCTCGCGGCTCAACCGCGCCCACCCCAAGAAGCACGACGTCTTCGTGCTCGACTTCATGAACGACTCCGACACGATCCAGGAGGGGTTCGCCGACTACTACCGCACCACGGTCCTGGCGGACGAGACCGACCCGAACAAGCTGCACGACCTCAAGGCGGCTCTCGACGGCTACCAGGTCTATACTGCCGAGCAGGTCGCTGATCTGGTGGCCCTCTATCTCTACGGAGCGGACCGAGACCGTCTCGATCCGATACTCGATGCCGGCGTCGCTGCCTACCGCGAGCAGCTCGATGAAGACGGTCAGGTGGACTTCAAGGGCAAGGCGAAGGCCTTCCTGCGCGCCTACGGGTTCCTGTCGTCCATCCTTCCCTACACAAACGCCGAATGGGAGAAGCTGTCGATCTTCCTCACGTTCCTGGTACCGAAGCTGCCGGCCCCAGTCGAGGAAGATCTGTCGAAGGGGATCCTCGAGGCCATCGACATGGACAGCTACCGCGTGGAGAAGCAGGCCGCGGTCAGGATCCAGCTCCCGGACGCCGACGCGGAGATCGAGCCGGTACCCACGGCGGGCGGCGGCCACAAGCCGGAGGCCGAGCTGGACCGGCTCTCGAACATCCTCAAGACCTTCAACGACCAGTTCGGCAACATCCCGTGGACGGATGCCGATCGCGTGCACAAGCTGATCACCGAGGACATTCCGAAGCGCGTCGCCGCAGACACGGCCTACCAAAACGCGAAGACGAACTCCGACAAGCAGAACGCGCGAATCGAGCACGACAAGGCGCTGTCGCGGGTGATGACGGCCGTGCTGAAGGATGACACGGAGCTGTTCAAGCAGTTCATGGACAACGAGTCGTTCCGGCGTTGGTTGACGGACACGGTGTTCGGGCTCACATACGAAGGAGCGGCGGCGGGAGGCCTAACAAAGCGATGAACCTGACGGCGGCTTCGCTGCGCTCCGCCGCCGCAGGTTATCGCTGGCGTTAGGTGAATCACGGTAGAGCGAAAGTGAAACCAGGACACATCATCGATCCTGACCGACCAGGTGAACCGCTCTATGAGGAGTTTTGTCGAGGGGTCAGATGGTCGAAGCACCGAGAGGTGTTCCAGCAGATGTGGACGGTCTACCAGCCCCTAGCGGATCCCAATTTCTATAGTGCGATTGCAACTCAGTTTCAGGCACGGTTCTGGGAAATGCTCGTAGGCTGTGCACTTCTTGAGAAGTACGAACGCACGACATCTGCTGGAAGTGGACCAGACCTTAGGATCGACAGGCAGACGAATCCCATTTGGATTGAATCGACGACAGCTGCAGCTGGCATAGGTCATGATGCCGTTCCGCAGATTCAATGGGATGCTGGTGCGTGTGAGGTCCCTAATCGGCAGTTGACATTACGGCTGACCAATTCGATCAAGGCCAAGCGCGACAAACGTGAGCAGTATCTCAGGGCGGGCGTGATTACCGACGAAGATCCATTTGTCATTGCTCTAAATGCTGGCGGCGTCGACTTTTCAAGGATCGATGTGGATCCTCCGCGTGTGATTGGGTGTCTGTTTGGCATCGGTGACTTCAGTATCACAATCAACCCCGAAACACACGAACTCGTCCATGCTGGTCACCAGGTACGAACCGAGGTCCACAAGGCAGGGGGTGCTCCTGTCGGACATGCCTTGTTTGCCGATTCAGGGTACAATGGCATCTCGGCAGTGATCTATTCGTGTAACACGCCGTTCAACCTGACAGATGACCGGGAGTTACAGCTTGTGGCGCTGAATCCAATCGCGAAGAATCCAGTGGATCAGGCTGCCCTACCAGTTCGAAAAATGTATTGGGTGGATGGGAGGCTGCTAAGAAGTCAGTAGCATCATACAGATTCACCTAACACTTATGAGGCCTCCCGAGTCAAGTGGGCGCAACTCTCCCATCCGCCGT
>CAYRXS010000198.1:0-12720 GCA_964428225.1 uncultured Planctomycetaceae bacterium
CTTAGTGTCGCCCCGTTGGGCCCGAATACCGTCCGTCATGAATAAGACGGGTTGACGGTCTCGATGGCCTCCGCCATGACCAGGTACGTGTCGATGGCGGCAAAGACGATCCAGGAGGAGAAGGCTCCGATCAGGGCCCTCGAACCGAGCACGCCCAGGGGGAAGAAGACGATCGAGACGGCGAGCAGCGGCGGCCCGGTCGCGGGGAAGTGGTACTCACGGTCCTGGAGGACCGTCTCGCGGAGGACGATCAGCGCCGCGGGGGCGAGGATCGCGCCCAGGATCATCATGAACCGGCCGACGACCTTCATCCGCCGGATCGAGGCTCTCGGCTGGCAGTCCCGAAAGACCTGGGGCGGGGGGCATGCTGTTTTCGAGACGGTCACTACGATCGTCCATCATACCGACGAACCCAGGGGCGGTCGTGGCGTCGATCGAATCCCGGCCACCGTGAATGGCCGGGATTCGATCGGACTCTAGGAACCGATCGTGTTCTGCCAGGCGCAGTGCAGGTTGATACCCCCGCCGAAGCCGACCGCCTGGACGTAGAACGTGACGCCGGCGAGCCCCATGTCGAGCGGTACCGGCAGGTCGAAGAAGGCCGGATCGCCGAGCTCCGTCGGCATGCCCAGCAGCTCGCCGGCCGGAGAGGTGAAGTCGACCAGCGCCTCACCCCAGGGCGTCATGAGTAACAGCGGCGCGTCGTAGCCCAGCAGCGTGGCGCCGACGTTCGGGCCGGCGGCGAGCACGTAGGCCTGGTAGGTGCCCCCGAGCCGGGCGCACGAGGTCTGCGTGAAGCCGAGGTGGTTCACCCCGCTGCCGCAGTACCAGCTACACGAGGCGGGGGGAACGTCGTCATTGGCCCACAGCTCCATGTACCACGAGGAGAAATCGTGGGGATAGCCCCCGAACCAGTAGGTCGTGCACATGCCCGTGGCCACGTCGGGGACGTAGGCGTCGAAGGCGTCCTCTCGACCCCAGATCGGATCGCCCGTGTAACAGAGGAGCGGACCCGTCAGGGTGTCGAAGAAGCTCATCGAGTATCCGAAGGGCCCGGCGTCCTGCACGAACTCGTTCCCGTCCAGCAACGGGATGCGGACGACCCACCCCCAAGCGACTCCCGGGATCGCTCCGGGGAGGCCGGTGAAGCAGAACCTGGCGTCGGGGAGCAGGCCCTGGCCGGATTCGTTGCACCAGCCGATGGCGTCATCGTAGAACGACACGCAGACGCTCGCTCCGGGTCCGCCGGCCCAGGTACTCAGCACCGATGTGCCGTAGCCGAAGGCGAACATGCCCATGATGTTGCCGGTGCTGGTGGAATCGGGCATCACGCCCCAGTCGAGCCACTCGCGCCCCGGATCCGGAATGGAGTAGTAACCGGAGTAGTCCGTGCCCCAGTACTTCAGGGTGAGGGTGGTGCTCTTCTGGTTCCGGCCCGACCGGGTGACCTCGCCGGTGGTCATGTCGAGCGTGGCGTGGTGGAGCTCGCCCTGAACTGGGATCGGGTGGGCCTGGCTCTGGGCGGCGCTCACCGTCCCGAGGGTGGCGAGGGCGAGAACGGCAGAGATCGAGTATTTCATGCGTCATCCTCCTGATGAACGGACTGTGGGGGGAGAGCCCTCCCAGCCGCGCGGCGAACGCGGACACGCCGGCGGAGGGGCTCGCCCGGGTTCCGCGGCTGTCCCCACGCGCCCCTGCGCCGATCGAGCCCGAGAGGATCGGGCCCCGTCCGCGATGGAGTTCTCTCGGGAACATGGGCGCAAGGTCGTCCCGGAGCGGATCAGGCTTTCTGCCGAAAATACCACGAAGCCCGCGCCAGGGGCGAAGCAGGCCCCCTACCACTGCGCGGGCATGAACTGAGCCACGTCTTCGCGCGTGATGACGTGCTTGGGGAGGTAGATGACGGGGTCGATCCGCTCGCCCGAGAACCACCGCGCGGCGGTTTGAACGGCCAGGGCGCCGTCGCCCTCGGCGGACTGGTAGGTGATGGCGAGGGCCTCGCCGGCGGCGATCGAGTCCATCCCGGTCTTGCTGTTGCCCGCGGCCACGATGACGAGGTCGTCGCGACCGGCCGCCTTCACCGCCTCGAGAGTGCCGGTCATCGAGAAACCATCGCCGGCGAGCACCAGCCCCTTCAGCTCGGGGCCGAACTTCGTCAGCCAGGCGGACACGAGCTGCATCGTGCCCTCCGCCTCGAGGTTGGCCGTATCCATGACCAGGAGCTCCATGTCCGGTGCGTACTCGCGGAGCTCGGTGATCGGGGCGTAGGTCCGGGCGAAGAACGGAGAGCTGCCGGGCATGTGGCGAACGATCGCATAGCCCCCCTCGCGTCCCATCGCATCGGCGAAGTGCCGGGCCAGCATCCGGAACTGCCCCCAGTCGTCGGGGCCGGTCCACGCGAGGCAATAGCGCATGGCCTCGTCGCAGGGAATCGTGTTGGAGGTGATGCAAGGAATGCCCGCGCGGTTGATCCTCCGGAGGAGCGGCGTGCAGGCCGTGGCGTCGACCGGAGCGAAGATGATCATGTCCGGCCGCTCGTTGATCGCCTGGTCCGTCTGCTGCGCCTGCAGGTCGACGTTCCAGTTGCTGTTGAAGATCTTCGGGCGCATGCCGTGGGCCTCCGCGAGCCGCTCGAATCCCCGCACGTACGCCGTCCAGTAGGGATGGTCGCCGGCCTTCAGCAGGAGGGCGGTCTTTCCCTCCGGTCCGTCCCCGGGCGATTCGGGCATGGCCTCCTTGTCGACCCGCCAGCCCGCGTGCTCGATGGGCCACCAGTGTCCCTTGTCGGTCTCGGGCAACGCCGTCGGATCCTCGGGGCGCGGAGGGATCGTCTTGGGTTCCCCGCCGGCCAGGATGAGCGGTTGACCGTCCGTGCCCCGCAGGGCGAACACGTCCGTCTCGCGGGCGGGCGCGGCGCGGTAGTCGCGGGCCATCCGCTCCGAATGCACGAAGTACATGGCCGCGATCGCGACCATCGCGGCCAGCGCCGCCACGACGACGCACACGAGCGCGAACCGGTTCTTGTCGCTCATTTCGTCATCCTCATCCGAAGTCGTCTCCCGCAACCTCCGCTCCGCCTCTGCGAGGAGATCGGGGCGCTGTCCCTTCCGCGACTCGTGACGGTGGGCGGCGAAGGCCTCGTACAGGACGACCAACGCCAGGATCAGGCCGTTCACGAAGATTTGCACCTCGAAGCCGAGCCCGAAGCACCCGATCCCGTTGAACAGGGTAGTGAGCATGAGCACCGCGAGGAAGCTCTTGACGACGCTCCCCTTCCCCCCGCTCATCGCCGTTCCCCCGATGATCACCGCGGCCAGGACGGTCATCAGGGTCCGCATCCCGAGGACCGCGGCCGAGGTCATCGAGCTCAGGGTGGCCGCGAAGAGAATCCCGCCGATGGCGGCGAGCGTGCTGCACAGGACGAATCCCGCCACCAGATGGCGATCCCGATTCAGCCCCGCGCGCCATGCGGTCTCGGGATCTCCTCCCAGGACGTAGAACGCCCGACCGGTCGTGGTGCGGCTCAGGAAGAACGCGAAGCCGATCACCAGCGCCAAGGTGATGATCACCATGGGAGGCAGGAAGGGAACGACCGGCTCCTCCAGCCAATCGGCCATCCGGAAGTCCGTGATGGCCTTGGACCCCCCCTCGCTGTAGAGGTGCATGAGCCCCATCACAATGGTCATCGTGCTGAGGGTGACGATGAACGAGTCGATCTTCGCCTTGACCACGAGGAGCCCGTTCACCAGCCCGACGCTCGCGCCCGCCGCAAGGGATACGGTCGTGCTCCCCGTCCAGCCGAGCTGGGGCTGCAGCCCGATCACGAGCATGCCGCAGAGCATGACCACCGCCCCGATGGACAGGTCGAGCTGGCCGAGGACGAGGACGATCGTGAAGCCGATCGCCACGATCCCGTTCAGGCTGGCGCCCTTCAGGATCGTGGTGGTGTTGTGTACGGACAGGAAGTTGGGGGCGAACGCGGACAGCAGCAGGAAGAGCGTGGCCAGCGTGATCAGCGCTCGGTGCTCGTCCAGCCGGCGGACGATCTGGGCTCCCGGTCCGGGGCTACGCATAGTCCTTCCCCCGCCGACGAAGCCGGTGCTGGTGGAAGCCGACCATGAGGATGAAGATCGCGCCCGTGGCGATGTTCTGCTGGAACGTGTTGACCCCCAGGAAGGTCATGATGTTGCCCAGCAATCCGATCACGAGGACGCCGCCGAGAACGCCGGCCATGTGGCCGCGCCCGCCGCTCAGCATCATTCCCCCGATCACCACGGCGGTGACCGATTTGAAGTCGTAGCCCTTCCCCAGATAGAAGACTCCGAGCTTGTTCATCGAGGTGATGAACACGCCGGCGATCGAGGCCGCGAACGCCGCGGCCATGAAGCCAAGGAGGACGACGCGCGGTACTCGGACCCCCGAGGCCTTCGCGGCGGCCTTCGATGAACCGACGAGCTGAAGCTCCAGGCCGAACCGGGTCATCTTCATGACCACGTGTCCCACCAGGAACGCGAGCAGCATGACCACGATGACGAGGGGAACGGAGCCGAGGTCGGTCCGGAAGATGTCGATGAACGCGGCCCCCGCGGTCCCCTCCCGCGTGTCGGGGTAGATCTGGTTGTTGCTCCACGTGAACCGCATGAAGCCTTCCATGAAGAAGGCCACGGCGAGCGTCCACAGGATCGGGTTGGCGTTGAATCGGCCCACGACGAGCCCGTTCATCGCCCCGATCGCCACTCCCGCCGCGAGGCCGATCCCCACCGCGGGTATCAGCCCGAGAGGCAGACACTGGACGCACATGATCCCCGAGAAGGCCATGATCGCGGGGAGCGACAGGTCGGCCATGTTCCCGGAGTACGTGATGAAGGCCATCCCCGTGGCCACGATCCCCAGGAGCGCGATGGCTCTCAGGACGTTGAGCAGGTTGTGGGGAGTCAGGAACTCCTCGGAGACGAAGCACCCGATCACGAGGAGCGCGATCGCCACGAGGAAGACCCCGAGCAGGTCGTAGGCCGCGGCGATCCAGCTTCCTCCCGTTCCGCGCATCATGTGTCCACGGGCGAAGGCGCCTCACCGTTGGCGGCGAGGAGGACGGATTCCTCGGTCAACTGGTCCTTGTGCATCTCGCCGATGAAGTGACCGTTGCGCATCACCATCACCCGGTCCGACAGCCCGACCAGCTCGGGCAAGTCCGAGCTGATCAGGATCACCGTGCCGCCGCGATCCGCCAGGCCCATCACCGCCTCGTGGATCTTCCGCTTCGCCTTCACGTCCACTCCGCGACTCGGCTCGTCGAGGACCAGGACCTTCGGGTCGGCGGCCAACCACTTGCCCAGGAGCACCTTCTGCTGATTGCCGCCGGAGAGGTTGCCGACGTCGGTCGAGGGGGAGGCCGTGACGATCTCGAGCCGACGGATCATCTCAGCGCACGTCGGGGCCTCGCTCCGGGCGGAGTAGAACCCGGCCTTCGTGTTCTCCCGGATCAGCGCGGAGACGAGGTTTCGACGAACCGGAAGGCGCAGGAACAGTCCGTCCGACTTCCGGTCCTCCGACAGATAGAACAGGCCGTTATTCATCGCTTCCGCGTACGAGCGTCGCGGCAACGCCCGGCCCTCCAGCTCGACGGCGCCGGAATCCACAGGATCCAGCCCGCACATCGACCGCGCCAGCTCCGTGCGCCCCGCTCCGGAGAGCCCCACGATGCCGAGGATCTCGCCTCGCCTCGCCTCGAACGACACGTCGTGGAAGAAGCCGTACCGCGTGAGGTCGCGCACCCGCAGCACCGGACCGCCGAGCTTCGGCGTCCGACGGGCGTAGAACTCGTCGATCGTCTGCCCCACCATCATCTGGACGAGATCCGCGGGCGTGAGGTCCGCGAGCTCGCGCGTTCCGATCTTCTTGCCGTCACGCAGTACCGTCACCCGGTCCGCGATCTCGAAGACCTCGGACAGGCGGTGGGAGATGTAGACGATGGTCAACCCGTCCTCGCGCAGACTCCGGATGATGTCGAACAGCCGCCGCACGTCCTCGCGCGACAGCGCGGAGGTCGGCTCGTCCATCACGAGGATGTGGGGGTCGTTGCCGAGCGCCTTCGCGATCTCCACGAGCTGCGCCTCGTGCTGGCTGACGGCCTCCACCGGGAGGCTCGGATCGAGATCGAGCCCCACGGTGTCCAGGCATCGAGTCGCCTCGCTCAGCATCTCGGCGCGATCGAGCACGAACCCGAATCGCCTCGGCAACCGCCCCACCAACAGGTTCTCGGCGATGCTGATCGGCCGGGCGAGGCTGAGCTCCTGGTAGATCATCCCGATGCCGTGCGCCTTGGCCGTCGCGGGCGAGTGCAGAGCCACCTCCTGACCCTTGACGAGGATGCGGCCGGAATAGTCGCCGAACGAGCCCGCGAGCACCTTCATCAGGGTCGACTTGCCCGCGCCGTTCTCTCCCATGAGCGCGTGTACCTCGCCAGCCCGCGCCTCGAAGTCGACGCGATCGACGGCGAGGGTTCCCGGAAAGCGCTTGGACACGCCCTCCATGCGCAGCGCGACCTCGGCCGCTATCGGGCGCACCGCTCGACTTCCTCCATGGCGATGGTCGCCCACTCCCACAGGCGGCGGGGCTCGTAGCGCACGGTGGAGATGTCCTTCATGATCAGCTCCACGTGGCATTCCCCTTCCGTGGACTCGAGGAAGTCACGTATCTGCTGGCGAGCGCGCGCGGGATTCCAGATGTCCTCGGCCAGGATCGCGGGG
This sequence comes from uncultured Planctomycetaceae bacterium, assembly GCA_964428225.1. Lineage (GTDB taxonomy): Bacteria > Planctomycetota > UBA1135 > UBA1135 > JBFMCU01. The sequence goes on from CAYRXS010000198.1 coordinate 6,750, forward strand.
CTCGGCTTGCGGCTCATCACGTAGTCCGCCCCGATTTCCTCGATGGCGCGCTTCGTGTCGCACCACGGCGTCACGGAGATCTTCCGCAGGTTGGGAATGCGACGCAGGATGTCCATCTTCCCGTCGAGCGGCTCGCAGCACCCGTAGTAGGTCATACCCCACCGCTCGAGCCACCGCATGTCGTGGGCGATCGCGAAGTCCCAGTGCATCCGGGGCGAGACGTCGGAGAAGATCTGCGCGTTGGAGCATCCCCACATGTTGTGCGGCCGCACGTGGTCGGGATCGAAGTCGTCGCCGGGGAGCGAACGCGTGTACCCGTAGCCCCCGGAGCCGATTCGCGTGTTGTCGCAGTCGAGGGCGAGGAGGTTCTGCTCGACGAACTGATCGAGCTCCACCATCCAGGCGTCCACCAGGCGATCGACACCCTCGTGCACGAGCTGGGGGCGATCGATCATGTCCATCATCGCATTCTCGATGCCCCACCAGCGGATCAGGTAGTCCCACGGCGTGAACCAGATGTGGGTCTGCGCGACCTTCTTCACCGGCACGATGCCGTCGCACACCTCGGAAAGCGCCTCGTATCGGTAGGCCGTCGCGCGCTCGTCGTGAGTGACGACGGGCATCTTGATCTTGGCCAGATCCTCGGGCTCCGAGATCTGCACGTTGAAGTGACGGGACACGATCTCGTTGTCCTCGTCCGTCTTGACGACGTCGACGTCCTCGATGATCCCGAAGTCCGTGCTGTGGACGGCCAGGGGGCACGTGTAGTAGTCGTCGACGATCATGTCCGCGGGGAGGTGCCGCCACTGGTAGAGGAGGCGGCGGAGCTCGCGCTCCTGGTCGCGCGCCCACGGGCTCTCGCACCGCAGGGTGAGCTCGTCGTCGACGTTCATCTCGTTCCAGCAGATCTCGTTGATCCAGACCATCGGGCGCTCGGATTCGAGATCGTTCAGCTTCCGCCAGAGCCGCGCCTTCTCCCGGTGAACGGGCAACGCGGCGATCTCCGCACACTCGGAGACGAGGCGACGCAGGATGTCCCGATCGGTCGCCGACAGCACGATGGGCTCGGCCTCCACCGGCGGCTCGTAGTGGCTGGGATCGTGCAACATCGCGCGGTATCCTACGACATCCGAGAAAGGAGCGCACGACCATGAAGAGGTACGGACAGCTCATCCGGCTCGAGCCGGAAGCCTACGACGAGTACGTGAAATACCACGCGGACGTCTGGCCCGGAGTCCTGGAGATGATCCGCGAGTGCAACATCCGCAACTACTCGATCTTCCACCGAGACGGCCTGTTGTTCGCCTACTTCGAGTACCACGGCGAGGACTTCGAAGCCGACATGGCCAAGATGGCCGCGGACCCCACGACCCAGAAGTGGTGGGACGTCATGATGCCCATGCAACAGCCCGTCGAGACCTGCGCGGAGGGCGAGTGGTGGGCCGACATGCCGGAAGTGTTCCACGCGGACTGATGAGCGCACCGGGACGCACCGCCGACGGTCTCGCGAAGCTCGAGCGCATGAACCGGGCTCTTCGCCACGAGGAGCCGGACCGCGTGCCCGTCAGCGACTTCTACTGGGGCAGCTTCCTGGAACGCTGGCGGAAGGATCTTGGCCTCCCCGCGGATGCCGACATCTACCGGCACTACGACCTCGACTGGATCGTCACCTGCCCCAACATGGATCCTCACATCAAGGACTTCGAGGTCCTCGAGGAGTCCGAGGAGGAGGTGACCGTCCGCACCGGCTTCGAGGCGGTCCTGCGCAAGCAGTACTCACACCCGATGCCGCAGTTCCTCCGCTTCGAGACGGACACGATCGAGAAGGCCGAGGCCTTCGAGTTCGACGACCCGGCCGATGACCGCCGGTACTTCCACGGCGGAGACAACCAGATCGCGGGCATCGGAGACGGCGTCGCCCGCGACCTGCCGCCCTGGATCGAGACGGTTCGCTCCCTGCGGCCCGACTTCCCCGTGTACGGCAGCCAGTGCGAGGCGAACGAGTACATGACGCGCCTCATCGGCCAGGAGAACACGCTGCTCTGGGCCGGCCTGTACCCCGAGCGCTTCGGGCGGTTCGTCCAGCGCACGAACGAGTGGGCCACCGAGCTGCTGAAGGCCCAGATCGCGGCCGCTGACGGAGCCATCGACGGCATGGTCATCTGGGGCGACGTCGCCTACCGCAAGGATCTGTTCTTTTCCCCCGACTACTGGCGCACCTACTACAAGCCGGGGCTTGCGGCGATGGTGGAGATCTGCCACGAGCACGATCTCCCCGTGATCTACCACGGCTGCGGCAACGTCACGCGTATCTTCGAGGACTTCATCGAGATCGGCGTCGACGCCTACAACCCCCTCGAGGCCAAGGCCGGCATGGACGTGGTCGAGCTGCGCCGCGAGTTCGGCCACCGGATCGCCTTCTGCGGCAACATGGACGTGATGGAGTGGGCGCAGAAGGACGAGGCCGAGCTCGAGGCCATCGTCCTGCGCAAGCTCAACGCGGCCAAGGGCGGCGGCCTGATCTTCCAGTCCGACCACTCGGTGCCCGGCGACGTCTCCGGCCACAAGTATGACTTCGTGGTCCGCCTGGTCCGCGAGCGCGGTCGCTACCCGCTCGACCTGGGCGAGCACGACCTGCCGGATCTGGGCTGATCCGCGCTATTCCTCGGTCAGCAACCGGCGCTCGCCCTCGAGGGCCCGAATGGGCTTCACGTCCTGCACGACCTCGAGGCACCCTAGGTACTCGCCTTCCTTGCTGCGGACGGGGAAGTAGCGAATGTGGACGAACTTCTCCCGGAAGTCGATCCAGAACTCCGCCACCTCGCGCGTGCCGGCCTTGAACTCGGCGAGGATTCGCTTCACCAGGTGGAGGCTCTTGATGGGATGGCAATACTCCACGTGCGTCCCGATCGAGGCGCGGCTCCGAATGAAGATCTTGTCGTGCTCCTCGTGGCTGAAGTACCGGACGATGTCGTTATCGTCCACGAAGGAGAGCTCGACGGGCAGCGTGTTCAGGATGCGAGCGAGGACCTCGCGATCGAGCCCGTGAGAGAGGTCCTTCACCTTTCCTCCCGACGCGATCTTCTCGGCGATCCCGTAGTACTTGTCGCGCGTGTTCTCCCCCACCGCGGCTTCGACGGCCTCGATCCCCTGCATGACCGCCTGCTCGTCATCGGCGCTCATGACCTTGATCGCCATGGGATAGAGGATGTCGTTCTCCTTCCAGTAGTGGTCCGTGCAGAGGGTGGCGTAGGCCCCGAAGACCTTCCGGAAGGGTTCCAGCGCGGAGGCGTTCCCGCCAACGAAGGCGCGACCGTGCTCCTCGATCTGGGCCATGAGCGCGGTCTGCTGCTCGTGCTCGGCCAGCATCACGCCGAGCGGCCCTCCCTCGGCGGGAATCCCCCGCTCCTGGATGAGGGGAAAGAGATGGTCCGCCTCCTTCTTGTTGTGGCAGTTCTCGACGTAGGCAGTGAGGAACTCGACGGCTTCCCCGACGATCGACCGGGACGGCCCCGCGTCCTCCTGGAACGCTTTCTCCATCGCGGCGAAGACCCTCTCGATCTGGGTGTGGTCTTCCATCAGCAGCTCGTACCAGCGGCGACTCATATCGTGACTCCTTGCATTCCTGGGGAGAGGATCCGCGGGGGGGCGGAACTCCCGTGATTCGGGATACGGCAACCTAGCTCCTTCTCGCGGAAGGGACCAGGGCCCACATACCCCACGGGTCCCCCTTCCTTGATGCTGATCAAGGGTCGAGACTTACCTGGAGGACGGATAGTAGAGGAGGAACGCGGGCGTCGCCCGGGTGACCAGCTTCCACGTGCGACCGCAGACCTCCATCTCCTTGGTGACCGGCCACGAGAGGAGATCGAGGCCCTCATGGACCTTGTCGACCGGGCCAAGCTCCACATCGGGGCCCCTGTTGCTCCAGAGCAGGTAGGGTTTCGCGGGATCGGTGACGTCGTAGAGCCAGACCTGCAAGTGCTCCGTGGAGATGTCCCGCCAGGCGCTCTCGAGGAGCCGCTCGATTCCGTAGACGCCGAGAACGTACCCCTGCCCGTCATCGTGTCGGTCCTGCTCGACCAGCGGACGGAGGATCAGGATGCCTGGACACTCGCCGCGCTCCTGCACGAGATCGATGGGTGCGGAGGCGATCGCCTTCTGCCGCGCCCGAGCCTGCCTCACGGCCTCCATCCGTTCGGGCGACGATCCCAGGTCGAAGCCCAGCGCCTCTTCGTTGTCTTCCCGGGGTTCCAGGAAGTAGACCGGGTAGTAGGTGGCGCGCTCCTCGGCTCGAACGAGCTCTCCCTGTGGAGATCGCTCCATGAACGAGAAGCCGGAGAGGCCGGCCTGCCGAGCCTGCTCCTCGAACGCCGGCCGGTCCCGGCCAGGAACGACCGGGATCCACTCGAGGGCCCGCAGGCCCCCTTCGCGCTCGAGGTACGGTTTGGTGAAGGTGCGGAAGTCCTCTCTCGATACGAGCTCGTTCGTCGAGTAGTGGCTCTGCAACGCCTGGAGCGCCTCGACTCCCAGGCCGATCTCCCGGATGAGCGTGGTGGCGAGCTGATCCTGACGCTCCAGCAAGGTCAGTCGGAGAAGATTGGCCCCGAAGAGCAGCAGGAAGGCCAGGAAGACGATCCCCGTCGCGGCCAGGGTTCGGTGATGGCGCACCCAGCGACAGGTCCTCCGAGGAATGGACTCGCGGTAGACCGAAACGGGCGTGTCCGCCAGCCAGCGCTGAATGTCGTCGATCAGCTCGGACACGCTCCCGTAGCGCTCGTCGACGGATCTGGCCATCGCCTTCGCGCAAACGGCATCCAGCTCCGGGGGAAGGCTGGGCTCCACGAAGCACACACGAGGCGGCTTCGAACCCGTCATGGAGTCGATGAGCTGATCGAAGTTCTTCCCGGTGTGGGGCGGTCGACCGGTGAGGATCTCGTACAGGATTCCCCCGAGCCCGTAGATGTCGGTGGTCGGGCCGACCGGACAGTCCGTCACGCACGCCTGCTCGGGGGACATGTACGCCGGGGTTCCGACGATCGCACCGTCCCCCGTATCCTGCCCGCTCGCGCAGACTTGAGGAAGATCGACCCTCTCGTCGGGGCAGTCCTGACTACCCAGGACCTTGGCCAACCCCCAGTCCAGCAAGACCACCTCCCCGAACTGGCCGATCACCACGTTCGACGGCTTCAGGTCCCGATGGACGACTCCCCGTGAATGGGCGTAGGCGATCGCGTTGCCGACGCTCACGAGGGCGTTGAGGAGCCTCGGCAGATCCAGGGGGCTCGCCTGCCCTGCCTCCTTCCTCTGGTGGTACTCCTGGATGCGATCCTCCAGCGTCCCACCGCGCACGAAGCGCATCGTGTAGTACGGCTCGTCGTGATCGGAATGGCGGCCGATCTCGTAGACGGGCACGATGCTCGGATGCTCGAGCTGCGCGGTGATCTGGGCTTCCCGGAGGAACCTCGCCCGCGCCAGGGACTCCTGGGAGTAACGGGAGTGGAGCTCCTTCAGCACGACGTCCCGGTGCAGCATCTCGTCGCGGGCGAGCCAGATCTTGCCGAGCCCCCCCTCGCTGTGGAGCCGGTGGGAGGTGTACTGGGCTCTCATCCTCCCACGCTCTCGGCTTCGATGGATCGGCTCCCGGACCTGGCCGACGAGGAGGCTCGACGGTGGACGCAGGGGGAGTCGGCGATGTGGCGACGGCGGGTTGGCGGGCAGAGCGACACGGAATACCTCCCGGGACGAGGACTTCGCGACTCGCCAATGTAGTTGAGACTCAGTCTCAGGACGATCCAGGATCTCGTAAGATCCATCTCCCGGGGGGAACAAAGAGGCCCGAAGTGCCCCTCACCGGGCCGGGAACGGTGATCCGAGGGCGAGCGCTCTTTCCCCGGAAATGCCCTATCTCGGCGTTTAGCCCGCATCCCTCACGAGTGACGGCGCCACGGTCCTTTGGGCACACCTGAGG
>CAYRXS010000199.1:0-12711 GCA_964428225.1 uncultured Planctomycetaceae bacterium
GCTGTCCAGCCGGGAGCCCGACCGGCCGATCCAGGCTCAGGACGAGGTCTACGTCCTCTCCCCGGACGTGAACACGGAGCGAAACGAGCACGAGTCTCTCTCGACGGGACCCGCCTCGGATTGGAACCACTTCGACATGGGAGTGCCCGAGATCGGCCTGCGGTCGATCATGCCCAACTACGACCGCGACGATCCGTTGAACATCGAGTTGATGAACCGGTTCAACAAGCACCTGATCCCGGAGACCGTCCTCGCCTCCTCCGGGCAGATCGCCGCGTGGCACGCCGACGACACGCTGTTCGCCATCGAGTTCGACGTCCTCACCAACGATCCCTACGATCCGCCCGCCGCGAACGAGCAACTCGGCGTCAAGGGAATCATCGAGGGGTTCGACACGAACCAGCAATACGGCGAGCTCGGCTTCATGTACTGCTATGACGAGGAGCTGTACGACGATCGGATCGCGTACCTCGAGAGCCAGATGGGCTATGCGCCCGCGCAGCCGACCGTGTGGCTCGGCGAGATGCTGCAGAGCGGGGGTTCCGGCTTCAAGGCCATACGGCTCAGCGGGCTGGGCAACACGATTATCGGCGGTCTCCACTCGAACGGAGACCTCAGGATCGGCGGCCAGAGCTGGTACATCCCCCAGGCCCTCTATCGGGTGGGGCTCCTCCTGATCCAGCCGGGGGCGGGTCACGACCTCGGGCCCCGGGAGGTCACCACGAGCCGCGCGCTGCCCGCGCCCCGGCACGACGCGGCCTGGTACCAGGCGCAGGCGACCGCCAACGGGACGTACTTCGTCGGGGATCTGGTCGTCTACAACGACGGCCAGGGAGGCCTCGAATCCCAGAACGGCGTGGCTCTGTCCGGCGTGGTCTACGCGACCGGCGAGATCCTGATCGAGGGATCGGGGCTCACGGGGACCGTCACCTTCGTCGCGCAGGGCGCCATCGACTTCCCCGGCAGCGATTGCTTGCTCACCGCCGCCGAGGATGGTCTCTTGTTGTGGAGCACGTCGACGGCGGCGGCCGAGGCCATCGCCCTGGACGGCAGCGGCTGTCACCTGACCGGCGCCGTGTACGCGCCGGGTCTCGAGTTCCGAGTCGGCGGCTCGACCAACGAGCTGAAGGGCCGGGTCCGGGCGAAGTTCGTCAAGATCACCGGCAGCCAGAACACCTTCACGGACGGGACCAAGTAATCCGCGGCCGCTTTCCATCGTCGGCCGCCGAGCCATGACGAACGCGGCCGAGACGAGGATCGGAGGGCGGTATCGGCTTCGAGCCGCCCTCGGTTCCGGCTCGCACGGTCGCGTCTACCTCGCGGACGACCTCGTCGGGGGAGTCGAAGTCGCGGTGAAGATGGCGGAGGGAACGGAGGACGTCGCGGCCCTCCGTCGGGAGTTCGAGCTCCTCGGACGGCTTCGACATCCGAACCTGCCTCGCGCGATCGACTTCGGAGGGACAGCCTCCGGAGAGCGGGCCTTCCTCGCCATGGAGTTCGTCGCGGGCGAGGCCCTCGACCGGATCGGAGTGCCGAGCGCGGAGGACGCCGCCGACCTGCTGGTCCAGGCGTGTCGCGGACTCGGCTACCTGCACGCTCGAGGCGTCGCGCACGGCGACGTGAAGCCCTCCAACCTGCTCGTCACGCGACGGCCGGGCGGGAGTCCCTGGCTCAGCATCATCGACCTCGGTCTCTCGCTTCGCGAGGGCGAGGGGGAGCGTGGCTTCCTCCGGGGTACGCCCCGCTTCGCGGCGCCCTCGGTCAAGCGCGGCGAGCCCCCGACGCCTCCTTGCGACCTCTATTCGCTGGGGCTGTGCTTCCGTTTGGCCCTCGAGGGAACGCTCGACGAGCCGGCGAGCGAGGTCGGCGAGGCCGCGCGCGCGCTCGCTCCCGTGCTGCGGCGACTCACGGAGGGCGATCGGGACGCGCGGTACCAGCGAGCGGATCGCGTTGTCGACGAGGTCGTCCGGATCGTGCCCGCGCTCCGTCGCCGCGAGGACGGGGCGTTCCTTGTCGGCGCGGATCTCGTCGGCCGCGACGCGCCGCTCGCGCTCCTCGAGGCGTGGCTCGAGCGCTCCGTCGACGGCGAGGACGCGAGGCCGCCGCTGCTCCTGTCCGGGGCGTCGGGCATGGGCAAGACCCGGCTCCTCGACGAGCTCTCGTTCTCCGCCCGACGTCGGGGCTACGCCGTCTGCCACGCGGTCTGCCCTTCGGGCGTTCCCTCGCCCTACGAGCCGCTGCGCGACGCGCTCGTGCAGATCTCCCTGCTCCACGAGGAAGGAAACCCGGAGCTGGCGAGCGAGCTGCGGTCGCTCGAGGAGCTGCTGCGGGGCACGCACGCCGCCCGCGCGGGGCAGGTCGGCGACGAGGCGAAGGCCATGTCGCTCCACCTGCGGCTGCGCCGGGGGCTCGAGGCCGCTGCCGCGGAGCGTCCCCTGCTCCTGCGGGTGGACGACTTCCAGCGGGCCGACGCCCCCACGGCCTCGTTCCTGCGCCACGTCGCCCGGACCCGAAGCTCCGGGGGCCTCGCCTTCGCCGTGGCCGCCCAGACGAGCGACGGGGAGGATCGCCCGCACGTGGGCGACCTCGAGGGCGCGGGGCTCTTCGAGCGGATCGAGCTCGCGAACCTGCCTTCCGAGGACACCGTGGCGCTCGCCGCCGCGATCCTGGGGGAGGACCCGGAGGCCGCCTCGGTGGCGGCGCGGATCGCGGGACTCACCGAGGGACACGCGGGCTTCGCCGAGGCCGCGGCCCGCGCCTGGAAGCGCGAGCGCTGGCGGGCGGGCGAGGCCGACCTCGAGGCGACGATCGACGCGTGGACTCCCTCGTCCCTGCTGTTCCGACACGGCGAGCGGCTGCGCAACCTCACGGAGGACCAGCTCCGGCTCGCCGAGGAGCTGTCGGTGCTCACCCGCGCCGCCCCCCCCGACCTGATCTACGCGCTCACGGAGCTCCACGCAGAAGACGTGCCCCCGGCGCTGGACGTCCTGCGCGGAGTCGGGGTGCTCGTCCCGGAGGCCGTCGGCGGCGTGCGGGCGCTACGCCTGGAGAGCGAATCCCTGCGTCGGTTCGTCCTGCGCGGCCTCGACGAGGAGCGCCTCGCCGCCCTCCACCGTCGCGCGGCGCGGGCGTGGACGAGCGTCCTGCCGGATCCGGAGGAGCGCAGCGAGCTCCTCGTCGAGCACCACCTCGCGGGCGGGGAGGCGGAGGAGGCGCTGCGCCACGGCATCGCCGCCTCGCGCAAGTACGTGGCCCGCCAGCTCTTCGGCGAGGCCGTGGAGCTGAGCGAGCGCTTGCTCGACCTCGGGGCGACCGCGGACCAGGAGATCGTCCTCCAGGAGTGCCGGGGGGACGCCCTGGCCGGCGCGGGACGCCACGACCGCGCCCGCGGCGCCTTCGCCCGCGCGCGCGAACTGCTCGCGGAGACTCCTTCGCCCCCCGGAGACGTCGCGGCCCCCGTCCGCATCCTGCGCAAGCTCGGGGCCGCGGACATCGCCCTGGGCGAGTTCGAGTCCGCGCACGGTCACCTGTCCGCGGCCCTGGACGGCGCCGGTCCCGACGTCGAGGTCGGGGAGCGCGCCCGGATCTCCGAGTTCCTCGCCATCACCGAGTACCGCCTCGGTCGCGTGGGCGAGGCGAAGGAGCGCCTGCGGCGGGGCCTGGAGATCCTCGAGGGAGCCGACGAGGACTCCGTCGCATCCGATCTCCGGAACGACCTGGGGATCGTCGAGTTCCACCTGGGGCACTACGAGCGGTCCGCGGAGCATCACCGACGGGCTCTGCGGATGCGCGTCCGGGCCGGCGATCAGGACGGGCAGAGCCGCTCGCTCATGAACCTGGCCAACGTCGCGCTCGTCACGGGCGACGATCGGAGCGCGCGGCGTGACTACGAGGCGTCGCTCGAGATCAAGCGCCAGCTCGGGAACGTCCAGTCGATCGCCAACGTCCTCACCAACCTCGCCCTCCTCGACTACCGGACCGGCCGGCTGGGCAGCGCGATCGCGCGGTTCGAGGAGGCCGGTCGACGGCAGCGCGAGATCTCCGACGTGCACGGCCGGATCCTCACGCTCGCGACCCTGGGCGAGGTCTGGAAGGACAAGGGGGAGCCGGCCCGCGCCGAGCGCCTCGTGCGGGCGGCGGTGCGCGTCGCCCGGCGCCGGGGTCACCGCGAGAGCACTCTCGCCGAAGCGCTCGCCTCCGCCGCGGCGGTGGAGATCGTGCTCGGCCGGTGGAGCACCGCCATCGCCTTCGCGACCGACGGACTGGAGGTGGCCACCGCCGAGGGCCTGCGGCCGGACGAGTCGGCCCTGCTCTGCGTGCGGGGCGAGGCGGCCCATTCGGCGGGAGAGGATTCCGCGTCCGCGGCCGCGGACCTCGCCCGGAGCATCGAGATCGCCCGGGAGGTGGGGGACGTCCACCGGCTCTCCCAGTGCCTGCTCGTCGACGGGGAGCGAGCCTTCGACCTCGGCGCGACCCCGGAGGCCACGGAGCGCGCGGAGGAGGTCGAACGGATCGTGAAGGGGCGGAGCGCCCCCCTCGTGGAAGCGCGGGCCCGTCTGCTGGCCGGACGCATCGCCATCCGGACCCGGAAGCGGAACACCGCCTCCGACCTACTGCACGGCGTCCTGTCGATCGCCGAGACGCTGGATGCGCCCGAGCTGCTCTGGAGCACCTTCGCGGCCCTCGGCGAGTTCCACCTCACGGAGGGACGACGGCGGCGCGGGATCAGCTGGCTCAGGAAGTGCGCGGAGACCCTCGACGGGGTCGTCGGGAAGATCCACGACCCCGCCACCCAGGACTCCTACCTCAAGGCACCTCGCCGGGCTCGGGCTCTGGGATTGCTCGAGGAGGCGCTTCGGGGCTGACCGCGGAGCGGGGGGTCCCATCCGCGCGGCGTGCCCGCTACCATGGGTCACCTTGGAGGTACGCCATGTCGCACGAGAGTCGTGAACCGTCAGCCAACCGATCCGACGCGCGTTCACGGCTGAATAGCCTGCGAGCGGCCTGCGACGGCGCGTTGGAGGAGACCACCGTCCTCGCGGCGGGAGAGGAGCGCGAGGTGCCCTCGCTCGAGCGGCTGCTCGAGATCTCGCGGGCGATGAACCGGATCCACGATCGCGAGCGATTGCTCGCCGGGCTCAGCGCCTGGCTTCGCGAGCTGTTCGACGCCGAGAACGGCTTCGTCGTGCTCTTCGGTGACGGCGGCAAGCCGGAGGTCCTTTCGTGCCACACGCGCGAGCCCGTCGCCGGAGATCCCTCGATCAGCGAGACGATCCTCGAGCGCGTTCGGCGCGGCCGGGAGCCGGTCCTGATCGACGACACGTCCGATCAGCCGGACCTGCGCGACCAGAGCAGCGTGGAGAAGTACCGCATCGCCTCGGTGCTCTGCGCCCCCCTGATCGTCGGGGACGAGGTGATCGGCGCTCTGCAGTTCGACCACCGGGGCAAGCCCCATCCGTTCCCCACCAGCGACCTGAGGCTGCTCGCCCTCTTCGCGGGGCAGGCCGCCACGGCCTTCCACAACCTGCAGCTCATCGAGGAGCTCGATCGGGCCCGCCACGAGATGCAGGAGACCCAGGCGAAGCTCGTCCAGGCCGAGCGCCTGTCCGCGGTGGGGGAGATGGCCACGGGCATCGCGCACAACTTCAACAACACGCTCTTCGTCGCCCTGGGTTTCTGCGACGTGATGCTCGCGCGGCAGGACCTGGACGTGGAGATGCGGACCTCGATCGAGCGGATCCGGACGTGCTCGCGGGATGCCGCCAACACCGTGCGGCGCCTGCAGACGATGTCCCACGGGAGGGCCTCGAAGGAGCAGATGGGCCCGACCGATCCCCGCCGGGTGATCCGGGAGCTCGTGGAGATGACCGAGCCGCGCTGCCGCCAGCTCGCCGAGCAGCGGGACATCGAGGTGGAGATCTGCATGGAGCTCGAGCCCACGCCGCCCGTGCACGCGACGGACAGCGATCTGCGCGAGATCCTGACGAACATGATCTTCAACTCCATCGACGCGATGCGGGAGGACGGAGCGATCACGATCTGGACCTCGACTCGCGGCGACCAGGTCTTCATCGCCGTTTCGGATGACGGCATCGGGATGGACGAGGCGACGCAGAAGCGCGTCTTCGAGCCCTTCTTCACGACCAAGGACTCGATCGGGTCCGGCTTCGGTCTGAGCATGTGCTGGAGCATCGCCCACTACCTCGGGGGCGAGATCAGGGTCGAGTCGGAGCCCGGGGAGGGCAGCACCTTCACCCTGCGGCTCCCGATCGCGCGCGAGCCCGTGCCGGCGCCGGAACCGGATCCCCGGCCGTCGACGCAGCGGGCGCGCATCCTGGTGATCGACGACGATCCCCAGGTGCTCGAGACCATCCGGGTGCTGGTCGAGGTTATGGGGCACGAGGTCAGCGACTACAACGTCCCCGAGGAGGCGATCGAGAAGATCGGTCAGGACTCGTTCGACCTGGTCATCACGGACCTCAGCATGCCCGGGCTGGGCGGCGAAGAGGTCATCCTCGAGCTCCGCCGCCGTCGCCCCGACATGCCGGTGGTCGTGCTCACGGGGCTGGGAAAAGGAGTGCAGCTCGACGAGCGGGTGGCGGAGACGATCAGCGCCGTCCTCTCCAAGCCGATCAGCCTCGACCGGCTTCGCTCCTCGATCGCCCAGGCCCTGGACCTGAACTGACCGACCCCCGCCGCCGCCCCCGATGAATCTGGAACGCGCCGGCCGGAGGAGCCGCCTCCTCGCGCTCGTCCCACCCGCGCTCGTCGGCTTCGTGCTCTTCGCGGTGGCGGTGACGCACACGCCCTTCGCATACGGGGCCGGCGAGCTCGCGTTCGTCGCCCTGCTCTACCTGCTGCTCGCGGCGACGCTCCACCTCGGCGTGCTCTTCGCCCTGCGCCTGCATCGCGGTCTCGCCCTCGTCGCGTCCCTGGCGGTGGGGGGATGCCTCGTCCAGCAGATGAGGCTCGACGCGGAGTGGCTCGGGGGTCGGATCGAGGCCGGGGGGACGGCGCTCGGGATCGGGATCACGTACTTCCTGCTCGCCGTCGCGGCGCATCCTCGCGTTGGCGACCGGCGTCGCCCGTGGCGTCCCCTGGCCTTCGCGGGGGTGACGTTCGCGTTGCTCCTCGTCGCCCTGGGCTCCGGGTGGGCCGCGGGCGGCGCGCTGCGCTGGCACCTGCTGCGTCACCACCGCCTGCTCGGCCACCCCGCGCACGCGCTCCTCGGGCCGGGGATCGGAGAGGCTCGCCGGGAGCTGTGGGACCGACGCCCGCGCCTGATCGAGGCCGCGGAGCACGCGAACGACGTCGTCGAGGCCTGGCCCGTCGGGGGCGAGGGATCTCCCCACATCGTCGTCGTCATGATCGACACGCTGCGGGCGGACGTGCTCGCGGCGTGGGGCGGGGATCCGGAGCTCATGCCCCGGACGAACGAGCTCGCCGCACGCTCCGTCGTCCTCACCGACGTCCAGGCGAACGCGAGCTGGACGCGGGCGTCCTGCGCCTCGCTCTTCACCGGGCTCCTGCCCGAGGAGCACGGGACGGTCGGCTTCCACGACGAGCTCGTCGCGGGGTGGTGGACGATCCCCGAGCTCCTCGCGGAGGCCGGGTACCGGACCGCGGGTTTCGTCGCGAACTGGGTGCACGTGAGCGAGAGGACCGGCTTCGGCCAGGGCTTTGACGAGTTCGTAGAGCTGCGGATCGAGGACGAGTCCGAGCGCCTGGACGGCGCGGACGAGCGCACGGTGCGCGGACTCTACGTGCGGGCCGAGGGGGTGAACGCGGCCGTGCTCGAGTGGCTGCGCGAGGAGGAACACGCGCCGGAGCGGCCCGTCTTCCTGTACGTGCACTACCTCGATCCCCATTCTCCGTACCTCTCGGGCGAGGAGCCCGGCCTCGAGGGCACTCGCGACGAGCGCAAGCACGGGGCGTACCGCCAGGAGGTTCGCTATCTCGACGAGCACCTCGGCGTGCTGTTCGAGGCGCTGCGCCGCGAGCTGGAGGGCCCGATCGCGATCGTGTTCACCTCGGACCACGGGGAGGAGTTCTACGAGCACGGCGAGTGGGGACACGGTCACTCGCTCTACGGCGAGCAGATACGGGTGCCGGCCTTCGTGCACCGCACGGACGCGGCCCGACCCGCGACGCTCTCCCCCCCGCTCGAGATGCGCGACCTCTTCGACCTCGTGATGCGCCTCGCACGTCCGGACCCGATCGATCCCGCGGCGTGGGCGGAGGCGCGCGCCCGGAAGATCCGGTACGCCTCCCAGTTCCTGCGGCGGGCCACGAAGGGGTGGCCGGACCGCCAGGAGACCGCCCTGCGCCTGATCGACGACGGCGAGACCACCCTGATCTGGTCGGCGTACGGTCCCTCCTGGCAGATGTACGACCGGAGCGGGGACCCCGGGGAGACCCGGAACCTCGTCGGCTCCGACCCGGCCCGCGCCGCCGCCCTCCGGACGATCCTGGACGAGCAGGTGCGGTTCTGGGCCTCCACCCGGCGCGTGGAGCCGAACGAGGAGGACCGGGAGTTCCTCCGGGCCCTGGGGTACTTCGGCGGAACGGAGTAGGCCGATCGACCCGCCGGGCGGGGACGGCGCGGGCGTACGGTGTCAGGCACACTCCACCACGATTCGTCGCGGGGCCGGCGAGGTCAGTTCCGGCAGCCCTGCGAATCGTGGTGGAGTGTGCCTGACACCGTACGTGTACGGACCTGTAGACTCCGCGGGTCATGGGCTGGCTCTGGGGCAGGACCGAGGGGAGCACGCCGAGCGCTCGGCAGGGGCTCGTGGTGGGGGCGACCGCCGCCGCCGGCGGCCTCGGGCTCCTGCCGGGGATCGCCGGGGGCCTGGATCCGGTGGGGCTCCTGGCCTGGCTCGCCCTCCTGGCGCCCGCGGCGGGCTTCGCCTGCGGAGCCGCGGGGCTCCGGCCCCTTCCTTTCGGGCTGGCGCCCCCCGCGGCCTGGCTGTTCCTCGTCGTGTCGGCGGACATGGCCTCGGAGCGGGACCTGTCCGGGCCGCTCTGGGCGTCGATGGCGGTGATCGGGCTCTTCGCGGCGGGGCTCGGGCTGGGGGCGACCTTCCCGCGGCACGGTCTCGGGGGGGCGGGGGCGCTCCTGCTCGCCGGATTGCTCCTCGCGGGCCTCGCGGTGCAGGGAGGGCTCGGCCGGGAAGAGACGAGCTGGGGGCGCACCCACCCGCGGCTGGCGGCCCTCGCTCTCGACGTCTCCCCGATCGTGCTCGTCCTCGAGTGCGGCGGCTGGGACGACTGGACGCACTCGAATCCGCTCGTCTACGAGGTCTCGGGGGTGGAGTGGTTTCCCCACCGGCCGTACCGCGGGGCGCTCGCGGGGCCCCTCGTCCTCGTCGTGGGCGTGCTGATCGGGGAGGTGCTCGCCCGGCGCGCGGCGCGGCGACGTCGGGCCGTGGAGGACGCCACTCGCGGCGGGCCACGGCTCGAAGAGACGTCCGATCTGCTATGATCCCGCCGACCACCCCGAACCTCCGGTGACGAGCCCATGGCCCTGCGCAAGTACTTCTGCACCTTCCCTCAAGAGCTGATCAAGGAACCGATCATCACGTACACGCTCAGCAAGGAGTTCGGGGTGATTCCCAACATCCGGGCCGCGAGCATCACGGAGCAGATGGCGATGGTGGCCGTCGAGATCGAGGGAGATCTCGAGAAGATCGAGGCGGCGGTGACCTACCTGCGGGAGCGGGGCGTCGCCGTCGAGGAGATCAAGGAAGACGACCCGCGCAATCCCTGAGCGCGGGGAGCTCGGTGCGCCTTCCGGTCGATCACGTCCCGCGCGCCCCCCGGGCGAGCTGGCTGCCGCTCCTCGCGGTGCTCGCCGCCGGCTGCTCCACCTTCCCCTCGGGGGACGACGGTGAGGACTGGCCCACCCCCACCCGCGGCGCGGTGGTCTGCGAGCACCCCCTGGCCACGCGCGTCGGCCTCAAGATCCTCGACCGGGGTGGCAACGCCGCGGACGCCGCGGTGGCCACGGCCCTCGCGCTCGCGGTCGTCTACCCCCAGGCCGGGAACCTCGGCGGGGGCGGCTTCGCGATCTGGGTGCCCCACGGGCTCGGGGAGGAGCCCCTCGCCCTCGACTTCCGCGAGACGACCCCCCGCGACCTCACCCCCGGGGCCTTCCTGGACGAGAACGGCGAGCTCGTGCAGGAGCGCTCCCTCGTGGGCCACCTCGCCCCCGGGGTGCCGGGATCGCCCCACGGGCTGTGGACCCTGCACCAGCGGCTCGGCCAGCTCTCCTTCGAGCAGGTGGCCCGCCCCGCGATCGAGCTCGCGCGCGAAGGCTTCGCCGTGGACGCGTGGCTGGCCCGCGACCTGCGCCGCGAGAGTCTGCGAGCCCGGCTGCACCACGCGGGGATGGCGCCGTCGGTCTTCTACCCCGGCGGCGAGCCCCTCGAGGAGGGCCAGCGGCTCGTGCAGACGGAGCTGGCCGACACCCTGGAGGCGCTCGTGTTGCGCGGGCCGAGCGGCTTCTACGAGGGCGACGTGGCGGACGCGATCGTCGCCACCCTGCAGCGGGGCGGCGGGGTCCTGACGAACGAGGACCTCGAGAGCTACGAGTCGAAGTGGCGCCAGCCCCTGCGCGGGTGGTTCCGCGGCCACGAGATCATCACCGTGCCCCCGCCCAGCTCGGGCGGCCTCGTCCTCCTCCAGGTCCTGAGCATGCTCGACGGCTTCCCGCTCGACGAGGAGCGTGTGCGCACGCGGGAGGCGCGCGAGCTCCAGGCCGGCCACACGCTCGGTCCGGAGGAGATCGGGCTCAGCGGGCGAGCCCTGCACTGGTGGATCGAGTCGATGCGCTGCGCCTACGCGGACCGAGCCGTCCACATGGGGGACCCCGACTTCCACGAGGTGCCGACCGACGCCCTGCTCTCACCCGCGTGGATCGCCGCGCGCCGCGTCTCGATCGGCGAGCGGGCCACCCCGGACGTGGGGGCGATGCCTCCGCCGCCTCCGGAGGGGGGCGAGACGACGCACCTCTCCGTGCTCGACCGGGACGGGAACGCGGTCAGCCTGACGACGACCCTGAACACGTCGTTCGGCTGCGGGCTCATGGTGCCGGGCGGGGGATTCCTCCTGAACAACGAGCTCGACGACTTCGCGATCCAGGCGGGCACGCCGAACACCTACGGGCTCGTGGGGAGCGCCGCGAACGCGCTGGAGCCCGGCAAGCGCCCCCTGTCGTCGATGACTCCCACCGTCGTCCGCGAGGGCGGGTGCGCGGTGACCATGGTGGTGGGGAGCCCCGGCGGCCCGCGCATCATCTCCGCGGTGATCCAGGTGATCCTGCGCACCCACGTCTACGGCCAGTCCCTGGAGGACGCGGTGGGCGCCCCGCGGCTGCACCAGCAGTGGAATCCGGCGAAGACCCGCTTCGAGCAGGGGTGGGACTCCCTGCTGCTCCAGGACCTGCGCAACCGCGAGCACGAGGTGGAGGTGCGGGACACCCGCTTCGCCAGCGTCCAGGCGATCGCGCTGGAGATCGGGGGCGAGCCGGTGGCGGTCAGCGACCCCCGCCGCGGTGGGGCGGGGGGGGTCGAGAACCGATCGCTCTCACGGCCGGCGCGGCCGCCCGAGTGAGGGGAGAGAGCCGGGTTAGTCGACGTCCAGGTCGTCCTCGGTGATGCCGGCTCCCGTGGCGGCCCCGCCCGTGGCGGTTCCGCCCTCGCCGTACAGCTTGCGCAGCCGCTTGGCCTCGGGCTTGTCCCGGTCGTCGAGCTTCGCCATCTTGATCCAGTACTCGATGCCGTCCACGAGCACCCGGTCCCACTGACGCGACCAGGACTGGACCACCCGCTTGTTGTGGTAGAGGTAGCTCTCGGGCTTCTCGTCGGGGTGCTCCCAGCCGAAGTTCGTGCCGTTGCAGAGCTTCTGGATGGTCTTGTTGAGCACGGTCCCGTTGCTGTGCCCGTCCTCCATGGAGAGGTCCAGCGTCTTCATCTGGTTGAGGATGACGGGCATGGCCTTCACCTTCATCTCCTCGATGCTCCGCCCCGCGCGACCGCTCTCGGCGCCCGCCCAGCGGTCCATCCAGGTGGCCATCCAGTCGTTCATCTGGTCCCACTCCTCCGTCGTCGTGTCGAGGGCGGGGCCGTACTCGGGGAGGGCGAGCAGATCGATGGTGTCGGGATCCCCGGGCTTGGGCTTGGGCTTCTCCACGGGCACCTCCTCGGGCACCTCCTCCGGAATCTCCTCGGGTACCTCCTCGGGTGCCTCTTCCGGCGCTTCCTCCGGGGTTTCCTCGGGAGTCTCCGCGGAGGTGTCGGCGACGGGCGTCGTCTCCTTCTTGCCGGAGGTCCCCGTCAGGGTGCCCCAGAAGAAGTAGACCAGGACGGCCACGACCACGAGGGCCGCGATGCTGAGCAGACCGACGAGCGGGGACTTCTTCTCCTTGCGCTCGTATCGGCTGCGACGCCCGCCGCGGGAGGAGTCGTCGTCCTCGTCGTCGTCGCCCTTGCGGCGCCGGGTGGAGCCGCGGGCGGGGCGTGACACGGCCCCGACCGGCGCGCCGCCGCGGCGGCTCCCCGCCGAGACGGGGGCGCGCTTCTTCTCCGCGGGAGCGGCGGCCTCCGCCTCCGCCTCGGTCCCACCGCGCTCGGCCCGCAGCTTCTCGAGCATGGAGGGGCCATCACCCTTCTTCCCCGAGGGGACGTGGGGCTCGAGCTTGGGCTTCTCGGG
>CAYRXS010000200.1:0-12652 GCA_964428225.1 uncultured Planctomycetaceae bacterium
TCGTGCGCGGCCAGGAGAAGAGCGCGTTCCTCGAGGGCAAGTACCGGATCTTCCTGCCCCGCTCGCCCCTGGAGGAATGGCGCCGCGCCGAGCTGCCGGGAATGAGCGATCCGCCCGTCCCCCGCGACGCCTCCCGCCGCGACGGGGGTTGACCGCCGGTCGGCGGGCGGGGATAACGGGTCCCCCATGGCCGGATCGAAGAGAAGGGGCGGACCGTCGACCCCGGGATTGTTCGACGCGCCCGCGGAGCCTCGCCTCTACTCGGTCGGCGAGCTGACCGCGGAGATCAAGAGCCGCGTCGACACGCTCGGTCGCGTGCGGGTGGAGGGAGAGCTCTCGGAGCTGAAGCGTCCCGCCTCGGGGCACCTCTACTTCTCCCTCAAGGACGAGGGAGCTCGGCTGTCCTGCGCGATCTGGAGGAGCAGCGTGTCCCGCGCTCTCCGCTTCCGTCCCGAGGAGGGCGCGCAGGTGGTGGCCCACGGCCGGCTCGACGTGTACCCCCCGCGTGGGACCTACAGCCTGATCGTCGAGCGGCTCGAGCCGCTGGGCATCGGCTCGTTGCTCGCCCGGCTCGAGAAGCTCAAGGCCGAGCTCGCGAAGCTCGGCTGGTTCGATCGCCGCCGTCCCCTCCCCGCGATGCCCCGGCCGATCGGGATCGTGACGAGCCGCGACGGCGCCGCCCTGCGGGACTTCCTGCGCACGCGGAGCCTGCGCTGGGCCGGCTACCCCGTCCGGCTCTGCCACACGAGCGTGCAGGGTCCCGACGCCGCGCCCGACATCGCCGACGCGATCCGCCGGATCGACGCGTCGGGGGTGGACGTGATCGTCGTCTGCCGGGGCGGCGGCTCGCTCGAGGACCTGTGGGCGTTCAACGAGCGGCCGGTTGCGGAGGCGATCTGGAACGCGTCCGTGCCCGTGGTGAGCGGGGTGGGGCACGAGTCGGACACCACCCTGGCGGATCTCGTCGCCGACCACCGCGCCCACACCCCGACCGACGCCGCGCAGACCGTGATCCCGGACCGCGCGGGGCTCGCCGCGGAGTTCGCGCGGTGGGGCAACTTCCTGATCGAGGCGATGGACCGGCTCGTCGCGGACCGGGACGAGCGGCTCGCGGAGCTCGTGTCGCGGCCCGTCCTGCGCGACGCGGGATGGATCCTGGACGAGCGCGCGGGCGCCCTGCGTTCCCTGCGCTCACGACTCGGCCTCGCCGCGCGCGCGCGGGAACAGGGCGCGGAGGTGCGGCTGCAGCGGCTGTTCACGCGGCTCGAGCGCCGCTCCCCGCGGGAGAGGATCGACGGATGGGACCGGCGCGTCGCGGCCGCCCACGAGCGGCTGCTCTCGCTGGGGGATCGAACGGTGTCGCGCGCCGGAGAGCGGCTCGGCCTCGTCGCGCGAGCCCTGGAGAGCATCTCTCCGCTGGCCGTGCTCGGCCGGGGCTACTCGCTGACCCGGCGGGCGGACTCGACGACGCCCCTGACTCGCGCGGACGAAACGGGCGTCGGCGAGGAGCTGGAGACGCGGCTCGCGCACGGCGCGTTTCGCTCGACGGTGACCGCCGTCGTGCCTCCCGCGGAGGACGAGGGATGAGCGAGGCGACCTGGGCGGTGATCCTCAACTGGAACGGAGGCGAGCGCAACGTCACCTGTCTGCGCTCGCTGGTCGCCCAGGGGATCGCTCCCGAGCGCATCGTCTTCGTCGACAACGCCTCGACCGATGGCTCCGCGGACGAGGCGGCGAAGGCCTTCCCCGATCTGCGCGTGCTGCGCAACGAGCAGAACGTCGGCTACGGCCACGGCACGAACCAGGGGATCGCGCGGGCGCTCGAGGAGGGCGCCGAGCACGTGCTCCTCGTCAACAACGACATCGTCCTGGAGGCCGGGACGCTCGACGGGCTCCTGCGCGTCCTCGTGGAGCATCCGGACGTGGGCATCGTCGGACCCCGCATCGTGTTCGAGCGGGACCCCGGCACGATCTGGTGCGCGGGCGGGCGGATGACCTGGCGCCAGAACCTGAGCACGATGATCGGTCACGGGAAGTCGGACGGGCCCGAGTATCGTCGCACGCGCGAGGTCGACTACGTCCCCGGCTGCGCGATGCTCGTGCGGCGCGCCGTGTTCGAGGAGGTGGGGCTGCTCCAGGGCGACTACTTCGCCTACCACGAGGACGTCGAGCTCTGCGTCAAGGCCGGCAAGGCGGGACATCGCACGCTGGTCGTCGGCGAGCTGCTGGCCCGCCACGACGCGCACAGCTCCACCGGCGGCGGCTACAACCCCGCTCGCAAGTACATGATGGGGATGAACACGGTGTGGTTCCTCCGCGAGCACGGCACGCCGGGTCGGTGGCTCTCCTTCTTCGTCTTCGACGTCCTCTCCCTGCCGCTGGTCTGGTGCTTCCGCGTCGGGCGTGGCGAGGGTGCGGCGGTGCGGGCGAAGGCCCACGGCATGTTCGACGCCGCGCGCGGACGCCGGGTCACGGGGGACGCCCTGGAGCGGATCGCGCGACGCTACGGGCGCTCCTAGGGCCCCTTCGGTGGCCCGGGCCCGGCGCAGGGGGCACCTCCGGTAGAATCCGGGTGGAGGTACCCGATGAAGAAGCAGCTTCCCCTTCTCGTGCTCGTGGTCGCCCTCTTTACGATCGTGTGGATCCTCAGGCCGGCGGGGGACGACGATGACGCCCCGGTGATCGACGCGACCACCTCCGCCGACGAGGTGGAGGCGCCGCCCGACGGGCTCGCGGAGGCGGAGGTCCACGCTCCCGACTCCGAGCGCGTCGCGGCGACCTCCGTGCCGCTCTACGGGACGATGGGCGGCGACGAGTTACCGGAGATGGAAACCTTCGAGCTCGAGGGAGCGGTCTGGGTCGACGTCACCGTCCGGTTGCCGGAGGGTGACGAGCACGATCCCACTCTGCTGCTCGTGGCGCTCTATCCCGGCCCCGGCTCGGACTTCGGGGATCACGAGTTGAACCTCATGAAGGACCAGCTCTCCTCCTTCGTGCCCCGGATCGTCCGGGCGGCGCGCGATGGGAGGGCGCGCGAGGAGATCCTGTTCGTCTGGACGTCACGGCGCGTGCCCGAGTCGGGAGTGCTGCGCATCCCCGCCCCCGCGGCGGCGCCGTGGGGTCTGCTCGCGATCTCCGGGCGCTTCCTGCAGCAGGAGGGAGCGACGTTCGAGCTCTCGGTCGCGGATCTCCCGGTCGTGTTCGAGCCGGTCCCGGGGGCCTGGCTCACCGGGCGCATCCACCTGCCTCCCGAGGCGGCGGGCCGAGGGGTCGACCACGAGGACTTCGACGTCAACGCGTACGGTCGGCCCCGGGACGAGAGGGCGCTGGAGACCACGGCGGAATACGCGGCCGCCCTGGACCCGTCCTTCCGGTTCCGGCGGGCGGACGTGTACCACGACCTCAGCTTCGAGCTCCGGGGCCTGAACACGAGCGCCCTCTACTCGATCGAGGTGCAGGCCGACAAGCTCCTGGACACGCGCCGCGAGGGGATCGACCTCGCTCCCGGCGAGCACCGCGTGCTCGAGATCGCCCTCGAGCCCGGCGCCTCGATCACCGGAGTCGTCCGGGGCGAGGACGGCGAGGCGGTGGCCAACGCCTCGGTGCGGGGCCGGATCATGATCGATCGACGCCGTGACTCCTGGCACGGCGATCGGTCGGACGGGAGTGGGGCCTACGCTCTCCACGGCATGCCCCCGGGGGAGGTGGACCTGGAGGCGAGCGCCGACGGCTGGGAAGACTCGGCGGAGGTGACCGTGGTGCT
This sequence comes from uncultured Planctomycetaceae bacterium, assembly GCA_964428225.1. Taxonomy (GTDB): domain Bacteria; phylum Planctomycetota; class UBA1135; order UBA1135; genus JBFMCU01. Next base: position 3,764 of record CAYRXS010000200.1, read on the forward strand.
GGCCGAGGGGGAGATCGCGGCCGGCGTGGACCTCGTGCTCCCGCGCGGCGACCTGGTCGGAGGCGAGGTCGTCTGGGAGGACGGGACGCCCGCCGCCGGCGCGTGGATCGAGGTGTTCTCGCCGGTGGGGGGAAGGTGGCGCGACGGCAAGAACCTCGAGGCGACGGGAGAGGCCGACGAGCAGGGTCGGTTCCTGATCGGCGGGCTCGACGCGGACTCGTTCGAGATCCACGCGTATTGCCTGGCCTCGCCGACCGAGGAGGAGCTCGCGGAGGGCGGACGGGGACATCGCCCCGCGCGGTACGTCCACCTCGAGGCACCGCGGCGACACGCCCACCAGGGGCTCGTCCACCGGGTCGAGTCCGGAACCCTCGACGCGCGGATCGTGCTCGCCGCCCCGCTCTCGTTCCCGGGGATCGTGGTAGACGACGTGGGCGATCCGGTGCCGCGATTCGCGATCGAGGCGATGCCCGCGCGAGACGTCGCGAACGGCTACTCGCCCGAGCAGATGATCGCGGAGTTCGAGGTCGAGGACGGACGTTTCCTGTTCGGCGGCCTGTACGCGGAGGAGTGGAGCGCGACCGCGATGGCCGAGGGGTACTCGGACATGGGCGAGGGCGTGAGGGTGACCGTTCCCCACGAGGGCGATCCGATCGTGATCACGTTGCGACGCCTGGCCGGTATCTCGGGGGTCGTCCTCGATCCCGCGGGCGTCCCCGTGGCGGAGGCGAGCGTCATCGCGACGGGGGAGGGGCCGCCGGAAGACATCTGGGACGGAACGGAGATCGCCACGACCGGCGAGGACGGCCGGTTCGATGCGGACGACGTGCAGCCGATCGGGCTCGCGCTCGTCGCGAGACACGACGACTGGGCGGACAGCGAGCCGGTGGCGGTCCTGGCCGAGCCGGGGCAGCCCCTCGCCGACATCGTCCTGCGCCTGCGAGTCGGGGCGCGCATCACGGGCGAGGTGTACGACGCCGAGGGGGATCCCGTCGCGGGCCGGGCCGTCACGTGCGGAATCGGCATGCTGGGCATGGGCGAAACCGAGCACATGGTGCTCACGGACGGCGACGGCCGCTTCGCGTTCGAGCACGTGACGCCGGGAAAGGTCACGGTCATGGCCATGCCTTCCCCCGGGGAGCTGATGGCCGCCGAGCCCGACTTCGAGACGCAGACCGAGGAGGAGATCGAGCAGGCCGCGATGGACATGCTCGGCCGGTTCAAGATGGAGACCGTCGAGGTCGCGGACGGCGAGGAGGTCCACGTGATCCTCGGCAAGGAGCAGAAGGCGCCGGTGCGGATCTTCGGCCGGGTCACCGAGGGGGGCGGGCCGCTGACCGAGGGCGCCGTGCTCGCCTTCAAGGAGGGAGGGTCCCTGATCGATGGGCTGAAGCTCGGTCGCATCGACGCGCAGGGCAACTACGAGGTGACCGTCGATCGTCCCGGAGAGTACGTGCTCAACGTCAGCCGCGAGGGGCTCGAGGGCGGACCGGGCACTCCGTTCCCCGTCGACGTCCCCGCGGGGACCGAGCTCCGCGTGGACCTCGCCCTGCCTCTGGGGAGCATCGCGGGCCGCGTGATCGGCCGCGACGGCGCTCCGGCGGAGGGGATCGAGCTGCGCGTCGCCGAGGAGTACACGCTCTTCGGCCTGCAGGACCTTGACGATCCGCGGAGCGCGATCTCGGACCTCGACGGCAGCTTCTCGTTCGGCACGCTCGTCCCGGGAACGTACTCGGTCTACGTGGGGGCGGGGTACGACTTCGAGAAACGCGCGGACACCTCCTACGGCGCGGTGGTCGTCCCCGGAATCCGGGTGGGGAAGGACGAGGCGGTGACCGGCGTCGAGATCCGCCTGGTCGGCGCGGGCGAGCTGACCGGCGTCGTGCGCGACGCCGCGGACCAGCCGGTCGCCGGCGCCGCGATCTTCGTCCGCGACGGCGGAGGCCGACTGATCACGAACGTCTCCCGCTGCCTCACCGACGCCGTGGGTCGCTACCGCTATCCCGGCATCGCCCCCGGCGGCGTGACGGTCTGCGCGCGGAAGGACGAGCTGACGTGCGAGGATCACGGACCGGTGACGATCACCGAGGGGGGGGAGACGTCGCTCGACCTCGAGCTCGCCGAGGGTGCGATGCTCGAGATCACCACCCTCGTCGACGACGAGCCGGTCCGGGCGCGGGTCCGCGTGCTCGACGCGGGCGGTCGACGGATCGAGAGCACCTACTCCGCTGCCGACCTGGAGGCCATGTTCACCGAGGGATTCTCGACCAAGGTGCTCTCGGTCGGTCCCCTACCTCCGGGGGAGTACCGGGTGATCGTCACGACCGCCGACGGGAAGAAGGCCGAGAGATCCGTGCGCGTCCGCGCGGGTCAGACGACGCGCAAGGTGAAGATGCGTCCCCGCTAGGGCCGCGGCGCGCCTCTCGGGGATTCCGAACCCCGGGGCGCGAGGATTCGCGAATCGATCCGCGGCGACCTCGTAGAATCCGGCCATGAAGAAGCAGGCCCCCCTCCTCGTCCTCCTCGTCGTCGCCCTGGGCGTCCTCCTGTGGCTCGTCCTCTCTCCCGAGGAGGAGGAACCGATCCCCGCGATCGACTCGACCGCGGACCGCGCCGTTCCCGTCGTGCCGGAGCCGGACGGGCTCGAGGACGTGAGCCTCCCGGCCGCCGAGACGGGCGGAGACGAGGTGGTCGAAGAGGAGCGGCACGAGGTGGCCGTCACGGGGGCGCGGGAGGAGGACCGGAGCTTCGAGGTCGAGGGGGCGGATGGCCTCGACGTGATCCTGCGCATGCCCGCGGGGGCCGAGCCCGATCCCACGCTGCGGCTGTTCGCGGTGTACCCGACCCCGTCGGCGGGCTTCGAGGAGAACATGCTCCCCTGGATCACCCGGGAGATCCTCGACGGCGATCGCGAGTCGAGGGCGCGTTTCTCGGGGGGAGGATTTCACTGGGCCCTGCGGAACGTTCCGGACTCCCACGAGCTGCGCCTCCCTATTCCTCCGCGGGCGGAGACGGTCTGGCTGCAATTGAGCGGGCAGTACCTGTTCCTCGGTGTCGAGGAGCGCCTGATCTCCCGGGACGGTGGCCCGCTCGTCGTGGAGCCCGAGCTGGGCGCCCGACTCACCGGCCGCTTCCACCTGCCGCCCGAGGCCGCAGAGCGCGCGATCACCGCGGACGCCTTCAACGTCCTGATCGAGGGCCAACCCCGCGACGGCGAGCGCGATGACGACGACGGCAATCCGTTCGCCTCCTGGATGGGCATGCGCGGCGGTGAGCGGGCCGAGGTGTCGGCCGACCTGACCTTCGAGTACCGCGGGCTGGACACGAGCCGGCTGTACTCGCTGTACGCGGACATCGACGGGCTCCTCGACGCGGCGGAGGGCGAAATCGACCTCGTCCCCGGCGAGCACCGCGTCCTCGAGATCGAGGTGCCGCCGGGCGCCTCGGTGAGCGGGCGCGTTCTCGGGGAGGGGCGAGCTTCGATCGAGCACGCGCACGTCTCGGCCAGCACGGCGCCGACCTCGCGCTTCACGAGACACGACGGGGTCTCGGACTACTCCGACGATCAGGGGCGCTACACCCTGCATGGCCTGGCCGCCGGCGAGGTGCAGCTCGCGGCGAGCGCCGAAGGCTGGCTGGATTCGGAGCCGACGTCGGTCGTGGTCGGCGACGTGGGAACGGTGACCGCGCCCGACATCGTGCTCGGGCGGGGCCACCGCCTGGGCGGGATCGTCGTCTGGCCGGACGGATCGCCGGCCGGAAAGGCCCGGGTGTCGATCACCGCGATGGAGGACGCGGGGCGCATGCGGTGGAAGGACACCGTCGGGAGCGCGAGGGCGGACGAGGACGGTCGCTTCGAGGTCAGCGGGCTGCAGGACGGCCCGTTCGAGATCAAGGCCTCCTGCAATCCGCCGACGAGGGAGGAGGGGGACGCCGGCGAGGAGGCCGGCCTCGACGACCTGCAGCCGCCCGTGGTGGACACGATGGACGGGCTTCCCCTGGCTCTGTGGGACGCCCTGGAGAGCTCGGGCGATTCCCCCTGGCGCGGCATCGTGCGCGACGTCGGACCCGACACGCTCGATCTCCGCGTCGTGCTCGCGGAGCCCCTCGGGTTCCCCGGCCGGGTGGTGGACGACACGGGGGCGCCGGTGCCGGTCTTCGAGATCGAGGCGCAGCCGGAGCCCCGGAGCCCCACCGGCTGGTCCCCCGACGAGGAGAACGACGACTTCGATACGGCGGACGGGACCTTCTTCATGAGCGGTCTCTACGAGGGCGACTGGGGCGTGACCGCCCGGGCGCCGGGATTCACGGAGATGGATGATCCGGTGGTCGTGACCATCCCCTTCGCGGGCGATCCGGTGGTGATCACCCTGACCCGCACGGCCTCCGTCTCCGGCGTCGTCGTCGACCCCTCCGGCTCGCCCGTCTCCGGGGCCAAGGTGGTCCCGAGCAGCGGCGACGTTCCTGCGTTCGCCTACGGCTTCCCGGGAGCGGGCTCCGAGACCGACGCGAGCGGGCGGTTCACGATCGACGACGTGGATCCCGTCGGGCTCGCGCTCGTGGCGAGCCACGAGGACTGGGCGACGAGCGAGGCCACGCCCGTCGAGGCCGAGCCGGGCGCCCGGCTCGCCGAGGTCGTCCTGCGCCTGCGCGTGGGGGGACGCATCACCGGCGAGGTCCTCGACGACGACGGGCACCCGGTGGTCGGCCAGAACGTGGTGTGCGGTCCGGGGGCGATGGCGATGGGCTTCGGGGGGGAGAGCTCGACGACGGACGCGAGCGGCCACTTCGCGTTCGACCACGTCACCCCCGGCAAGGTCACCGTCAGCGCGATGCCCAGCGAGGAGGAGATGATGTCCGCCGCAGAGTCGAGCGGCGCGGACCAAGTGAGGATGATCGAGCTCATGAGCCAGATCAAGATGGAGACCGTCGTGGTCGCGGACGGCGAGGAGGTCCACGTGATCCTGGGGAGCGAGCCGAAGGAGCCGGTTCGCGTCCACGGCCGGGTCACCGCCGCCCGCGAGCCGGTAGTCGACGGACAGGTCTTCGCCGTGGCCGAGGGGGGAGCCCTGATGGAGGGGATGAAGATCGCCGCGATCGACGAGCAGGGCGACTACGAGCTGACCGTGGACCGCCCCGGCGCCTACGTCCTCTACGTCGGCCGGGAAGGGGCCGACGGCCCGGGGATTCCCTTCTACGTGGACGTTCCCGAGGTGGCCGAGCACCGCCAGGATCTCGCCCTGCCGACCGCGGCCGTCACCGGTCACGTCTTCGGTCCGGACGGGTCGCCCGCGGCGGGAATCTCCCTGCGCATCGACCAGGAGGACGGCATCCTCGGGATGGGGGACCTGGACGAGTCACGGGTCCAACGCACCGAGACGGACGGCTCCTATCTCTTCGATTCCCTCGCCCCGGGCTCGTATGCCATCCACGTCGGGCCTTCCGGTCCCTTCTTCCTCGGCGCGGAGTCCTCCCCCTACGGGGCGACGGTCGTCTCCGGCATCGAGGTCGAGGAGGGCCGGGTAATCACCGACGTCGACATCCACCTGAGTGGTGGCGGAGACCTGACGGGGGTCGTGCGCGACGACGCCGGCAAGCCGGTAGCCGGCGCGACGATCTTCGTGCGGAGCGCGAACGGACGGTGGATCTCCGGCATCTCCCGCTGCATGACGGACGCCGCGGGACGGTACACCTATCGCGATCTCGCCCCGGGCCGCGTCACGGTCGCCGCGCAGAAGGGCGAGCTGACCTGCGCGGATCACGGACCGGTGACGATCGCGGAGGGCGGAGCGGCGGAGCTCGACCTGGTGCTGGTGGCGGGAGCGGTGCTGGAGATCTCCTCGCTCGTGGACGGAGAGCCGGTCCGGGCGACCGTGTACGTGCTCGACGAGTCCGGTCGGCAGCTCGGGGGGAGGCTCGCGGCCGCCGATCTGGAGAGCCTGATCACCGAGGGCTTCTCGTCCCGGGTGTGCAAGGTGGGCCCCGTGCCGCCCGGGCGGTACGAGGTCGTCGGGACGACGGCCGAGGGCCATCACGCGAAGAGGTCGGTCACCGTGCGGGTGGGGCAGACGACGCGGAAGGTGAAGCTGAGGCTCAAGTAAACCGGGAGATTCCTCTCCCGATCTCCCCCGCCCTACGGATCCGCCCGCAGCTCCGCCTCCCGCTTGCGGAGCTCGTCGAGCAGGCGTTGCACGAGCTCGTCGCGACGGTCCATCAGGCGATACCCCTCGCCGTCGCGCAGGTAGCCGGCCGCCTCGGGGTGCTTCGCGACGAGCTCGTCGCGACCCATGCGCTCGCTCCACCGCTCGAGGCGCGCGCGCTTCTCGAGGAGCGCCTTGACGAGGAAGGGCATCAGCATCGTGTAGTCCGCCTGCACGCTGACGCACGTGGAGCGGTACGCGTCCTTGTCCACCTTGCCCCAGGTGACCGCCTCGGCGGGGGGGCAGGAGGAGAGCGAGCCGTCGGTGACGGGGGCGGTCGTGATCTGGATGTCGTAGAGGTAGCCCGGGACGTCGTCGAATCCGAAGATCAGGCTCAGCATGGGCTCGGGCTGCAGGTTGAAGTTCTTCGGGACGCCGCCGCCGAGGATCAGCGTGCCGATGGCCTTCGCCTCGCTGCGCTCGACGCCCCAGCGGTGGAAGGCGCAGCTCTCGAAGACCTCGCGGTGCAGGTCGAGCTCGAAGCGGTGCTCGTCCCCGAAGGCCTCGCGCATCGCCCACAGGCGCAGCGAGTTCAGGAAGATCGAGCCGTCGCCGGGGGCGCCCACGAAGACGGGGATCGCCTTGCGGTGGCAGAGGGCGAGCAGGCCCTCGGGGACGCCGTTGCGCTCCTCCTGCTCCGCGAAGACCCGGCCCAGGAGGTTGCGGAGCTCCGTGCCGCTCATGCGGCGCTGGAGCTCGTCGGTGCGCAGGACGGCGCGCAGGAAGCGGTCCTGCTCGAGCAGTACGTCCTCGTTGAAGCCGACGTCCGTCACGCGGATCGTCCGATCGTCGCGCAGCGCTCCGTCGTTGCCGTGGATGTCGACGTGGAAGAAGGGGTGCTCTCCCGCCCGGTCGAGGGCGCGGTGGCCGTCGTGGTAGCAGACCGCATCGGTCGTCGAGACGAGCAGGAACCAGCCGGTATCGAGCAGCGGATTCAGCCAGGTGATCGACTGCCCCGACAGCGTCGCCGGTCCCGCGATCGCGAGCGACATGGGCACGCCGCGCCCGATCGCCTCGTCGAGCAGCAGCCAGAGGCGGCGCAGCCCCGCGCCTCCGAAGGCGGGCAGGCAGTCCTCGAGGAGGCCGTCGAGCGTCTCGAGGTCCGTGACCGGGCGGGTGACGAGCTCTTCGCCCGGAGCGCCGGGGCCGGAGCACGGGAACGGGCGGTTTGCGTCGTGGGTGGCCATGGCGCGCAGTCTAAGGCGACGGCCGCCGTCTGGCACCGCGTCGCGGCGTGTTCTACGCTCGACCCCCGCGGATCCTCGATGAGCACGATTTCCGAACGCACGGAGCGCTTCGCCGCGGTCCTCGTGGAGTTCGACCGGGAGCTGGACTGGCCCCGGCTCGGCGAGCTCTACTGCCACGAGGGAGGGGAGGAGTTCTTCCCCCCCGCGCAGGTGGCGGCGCAGCGCGAGGCGGGGCTGAGCCTCGCGGCAGAGCTGGCCCGGGCCCTCGAGACCCTGCCCGTCTCGTCGGAGGGGCGGAGTCTGTACGTGGGCGCGGCCCTCGCCGAGCTCGCCCCCGCGCTCTTCGAGGCCGTCGTCCCGCGACGAGAGGTGCTCTTGCACAATCTCCCGGGACCGGAGCCCGACGAGATCAATCGCGCCCTCGCCGCGGTCGAGGGGACGGTGGGGGAGGCGCTGCCCCGCATCCGGGCGAACGGCCTCGAGGTCGTCGAGGGCACCTTCGACCACGCCTGGTTGACGAGCGTGCTCACCGACCCCGGCCACTTCCCCGCCCTGCACGACCGGCTTTACGAGCGCCGCGGAGAGGACGCCACGGGGCGCGGGGACCCGGATCTGGAGGCGGGGCGGGCCCGGGAGCTCGTGCGGAGCATCGTCGAGCGGCTCCGGCCACCCGCGCTCTTCACCACGACCGACGAGGAGCTGGGCTTCGTGCGGGAGGCCTGCGAGGTCCGTGGCTGGCGGCTCGAGGTGCCCGAAACGGCGAGATTGTCGGCGATCGTCGGAGACCCGGTGCGCCACTGCCGGGTGCTCGCCCTCTCGTGATATCCTTGCGGCCCCCATCCCCCCTTCGAGAGAGGTTCGCGGAGCGATGACCGAGTTCAATGCCGACGCCGAGGCCCGCCACGCCATCCAGGACTACACCGCGACGCCGATGATCGACGGCGTGGAGATCGTCCCCTTGCGTCGCTTCAACGACGACGGAGGGTCGATGACGGAGCTGACGCGGCTCGACGGCGGAGCCGTGCAGGGGCTCGAGGGATTCGAGGCCCGGCAGCTCAACTACAGCACGCTGGATCCGCTGGCGATCAAGGCCTTCCACCTTCACCGGCGCCAGACGGACGTCTGGTACGTGCCCCCCTCGGACAAGATCCTGCTCTGCCTCGCCGACGTGCGGAAGGGATCGCCGACGGAAGGAGAGATCCGCCGCCTCGTCCTCGGCGACGGCAACTCGCGCCTCGTCCGCATTCCTCCCGGGGTGGCCCACGGCGCGCGGAACCTGCTGCCGACGCGACCCTCCACGATCGTCTACCTCGTCGACGTGCAGTTCTCGGTCGGCGACGACTGCGACGAGGGACGGCTGCCCTGGGACCACTTCGGCGCGGAGCTGTGGGAGGTCGAGCGCGCCTAGAAGTAGCTATCTCCCAGGCGAAAAGAAGAAGACCGCTAAGCTAGAGTTTCGCCCTCTTGGGGGTGGGGCTGAGCGTGTCGAGCTTCCCGATTCC
>CAYRXS010000201.1:0-7981 GCA_964428225.1 uncultured Planctomycetaceae bacterium
GCTAGAGCCCGACGAGGATCATCGTCCCGCAGGCCGCGACCGTGGCGCCCGCGACTTCGTGGGTGTGACGCTGGAGCCACGTGAAGCGGAGGCGGCGGAGGCCGAAGGTCAAGACGAGCACCATGCCGAGCATCGTGGCGATCGTGGTCAGGCCGAAGACCGCGACCACCAGGACCAGCGTCATCGGATCCCCCGTCGCCGCCGGGTACATGAGCTGGGGGATCAGGACCTCGCAAGGACCGAAGACGAAGATGGTGAAGAGGATCCAGGGCGTGACCGAGGCGCCCTCGCGGTGCTCGTGAACGTGGACGTGGTCGGTGCGGTGGTCGTGGGGGTGGCAGTGGAGCTTTCCGTCGGCGTGAAGGTGGCGGTGCTCGTGCCGCTCGCCGCGGGCGTTGCGGCGCCAGCCCCAGACGGCATAGACCAGCCCGAAGGCGATCATCAACCAGGCGGCCAGGTCCCCCCGGGCCGACTCGACCGCCTCGAGCCGGAAGATCGCGGCGCCGATCAGGAGGCCGACGGCTCCCAGGAGCACGGAGCCCAAAACGTGACCGAGACCGCACAGGACGGTGATCAGGGCGGTTCGGGTCCCAGACCAGGAGCGGGACCGCGAGAGGACCACGAAGGGCAGGTAGTGGTCCGGCCCGGCCAGGGTGTGCAGGAAGCCGGTCGCGGCGGCCAGGGCGATCAGGGATGAAACGGCGTCGGAGGGAATCGGGTCACCTCGGTGAAAGCATCCCGCGGAGCGGGGGGGAGCCTCGGCTCGGACCGGACGGTTCCGGCTTCTGTCCGCCGGGGCTCGTGCTCGATGTCGGAAAAACCGACCCGATTCGTTAGAAATCGGGTGGAATCCCCTCCGGATTCGCGGTCGAGAGACCGACGGCTGCGCTGAAGCGATCGAGATGATGATGGTGTCGTCGCATGCCTGAAGCAAGGGCGGAGCGTTGCGGCCTCCGGCTCGAGGTACGCGGAGCCGTGCAGGGTGTCGGCTTCCGGCCCTTCGTCTTCCGCCTCGCCGAGGAGCTCTCCCTCGACGGCTGGGTCGTCAACGACAAACACGGCTTGACCGTCGAGGTGGAAGGCCCGCGCTCCGATCTCGAGAGCTTCCTCGAGCGCCTCGATCACGACAAGCCCGCCGCCGCGACCGTCGAGTCGACCGCCGTCGCCTGGCCCGATCCGACGGGCCACCGGGGCTTCGAGATCCGCGAGAGCGACGACCGCGGCCGCCCGTCGGTGCAGATCCTCCCCGAGATCGCGACCTGCCCCGCGTGCCTGGAGGAAGTCCTCGACCCGGGCGATCGGCGGCACGGGTACCCCTTCACGAACTGCACGCTCTGCGGGCCGCGCTTCTCGATCGTCCGCTCGCTCCCCTACGACCGCGCGCGCACGACCATGGAGGGATTCTCCATGTGCGACGCGTGCCGGGCGGAGTACGAGTCCCCCTCGGATCGCCGCTTCCACGCCCAGCCCAACGCGTGCCCCGAGTGCGGTCCCCGGCTCGCGTGGTGGGGGCCGGACGGAGAGGTGCGCGCCGAGGGCGAGGATGCCCTGCGCGTCGCAGCGGAGGCCCTGGAGCGAGGAGAGATAGTCGCCGTCAAGGGGCTCGGGGGCTTCCACCTCGCGGTCGACGCCCGCAACGGAAAGGCGGTCGGCCGGCTCCGCGACGGCAAGCCGCGTCGCGAGAAGCCGTTCGCGCTCATGGTCCGGGACCTGAAGCAGGCCGGCACCGTCTGCCGGCTCGGTAAGCGCGAGCGCGAGGTGCTCGCCTCGCCCGAGGCTCCGATCCTGCTCCTGCCTCGCCGTATCGACGCACCGGTCCACGAGAAGGTCGCCCCCGGCAACCCGTGCCTGGGGATCATGCTGCCGTACTCTCCGCTCCACCACCTCCTGCTCGAGGCGACGGGTTTCCCGATCGTCGCCACCAGCGGCAACCTGAGCGAGGAGCCGATCTGCACCGACGAGAGCGAGGCCGTGGAGAGGCTCGGCGACCTCGCGGACGGTTTTTTGGTGCACGACCGCCCGATCGCGCGGCACGTGGACGACAGCGTCGCGTGGATGGTCTACGGCAAGCCGCAGCTCCTGCGGCGGGCGCGGGGCCACGCGCCGCGGCCCGTTTCGCTCGCGGCGGAGATGCCGCCGATCCTCGCGGTGGGGGGGCACCTCAAGAACACGGTCTCGCTCGGGATCGGACGCCAGGTGTTCGTCAGCCAGCACCTCGGAGACATGGAGACGCCGCAGTCGCTCGCCGCGTTCGAGGCGGTGATCGAGGACTTCCTGCGGCTGTACGAGGCGGAGCCCGTCGCCATCGCGCACGACCTCCATCCGGACTACGTGACGACGCGCTGGGCCCGCACCCTCGGCGACGACGACCGCGAGCCCCTCGCGGACGCGACGCGTCGGCTCGCGGGCCTGCCCCTGATCCCCGTGCAGCACCACCACGCTCACCTCGCCGCGTGCCTCGCCGAGAACGAGCACACCGGATCGGCCCTCGGGATCGTGTGGGACGGCACCGGCTACGGATCGGACGGCACGATCTGGGGAGGCGAGTTCCTCGTGGGAACCGCCGCCTCCTTCCGCCGGATCGCCTCGTTCCGGCCCTTCCCCCTGCCGGGAGGAGACGCGGCGGTGCGGGAGCCGCGACGCTCGGCCCTGGCCCTGCTCTGGGAGCTCTACGGCGAGGCGGCCCTCGACCGCACGGAAATCGCCACGGTGCGGGCCTTCCGGGACGACGAGCGCCGGCTCCTGGCCGCGATCCTCGCCCGCGGGGTGAACAGCCCGCTCACGAGCAGCGCGGGGCGGATCTTCGACGGGGTTTCCTCCATCCTCGGCCTGTGCCAGCAGTCGACCTACGAAGGGCAGGCCGCGTCCCGCCTCGAGTTCACGGCCGCGCTCGGCATCGAGAGCGCGTACCCCGTCGAGCTCGTCACCCCCGACGGGGACGGGCCGTTGCACCTGGACTGGCGGCCCGCGCTCGACGCCCTGATCTGCGAGTGGCGGCGGGACGTCAAGGTGCCCACCGTCGCCGCGCGCTTCCACGGAACGATGGTCGAGGCGATCGTCGCCGTGGCTCACGCCGCGGGCGAGAAGGTCGTGGCCCTCACGGGAGGGTGCTTCCAGAACCGGCTCCTGGTCGACCGCACCGTGATGCGGCTGCGGGGCGAGGGGTTCAAGGTGCTGCTCCACTCCCACGTTCCCCCCAATGACGGCGGGCTCAGCCTGGGACAGGTCGCGGTGGCCGCGGCGAGCCTGCGGGAGTCGACTGCGGGGCTCGAGCGGCGTCCCGGAATCCAGCAGGAGGTCTGACGATGTGCCTCGGCGTGCCGGGAAGGATCGAGAGCGTCGAGACGAACGAGCTCGGCGTGCTCACGGGAACCGTCAGCTTCGGCGGCACGAGGACGGAGGTCTGCTTCGCCTACGTCCCCGACGTCGAGGTCGGGGACTACGTGATCGTCCACGTCGGCTTCGCGTTGTCCAAGATCGACGAGGAGGAGGCCCGGCAGGTCTTCGTTCTGCTCCAGGAGATGGAGAGCCTGGCCGAGGACGCGGGTTGAAGTACGTCGACGAGTACCGCGGCCAGGAGGAGGCCGCCCGTTTCCTCGCGGCGATCCGCCGGACGGTCACCTCGCCCCACACGATCATGGAAGTCTGCGGGGGCCAGACCCACACGCTGATCAAGACCGGCATCGACCGCCTGGTGCCGGACGAGGTGACCATCGTCCACGGTCCGGGGTGTCCCGTCTGCGTGACGCCGCTCGAGCTGATCGACAAGGCGATCGCCCTCGCCGCGCGCCCGGAGGTGATCCTCACCTCGTTCGGGGACATGCTGCGGGTGCCCGGTTCGGACACGGATCTCTTCGGGGCCAAGGCGAAGGGCGGGGACGTGCGGATCGTCTACTCGCCGCTGGACGCCGTGAAGCTCGCGCGAGCGAATCCCGACCGGCAGGTGGTGTTCTTCGCGGTCGGCTTCGAGACCACCGCGCCCGCGAACGCGATGGCGGTGTGGCAGGCCGAGCAGCTCGGCCTCGACAACTTCTCGATCCTTTGCTCGCACGTGCTCGTTCCGCCCGCGATGGAGGCGGTGCTCGGTTCGCCGACGAACCGCGTCGAGGGATTCCTCGCCGCCGGTCACGTGTGCACGGTGATGGGCTTCGAGGAGTACGAGCCCATCGCCGAGAAGTACCGCGTTCCGATCGTCGTCACGGGCTTCGAGCCCCTCGACCTGCTCCAGGGATTGCACATGGTGCTCTCCGCCCTCGAGGAGGGTCGGTATGGCGTCGAGAACCAGTACCGCCGCTCGGTTCGTCGGGAGGGGAACGTCCCCGCCCAGCGGATCCTGGAGCAGGTGTTTGACGTCTGCGATCGCCAGTGGCGCGGCATCGGCCGCATTCCGCGGAGCGGCTACGCGCTCCGCCCGGCGTACTCCCGCTTCGACGCGGAGATCCGCTTCGGGCTCGAGGAGATCTCCGTCCGGGAGTCCCCGCTCTGCATCGCGGGCGAGATCCTGCAGGGTCTGAAGAAGCCCTCGGCCTGCGAGGCCTTCGGCGAGGGCTGCACTCCCGAGCACCCGCTCGGGGCGCCGATGGTCTCCGCGGAGGGCGCGTGCGCCGCCTACCACCGTTTCGGGAGGAGCCATGAGCTCTGACGAAGCGGCCGATCCGTCGGCGGGACCCGTCTGTCCGAAACCCATCGGCGACCACGCGTCGGTCATGCTCGCGCACGGGGGCGGCGGCCGTTTGACCCAGCAGTTGATCGAGCGGCTCTTCCTGGCGGAGTTCGACAACCCCGCGCTCCGCGACCTGCACGACGGGGCGTTGCTCGACGTCGGCGGCGCGCGGATCGCCTTCTCCACCGACTCGTACGTCGTCCAGCCGCTCTTCTTTCCCGGGGGCGACATCGGTTCGCTCGCGGTCCACGGCACGGTGAACGACCTCGCCATGTGCGGAGCGCGTCCCCTCGGGCTGTCGGCGGGCTTCATCCTCGAGGAGGGGCTCCCGATGGAGGACCTCCGGCGGATCACGGCCTCGATGAAGCAGGCCGCCGCGGAAGCGGGAGTCCCGATCGTCACCGGCGACACCAAGGTCGTCGACCGCGGCAAGGGCGACGGCCTGTTCGTCAACACCGCGGGGATCGGGATCGTGCCCGCGGGGGTGGACGTCTCGCCGCGTCGCGCCGCGCCCGGGGACACGGTGATCGTCAGCGGCACCGTCGCCGACCACGGCGTGGCCATCCTCTCCGTGCGGGAGGGGCTGGAGTTCCAGACCGAGCTCGTGAGCGACTCCGCACCCCTGAACCGCCTCGTCGGCGGCGTGCTCGAGATCGCGGGGAAGCAGATCCACGTCCTGCGCGATCCCACGCGCGGCGGCGTGGCCAGCACGCTGAACGAGATCGCCGCCCAGGCCAGGGTCGGGATCCGGTTGCGCGAGGCGGCCATTCCCGTGCGGGAGGACGTGCGGGGCGCCTGCGAGATGCTCGGCCTCGATCCCCTCTACGTCGCGAACGAGGGCAAGTGCCTCGTCATCGTCGCCCCCGAGGCGGCCGACGGGGTCCTGGCCGCGATGCGCGACCATCCGCGCGGCGCCGACGCGGCGGTCATCGGGGAGCTCGTCGAGGAGCACCCGGGAAGGGTGGTCCTCGAGAACAGCATCGGCGGCTCGCGGATCGTCGACATGCTCAGCGGGGAGCAGCTCCCCCGGATCTGCTGAGCGATCAGCGGAACAGCTCGTCCCGCAGCGCGCCGACCGCCGCTGCGAAGGGCGTCGTCTCGAGGCGAGCCACGTCGCCGATCGCCTCCTCGAGCGTTTCGTCCCAGGGGAGGGCGCCGAGGAGCGGCACGTCGAATTCCCCGGCCAGCTCGCCGACCACCGGGGAATCCGCCCGCCTCATGTTCTCGACCATCCCCGCGATGGGGACGCCGAGCTCCGCGAGGAGGCGCAGGTTTCGCCGCACTGTCTCGCGCACCATCTTCGAGCTGCCCGCGACGACCAGGTAGTCGGCGCGCGGCAGCAGATGCACCGCGTCGAGCATGGTGTCCCCCAGCCCCGGGGGCATGTCGATGACGAGCGCGTCCAGCGCGCCCCAGCGGGTGACGGCGAGGAGCTCGAGCAGCGCGTTCGTCACGCTCTCGCCGCGCAGCGGGGCGGGGCGGTCCTGCGAGAACCACGTCAGCGACATGAACCGGATGCCCTCGAGCACCGGGGGCTCGACGCCGAGCTCCTCCGTCGGGTAGAGATCGCCGGCGCCCAGGAAGACGTGGTCGGTGGGGGAGGTGAGGTCGAGATCGAAGAGACCGGTCGCCTTGCCGCTCCGGGCCAGCGAGAGGGCGAGGGTCGAGGCCACCGCGCTCTTGCCGACGCCTCCCTTGCCTCCGGTCACCGCGATGATTCTGGCTACTCCGGCGAGCCGCTTCTCGATGATCGAGCGACGAGGATCCATGTCACCGCTCCCCCTCGACCGACGCGATGGTCACGCCGCGGCCCTCGATCGTCTCGAAGTCGGGGCTGTTGCAGCGCGGGCAGCGCAGGTAGGCGTGGGCCAGCTCGGGAACGAAGTGGATCGCCTCCGACTCGTCCTCGTTCCTCGGGCCCCCGGACTCGGCGATCGTGAACTCCCGCTCGCACGGCCGGCAGCGAAAGCGCGCGGGAACCGTCTCGAGCGTGATCCGCATCGAGGCCAGCCTCGGCTCGGCCGCGGGCATGACCTCGCCGAGGGCGAACTCGA
Organism: uncultured Planctomycetaceae bacterium; assembly: GCA_964428225.1. GTDB lineage: Bacteria > Planctomycetota > UBA1135 > UBA1135 > JBFMCU01. The sequence continues at coordinate 6,718 of CAYRXS010000201.1, forward strand.
AGATCTCCTCCTCGATCGTCTGCAGCTCGCCGATCTGCACCACGAGCTTCGTGACGCGGGTGAGTCCCTCCTTCTCGGCGACGTCGAGGGTCGCGCCGACGACGGCCTCGGCCAGGGCGAGTTCGTGCATGGGAGTGTGGATCCGGGGGTGTGGCGAGCCGAGGAATCGACCGCGCCGTCGAGGCGTCCTCTCAGGTTGCCCGAGCGCGGGTCGGCGATCCAGCCCAATCCGCGCCGCGGTCCTCGACCGCGGTGGGGCACTCCGTCCCGGGCAGCCCCCTACTCACCGGTCTTCTGGCCGATCCGGAAGATCACGAACTCGGCGGGTCGAACGGGGGCGACGCCGATCTCGACGATCAGGCGTCCTTCGTCGAGGTCGTTCTGCGTCATCGTCGAGCGATCGCACCGCACGAAGTACGCCTCGTCGACGGTGCTGCCCGCCAGCGCCCCGTCGCGCCACTGCTCGAAGAGGAAGGACTCAACGGCCCGGCGTACTCGGTCCCAGAGAGCCGGCTCGTTCGGCTCGAAGACCACCCACTGCGTGCCCTCGTCGATGGAGCGCTCGAGGTGGACGAGGAGCCGGCGTACGGAGACGTACCGCCACTCGGAGTCGTCGCTCGTCGTGCGCGCGCCCCAGACGAGGATTCCGCGGCCGGGGAACGAGCGGAGGACGTCGACGCCGCGGGGCGCGAGGATCGCCTGCTCCGCCTCGGTGATCGCCCGCCGGAGCCGGCGGATTCCCCGGACGTCCTCGTTGGTGGGGGCCTTGTGGACGCCGCGCGCGAGGTCGATCCGCGCGTAGATCCCCGCGACGTGTCCGCACGGAGGTACGGCGATCTCCCCGCCCCGACGCGTGTCCTCCACGACGAGCCACGGGTCGTAGTAGGCCGCGTGGCGCGAGGCGACGGGCGGTCGGTGATCGTCGGTAGCGGGCGGCGCCTCGGGCGCGGAGAGGATCGCGAAGCGATACCGCAGCCGTTCGCAGTGTTCGACCATCGCCCGGGCGACGTCGCCCTCGGGGTAGAGGTGCTCGTCGGGGCAGGCGACGAGGGAGATCTCGGGGATCGCCTCGAGCGCGGCCAGGCCCCGCGCGCGCTCCGGCTCCGCGCCGGGCGTGCCGACGAGATCGGCGAGCGAGATGTCCGAGCTCGTCCCCGTGGGGGAGGTCACCCGCACCACCCAGCAGCGCCGACCGCCGTTGCGGTAGAAGCCCTCGACCGCGCGGGCCAGATGCATTCCCGCTCCCGAGGCGGCCACGGGGAGG
>CAYRXS010000201.1:7991-12635 GCA_964428225.1 uncultured Planctomycetaceae bacterium
CCTCCGAAGACCCGCGCGAACCGGGCGTGGCCGTCGAGGGGCACGGGCCGGTGGATCGGTCCGCGTACCGTCGCTCCGAAGAAGCCGACGACGTCGGTCGGCAGCCCCTGGATGGGGCCCTCGCGCGGGGTCTCCTCGACGTACACGCCGGGAGTCGAGTATTCGGGCATGGCGCGGCCTCCTCTAGCGGGGCGGCTCGAGCCGCAGGTGCGCGCCGCCGGTCACGAGGACCTTCCAGCCGGGGGGGACGATCGTGGTCCCCGAGTACTCCTCGATCAGGGCGGGTCCCTCGAAGGCGTGGCCGGGGAGGAGTCGCTCGCGGTCGATCACCGGCGAGCGCCGGCGGCGGCCGTCGAACCAGGCGATCCGCTCGCCGACCACCGAGTCGGGATCGAGGGGACGTCGGCGCTCGCGGCGGGGGACGATGGGCTCCGCGGGAGCGAGGGCCCGCGTCCGCAGGCACACCAGCTCGATCTCCCGGTCCTCGAGGCGATAGCCGTAGAGCTCCTCGTGGGCGGCGTGGAAGGCGGCGGCGGGATCGGGTCCTTCGGGAACCTGGATCTCGAAGGACTGTCCCGTGTAGCGCAGGTCGAGGCCGTGCTCGAAGACGATCGCGCGGCGCGGGTGGCCGCTCGAGCACAGCTCCTCCCGCCCCTCGCGGGCGAGGCGGTCGAGGATCCGGCGGCGGGCGGACCGGGGCCAGTCGCCGAGGGGGGCGAGGGCCGTGTGGGCGTGGTCCCGGGCGGCCTCGGCCGCGGTCATGCCCCGGGCGGAGAGAGCGCCGGGGTGGCGGGGGACGAGGGCGCAGCGCATGCGCAGGCGCTCCGCGAGGGCCGCGGCGTGGAGGCCTCCCGCTCCCCCGAAGGCCACCAGGGGCAGGCGCTCGGGGTCCTGGCCTCGTTGCATGGTCATGACCCCGATCGCGCGGCGCATGGCGGCCCGGGCGACGTCGAGCACGCCGCGCGCGGCCTCCACGGGCTTCGTGCCGAGGCGGCGCGCGAGCTCCTCGAAGGCGTGGGCCACGGCCTCGGTCCGCAGCGAGAGCCCGCCCGCGAGGAAGGGGCCTTCCGCGATGTGGCCGAGCAGGACGTGGGCGTCGGTGACGGTAGGGACCTCGCTCGCGCCGTAGCAGACCGGGCCGGGGTCGGCGGCCGCGCTCTCGGGTCCGACGTGGAGGACGCCTCCCGCGTCGACGGTGACGAGCGAGCCGCCCCCGCAGCCGATCGTGTGGATGTCGAGGGCGGGCACGGCGACCGGATGTCCGGCGATGTGCACGGGATCGACGCGGCGTCGGGAGTGTCTTTCGGCGCCGGCCTCGCGGGCGCGGTGGAAGGCGACGTCCGTGCTCGTGCCTCCCATGTCGAGGGCCACGAACGCCTGGAGTCCCGCCTCTCCCGCGGCCCGGGCCGCACCGACGACTCCTCCCGCCGGTCCGGAGAGGACGACGCGGACGGGCTCGAGCGCGGCGTGATCCGCGGCGAGGGTTCCGCCGTTCGACTGCAGGATCGAGAGGCGGGCGCCGCCGATGCGCTCGTCGAGGGAGCCGAGGTAGTCCCGCATCAGGGGGACGAGGGCGGCGTTCACGATGGCGGTGGAGAAGCGCTCGAACTCGCGGTGCTCGGGGAGGATGCGCGCGGACAGCGTGATGGGGAGGTCGAGGGATTCCAGGGCTCGTCCGACCTCCGCCTCGAGGGTGGGATCGGCCCAGGAGTGCAGGAATCCGATCGCGATGCTCTCCGCTCCGGACCGGCGGAGTCGGGCGGCGAGGCGTTCGAGATCCTCCGGGGCCGGCTCCCGGACCGTGACGAAGCCGGGCCCGTCGGGGTCGGGCCAGATGCGCTGGGGGACCTCGAAGCGGCGGCGCCGGGGGACGAGGGGCTCGGGGCGGGAGGGGTGGAGCTCGTAGATGGCGGGGCGCTCCTGGCGGCCGATCTCGATCAGGTCGCGGAAGCCCTCGCCGGTGACGAGGGCGACCCGGGCCGTCGCCCCCGTGAGCAGGGCGTTCAGGGCGACGGTGGTTCCGTGGACCACGTGGTCGGCGGGGGTGGCGCCCCCGCAGAGCTCCAGGCCGTCGAGCACGGCGCGCGCCGCGTCGCGGGGCGTGGAAGGGAGCTTCGCCAACCGCTCGGTCTCGCCGTCGACGAGGTAGAGGTCGGTGAACGTTCCGCCGGTGTCGATTCCGATCGTGCGCTGGGCCAAGGGGGTGCGAGTGTACGGCGGGGGGGAGGCGGGGGAAGGCCGGAGCGGGACGAGCGTCTCCCCACCCGCGGCCCCGCCGCCCACCCGGGGGATCGCCCCGCGGGGCCGCCGGTTGCCCACGAAGCCCGTATTTTCCGTCGGGGCCCTCCCCCGTTCCCCCCGCGAACCCCGCGACAGGGGCGCCCCCGCGAGATACCCTGCGCATCCGGCCCCCGGGGGCCGAGCCGTGAATCGATGACGCTCCTCGCCCTCCTCGCCACGCCCTCCGGGTGGATCGCCGTGGCCCTGTCGTACCTGCTCGGCGCGGTGCCGTTCGGCCTCGTGCTGGGCTTCCTCGTGAAGCGGGTCGACATCCGCGCATCGGGGAGCGGAAACATCGGGGCCACGAACGCGGGCCGGGTCCTCGGTCGGCCCTGGGCGCTCGTGGCCTTCGTCCTGGACTTCGGGAAGGGCTGGGCGTCCGCCCTCTGGATCGCGCCCGCGCTCGACTCCGGAGACGGATCGGGCGCCACGCTCAGCGTCCTTTGCGGGATCGCCGCCGTCGTGGGGCACGTCTGGCCCGTCTACCTCCGCTTCCAGGGCGGCAAGGGCGTGGCCACCGTCTGCGGAGCGATCGCGGCCGTCGATCCGGTCGTCTTCCTCGGCGGCGGCCTCGCCTGGATCGCGACCCTCGCGGTCACGCGCTTCGTGGGGCTGTCCTCGATGGTCATGGGAGCGGCCTTCCCCCTGATCGCGTGGTGGCGATCGGGCGAGGAGACCTACGGCGTCGAGGTCGTGCTGGGCGCCCTCGTCCTCACCGTCCTGGTGGTCGTGCGCCACCGGGCGAACATCGGTCGCATGATCCGCGGTGCGGAGCCGAGGGTCGGCAAGAGCGAAGCGAGAGAATCCACGTGAGCAAGAAGCACCCGAGCCCGGAGCTGGAAATCCGCAAGGCGCTCGTCATCGGAGACGGGGGATGGGGGACGGCCCTCGCCATCCTCCTCTGCAACAACGGCATCGAGACGACCCTCTGGAGCGCGTTCTCCGAGCAGGCGGAGGAGCTCCGCAACGAGCGCGAGAACCGTCGCTACCTCCCCGGCGTACCCTTGCCCCCGGAGCTCACCGTCACCGCCGATCCCTTCACCGCGGGCCAGGATGTGGACGTCGCCTTCAGCGTCGTGCCCACCCAGTTCCTGCGCAACGTCGCGATGCGGTTCGAGGACGCGCTCGGCGGCGAGGTCCCCATCGTCAGCGCCACGAAGGGGATCGAGATCGAGACCTTCCGCATCCCGGTCACGATCCTCCGCGAGGCGCTCGGCGAGCGGTCCATGGTCGCCCTCGCCGGTCCGAGCCACGCCGAGGAGGTGGCCCGGGGCCTGCCCGCCACGGTGGTGGCCGCCAGCCTGGACGACGCCCTCGCCCGCTCGGTTCAGCAGGCCCTCGGCAGCGACACCTTCCGGGTCTACACGCACAGCGATCCGGTCGGAACGCAGCTCGCCGGAGCCATGAAGAACGTGATCGCCATCGCCGCGGGAATCGCGGACGGGCTCGGGTTGGGCGACAACGCCAAGGCGGCCCTCGTGACCCGCGGGCTCGTCGAGATGGCGCGTTTCGGCCAGGCGCACGGCGCCGCCACCGAGACCTTCTTCGGGCTCGCGGGCATCGGCGATCTGGTCACCACCTGCTACTCCCCCCACTCGCGCAACCGCCGCGTCGGCACCGAGATCGGCCGGGGCAAGCGGCTCGAGCAGATCCTCGAGGAGATGCAGATGGTGGCGGAGGGCGTGTGGACGACGAAGGCGCTCTTCGGTCCCGAGGCCGAGGCGCGGGGCATCCCCATGCCCATCGCGGAGCAGGTGCACGTGGTGCTGTTCGAGGGCAAGGATCCGCGCCAGGGGGTGATCGAGCTCATGCGCCGCGAACCCACCGGCGAGATGGACGGCCTGACGAACGGTCTCCTGGACTGAAGGCCCTCAGGGAGCCTCCCACATCTCCGCCGCCATCCAGGGCATGAAGAACAGGCTCGCGTTCGCCAGGAGCGGGATGTGAACGAACAGGAGCCAGGATCGTCGGGCGCGAAGGGTGAGGATCGCCACGACGAATCCCACCACCGCGAAGGCCGTCGCGATCGCGGAGGGCACCGCCAGGCCGACGGAGACCTCGGGCGCCACCCGGCGTAACAGGAAGACGAGCCACCATGTCCCCCAGCCCAGGCTGGCCAGGGTCATCGACAGCATCCAGCTCCGGTGGCGACGGCGGGCGTACGTCCTCGTCACCCAGAGCCTGCGGGCGGGCCTCGGCATGCCGTCATTCTCGCCCATTCCCGGACCTCCCGGCAACCGGGGAATGCCGGTGGGCGTTGACGGGCGCAGCCGGCGCCCCTATAACCTCTGCCCCCCGGTCGGGGCGTAGCGCAGCCTGGCTAGCGCGCTGCAATGGGGTTGCAGAGGTCGGAGGTTCGAATCC
>CAYRXS010000202.1:0-11638 GCA_964428225.1 uncultured Planctomycetaceae bacterium
GGCTGGGGCTCGCGATCTCCAAGCGCCTCGCCCTGATGCTCGGCGGGGACGTCGACGTGCAGAGCGAGCCCGGGAAGGGAAGCACCTTCACGTTCCGCATCCACGTCGGGGAGGTGACTCCGGACTGTCTCGTCGAATGCACCCCTGGAGACTGCTCGCTGGAGCACGAGAAGCAGGTGAGCCGAGAGAGGGAGACTCCTCGAGCGCTGGACGCCAGAGTGCTCCTCGTCGAGGACGTGAAGTTCAACCAACTGCTCTTCTCCGCGATGCTCAGGAAGGTCGGCGCCCAGGTGGTCGTGGCGGACAACGGAGCCGTCGGCCTCGAGGAGTTCCTCCGGGCGCACGAGGAGGGCGAGCCCTTCGATCTCGTCCTGATGGACATGCAGATGCCGGTCATGGACGGCTACGATGCCACCCGGGAGATTCGGGCCAAGGGACATCGCGTCCCCGTCGTCGCCTTGACCGCGCATGCGATGGCCGGGGATCGAGAGACGTGCCTCGAAGCCGGGTGCACCGATTACGTGACCAAGCCGATCGACCGCGAGGGGCTGATCGAGGTCTGCCGACGGATGATCGCCGTCGAGGGGCCCGGCGCGGCGCTGCCCGACGAGGTTCGCGAGGAGAGCCCCTTCGAGTCGCCCTGAGTCGCTACAGCTCGGCGGCGGCGGCGCGATCGAGGAGCCAGAGGAGTCGCCCCTGCTCCGGGGCGATCATCATCGCCGGTAGCTGCTGCGGAGAGCCCCGACCCTGGAGCACCGCGGCGACCGTCTCGGCCTTGCTCGCGCCCCCGACGAGGAAGACGGCCAGGCGCGCGGCGTTGAAGGCGGGGACGGTCAGGGTGATGCGGTGGGTGCGCGCCTTCTCGAGCCACGTGCTCGTGACGAGCCGCCGTCGCTCGTAGAAGACGTCGGTGCCGGGGACGAGGGAGCCGGTGTGTCCGTCCGCGCCCATGCCGCAGATCACGACGTCGAAGCGCGGGAGCTCGCCCGGGGCGAGGCTCATCGAGCGACGAAGCGTGCGCTCGTAGTCCTCGGCGACCGCCTCCGGCTCGCCGAGCTCCGTTCGTACCCGATGGATCTGCGACCGCGGAACGGGCGCGCGGGAGAGCAGGACCTCCTCGGCCATCCGGTAGTTGCTGTCGGGATGGTCGCGAGGCACGAACCTCTCGTCCCCGAAGTAGACGTGCCAGCCGGCGAAGCCCATGCCCATCCCCTCCCGGCGGGCGAGCTCCTCGTAGAGCGGAACCGGCGTCGAGCCGCCCGAGAGCACGATGCGAAAGGCGCCCCGCTCGGCGATGGCTCGGGCCTCGGCTTCCAGCACCTCGGCGAGCGCCACCCCGGTCATCTCGCGGGCGTTCGCGACGATCCGGACGCTCCGACCGACGGCGCGATGGTCCTCCGTTCTCCGCGTGGGCATGGTGACCGCGGAGAATAGCAGGACCGGGGGCGGGCACAAGGCGCCGGGGACTCAGAAGCCCTTCACGCCGACCCGGTGGGCCCAGGCCTCCCAGGCGGCGGCCATCGCCTGCACGCGCTCGGGGTGGGCGGCGGCGACGTCCGTCGTCTCGCAGGGATCGTCGCCGAGGTGGTAGAGCTCCCAGCGCGCGGGCTCCGGCATGCGCTTGCCCCAGACGAGCTTCCAGGGGCCGCGGCGCAGGGCGCGGGCGCCCTGATGCTCGAAGGCGAGGTCGCGCTCGGGCAGCTCGCCTCCGCGCAGCACGGGGAGGAGGCTGACTCCCTCCGCGGGGAGGATGGGCACGTCTCGACGTTCGGTCGGATAGGCGACCCCGGCGATCTCGCACAGCGTGGGCATCAGGTCCATGACGTGCGCCGGCTGGCGCTCCCACGCGTCGCGGCGCTCGATGCCCGCGGGCCAGTGCACGACGCACGGCGTGGAGATGCCGCCCTCGTGGGTGAAGTGCTTGTAGAGGCGGAACGGCGTGTTGCCGAGGTTCGCCCAGCCGCTCCCGTAGGCGTGGTACGTGCCGGGGCCGCCCATGCGCTCCAGCGCCTCACCGGTGTGCAGCACGTGGGTCCGCGTGCGGGAGGGACCGTCGAAGCCGATCGGGCTCCACTCGTAGCACGCCCCGTTGTCGCTCAGGAAGACGATCACCGTGTCGTCGAGCTCCCCGTGGGCCTCGAGGTCTTCGAGGATCCGTCCCACGCCGCGGTCGACGTGCGAGACCATCGCCGCGAACACGGCCATGCGGTGGGCCAGGTCGAGCCGCCGGTCCGCGTCGAGCGAGCCCCACGCGGGATTGGGTCGGCCCGAGTACTCTCCCGCGACCTCGTCGACCGGCACGAGCGATCGCTCCGTCAGCCGCCAGTCCTCCTCGGCCAGGCCGAGCTCCGTCATGCGCGCGAAGCGCTCCTCGCGCAGGACGTCCCATCCTCGGCGGTACGTGGGGACGAGCTCCTTCGTCGTCTCGGGGGGAGCCTGGACGGGGAAGTGCGGCGCCGAATGCGCGAGGTAGACGAACCAGGGTCGGCCGCTCTCCCGCCCCTGGCGCATGAACTCCAGCGCGTAGTCGGCGAAGACGTCCGTCGCGTAGAACTCGCCGGGCTCCGCGGGAATCTCTGGCGCGCGGCCCTCGGGGAGGCGCACGTACTTCCTCGGATCCCACTGGTCGGCCTCGTAGTGCCGGAGGAATCCGTAGAACTCGTCGAAGCCCCGCTCGATCGGCCCCGGAGGCACGCCCACGTGCCACTTCCCGACCATGTAGGTGCCGTACCCCGCGGACTTCAGGACCTCCGCGAGCGTGACGCAGTCCTCGCCGAGCGTTCCGCGGTACGAAGGAGGAGCGTTCTCCCGACCGGGGCTGTGGGCGAACGACCCGATGCCGGCCTGGTGGGGATACAGACCCGTGAGCAGGGACGCGCGGGACGGACAGCAGCGGGCCGAGTTGTAGAAGTGCGCGAAGCGGATTCCGCTCCGGCCGAGACGGTCGACGTTCGGGGTGGGAATCTCTCCCCCGTAGCACCCGAGATCCGAATAGCCGAGGTCGTCGACGAGGATCAGGAGGACGTTCGGGGGGGCCGACTCCTCGACGGGAACGGACGGTGCGCGACACGCGACGGCGAGCAACGAAAGAAGGCTCGACGCGGCGAGGAGGCGACGAAGCGGGCGGAGCATCCTCGCGGCCTCAATCGCCGTCGGCGATCGACGTGAGCTTCTCCACGTCGTGGAGGATCAGCCTTCGCCCTTCGCTGACGAGAACCCCTTCCTCTCGCCAGCTGCGCAGCAGGCGGGAGAGCGTCTCGGGGGTGATCGAGACGAGGTTCGCGAGCTCCTTCTTCGACGAGGACAGCTCCACGGTGATCGGCGAGCCGCTCGACGGCATGCGCAGGATGTGGCGGGCGAGGCGGGCCCCGGCGGTGGTCGCGGAGAGCTCGTCCACGCGCTGCACGAGCGTCAGCAATCGCTGGCACAGCGATCCGACCATCGCCGCCGCGATCCCCTTCTCGGCGTTGAAGAGCTGCAGGAAGGGGGCTCCCTGGATCTCGATCAACACCGTGGGAGCGGCCATCGCCTCGGCGTTCACGGGGTAGGCGCCCAGGCTGAACAGGGCCACCTCGGCGAAGCTCTGCCCCTCGCGCAGGCTGTGCACCACCTGCTCCCGGCCCGAGGGGGTCGAGGTGAAGAGTCGCACGCGCCCCTTCTCGATCGCATAGAAGCCACGGCACTTCTCATCCTGCCGGAAGATGGTCTCCGAGGTCTGGAAGGTCCGGATGCGGCACACCCCCGCGATCCGCTCGAGGAGATCGTGATCCAGAGTGCGGAAGTGGGGCAGGCGATGGAGGGAATTCGCAATCTCGAGCTCGTTCACGCGGTCATCTTAGCCTCGCGAACGTCGGATTCGGCATACCGGTCAGCTTCGAGTAGAATGTCCGTGAAGCCCCGGTGATTCCCGTCGCCCTCTTCTTCCCTTCATGATCCCTACCTTCGACCTGCTGCTCCGCCACGATCGACCAGGTCCGAGGTACGCGTCCTTTCCCACTCCCGCGGAGTTCCACGACGGAGTGGGTGAGACGGAGCACGCCGAGCATCTCGAACGGGCGTCCCGGCTCGACGCGCCCCTGAGCCTCTACGTTCATCTGCCCTTCTGTGAGGATCGCTGTCGCTTCTGCGCGTGCACCGTGGTGGCGACGAACGAGCGTCAGGTCCTGCGGCAGTATCTCACCACCCTCCAGCGGGAGCTCGTCGGGGCGGCGCGCCATCTGGGCGAACGCCGGCGGCTGCTCCAGTACCACGTGGGCGGCGGCAATCCGACCCACTACAGTCCCGACGAGCTCCGCGAGCTGCACGGGATCATCACTTCGGAGTTCACGATCGAGCCCGACGCCGAGGTGGTCATCGAGGCGGATCCCCGGGCCACGACCGAGAGGCACCTGGTCGCCCTGCGCGAGATGGGATTCAACCAGCTCTCCCTCGGGGTGCAGGACTTCACGCGCGAGGTCCAGGAGAAGGTCAATCGGATACAGAGCTTCGAGTCGACGCGGGACAACGTGGATCTCGCCCGCCGGCTGGGCTTCGAGTCGATCAACATCGACCTGATCTACGGGCTCCCCAGCCAGAGGCCCCTGACCTTCTGCCACACCCTCGAGCTCCTGAAGGAGATACGGCCCGATCGCATCGCGGCCTATCCCTACGAGCACGTCCCGACGAGGGAAGGGGAACCGGATGGGATCGATCCCGAGACGTTGCCGTCGGTGGAGACCCGAATCGAGCTCTACATCAGCGCGATCGGGGAGCTGACGAGGGCGGGATACGTCACGATCGGCGCGGATCACTTCGCCCTCCCCGACGACGCGCAGGGACGGGCGGTTCAGGACGGAACGCTGTGGCGCAATTTCATGGGCTACACCGTGAAGCACGCCCCCGACGTGATCGCCTGCGGCCTCGGGGGCATCTCGGACGTGGCCGGCGGCTACTTCCAGAACGTGAAGGACCCGGCCGCCTACGAGCGGATCGTCGAGTCGGGCCGTCTTCCCACCGAGCGGGGCCACATCCTGACGCACGACGACACGATTCGCCGCCACGTGATCACGTCGTTGACGAGCACCTACGGCGTCCGGATTCCGGACATCGAAGACCTCTATGCCGTCTCCTTTTGGGATCACTTCGCCGAGGAGCGACCACTGCTCGAGGAGATGGAGGAAGAGGGCTTGGTGGAGCTGACTCCGGAGCGGATCGAGCTCGTCGGGGCGGGGACGTGTCTCGTCCGCAACGCCTGCATGGTCTTCGACTCCTACCTGCGGAAGGGCAACGGGAAGCCGCAGGTCGGCTGCAGCGTGTAGGCGCTACTGCCCCACGGTCTGGGCCGCGATTCGCATTGCGAGAACCGCGGACTGCGCGGCGGCGACGAGAGCCAGCGACATCGCGACCCCTCCCACCTGCGCCTTGCGAACCCCCGGCGGGGCCTGCCACGCGGGGCGCAGCTCGAAGAGCAGGAAGCCGAACCACAGGACGTGGATCGCGGTGAGGATCCAGAACAGCGAGAGGCCCGCGAATTTCGGGGCGAGCACCACGTCCGCGAAGGTCTCCGCTCGCTGCGTGGACACGAGCCAGAGCGTGGCCACGATGAGCAGGAAGGCGTAGGCGAGGGTGGCCATGGTGCTCGGCCGCATGATCCGCGGCGTGGCGCCGGTTGTCTCGTCGACGACTTGTCCGAAGCGCTTCATGACGATCCTCCTAGCGGTCGCGAGCCGTCCGGGTGTGGCGTGGCTCGTCGTTGTCCGGCTTCACGTACTCTGGATTCGTCTCCGTGGGCACGGGGGCTCCGACGTCCCGCCGCCACGCCCGGAGAAGGTCGTGCAGCTCGCACGCATCCTCGGGGCGGCTCCCGGAGAGATCGTGCGCCTCGCCCGGATCCGCGGCGAGATCGTACAGCTCGAGGCGCCCGTCCTCGAAGAGCTCGATGAGCTTGAGGTCGCCGCGCCGCACGGCTCCCGCGGGAGTCGTTCGCCACGGGCCCTCCATCCCCCGGTAGGCCTCGAGGTAGGCGGGGAAGTGCCAGAAGAGCGCCTCGCGGTCGAGCTTCCCCGCTCCGTCGAACAGGGGCACCAGGCTTCGGCCGTCGAGGGGCTGGTTCGCGGGGGGGCTGGCGCCGGCGAGCTCCAGGAACGTCGGATAGAAGTCCACGCCGTGCACGGGGACCGAGCACCTCGCCCCCTCCTCGATCCTGCCCGGCCAGCGCAGGACGAGAGGGACGCGGATGCCCCCCTCGTAGAGCATCCCCTTCGAACCTCGCAAAGGTGCGTTCGACGTGACCGTCCCGTGCCCCCCGTTGTCGGAGTGCAATACGACCACCGTGTTCCGCGCGAGTCCGAGCTCCTCCAGCTTCGCGAGCACGCGGCCCAGGCTCTCGTCCGTGCTCTCGATCATCCCCGCGTACTTGGCGTTCCGGTGCTCGGCGCTCGGCTCCTTCGCCGCGTACTTCGCCTCGTGCTCGTCCTTGCACTGGATCGGGGTGTGGACGGCGTAGTGGGGGAAGTAGAGGAAGAACGGCTCGTCCGCGTGCCCCTCGATGAACGCGAGGGCCTCGTCCGTGAGCCGATCCGTGAGATACTCGCCCTCGGGGCCGTCGGCGAGCTGTCCGTTCTTGTACGGAGAGAAGTGGCCCCCTCTGGGGCTGCCCGTCGCGTTGCCGCCCGCGTTGACGTCGAAGCCCTGCGTGCGGGGGTCGTTTCCCAGATGCCACTTGCCCACGCTCGCCGTCGCGTAGCCCGCCTCGCGCAGGGCCTCGGCCAGGGTCACGATGTCCTCCCGGAGGTCCGTGCGGTTCTCGACGGGGATCAGCTTGCGGTTCTTCGACTTTCCCCGTGCCGGGCTGCCTACGGTGAAAACGCCGTGGCGGGGCGTGTACTGCCCCGACATGAGCGAGGCCCGGCTCGGCGCGCAGTTGGGGCCCGCCGAGTACGCGTCGGTGAAGAGCATTCCCTCCGCGGCCAGGCGGTCCATGTGTGGGGTCTCGTAGTACGCGCTCCCCAGGAAACCGCCGTCCGTCCAGCCCCAGTCGTCCACGTAGAAGAGCACGATGTTCGGACGGTCGTCGTCGGCCGCCCTCGGGGCCGGAGACGAGGCCGGCTCCCGGCGCGGGCTCTCCCGGCGCATGTCGTCGCTCTTCGACTCCTTGGCCTCGCTCTTCTCGTGGATGAACTCCCCGCCGTTCCGGGAGGCGAGCTTGCCGAGGAACCGCTTCGGAATGGAGTCCCCGAGCCCGATCACGTTGATCCGTACCTGGTCCAGGAGGTTCCACCGGTCGACGGCGGCGAGGATGCGCTCCTTCGAGTCGTTCTTGCCGCCGATGATGGGCTGCCCGTCGGTCAGCACGAACATCGTGTCGACCGAGGCGGCGTAGAAGACGTCCTGCGGTCCGAGGCCCGCGTTGAGGAAGCCGAGCTGGAGCCCGTCGTAGAGCGCGGTCTGGAGCTGCAGCTCGATGTCGCGCACCCAGTCCTGGGCCGCCGCCACGTTCTCCGGCGTCGCGGGCACCATCTCCTCCGAGAAGCGCCGGCACGTATTGGCGAAGGTCACGATGTTGAACCGCCGGGTCGGATCGAGCACGCCCAGCGCGCGGATCAGCTCGTCGCGGGCGCGCGCCAGTCGCGTCTGGTCTCCCTCCTCCGCCTTCCCCCCGCGGCCCCGCATACTCTGATTCATGCTCTTCGAGCGATCGAAGACGAAGACGATGGATTCACCATCCAGCGCGAGGCCGTGGTACGTGTTGCCCGAGGAGGCGCGTTCCTCGGCGATCACCTCGCCCTTGCTCAGGGGCACCTCTCCGCGCAGGTACGGCCCGCCTTCCTTCTCGAGCCACCTCCTCCAGGCAATCACCGATGCGCCGATTCGCGCGCCGGTGAGCCTCTGGAGCGCGTCGCGGATCGCCTGTCGCGCGCGTCCCGGCCGCTCCGCCTTCAGACGATCGATCAGCGGCACGATCGCCGCCGGCGAGGCGCACTCCGCGAGGGTGCGAGCGGCGGCGAGGCGCACCGCCGCCTGATCGTGCTCGAGATAGCGGACGAGCGAGGGGGCGACGTCCGACGCCCGGGCGCCGAGCGCTCTCGAGACCTGGAGGACGACCAGGACGTCGTCGACGGACCTACGCGGCTTGGCGAGGCCCTTGGCGAGATCGGCCAAGTCCCCGGGGGCGAGCCGCGTCGCGCACGCCGCCGCGCGGAGCCGGAGCGTCAGGGGGAGCTTTCGACCGTCGATGAGCCGGGACACGAGAGTGTGCACCACCTTCGGCTCCTCGCTCGACGCCAGCTTCCCGTCGATCCGATCCTGCAACTCGCGGAGCGAGTCGATCTCGCGGCGCGATGTCAAACCGGTCTTGATGCTCCTCTCCAGGTTCTGGAGCCTGCGTTCCTCGACGGGGACGGACTCCTTCTCGAGCTGCTCGGCCGCCTCGACGAGCACGAGCGCGAGCTTCTCCGATTCCACGGCGGCGACGCCCTCGAGCGCGGCGAGTCGCTCCGCGTGGACCTCCTGGGGCTTGCGGGCCGGTCGAAACGCCTTGCGCAGCGCGCGCAGGTCTCCGCTCGCCTGGAGGGGGATCGTGATCACGAGGAGCAGGAGGACCGCGGCGACCTTCATGACGCCATTATCCGCTCGCTCGACGGGAGGGCCAGGGATCCGTGCGAATCGAGGCCGGCAGCGGCTAGGAATCGCGATCCACGCGGAGCTCCGCGAGGACCGGAAGGTGATCGGATTCCTCGCACGGAACGACGCGATGCTCGATCACCGTCCAGCTCCGCGGCGCGAGCACGTAATCGATGCGGCGGTACGGAGCGAGGGTGGGATACGTCGCAGGGCCGTCGAGGGTGTCGGTGAAGAGGTCGCTCTCCCGAAGGCTCTTCATGGAAGCGCTGTCGGGTTCCGCGTTGAAGTCCCCCGCGAGCAACGCCGGGCGACGGTCGAGCCACAGGAGGATCTCCATGGCCTGGAGGAAGTTGACGTTCGGATCGAAGGAGTCGTTGCGCACGGAGCCGACGAGCAGCCACTCCTCGTCGAGCTTCACCTCGCACCACAGGAGACGGCGGTTGTTCGTGGGCTCCCAAAAGGGCTTGCGTCCGCCGAGCTGCATGGTCTCGACGGGGCGCAGGGGATGGCGCGAGAGCACGGCGTTCCCCGTGCGGATGCGATAGAACGGAAGCCCCCAGGAGTAGTTCTCCCCGAAGGCCCAGGCGTGGAAGCCGGCCTTTTCCGCCAGGTAGGCGACCTGGTTCACCGGGCACGGCCCCGCCTCCGCGACGATCTCGGACAGAAAGACGAGATCCGCGTCGGCCGCGACGATCGTCTCCGCGATGCGGTCGAGCCGCTCGCGCACCTCATCGGGCTCCGCGAAGCGAAAGCCGCCCTCGTGGAAGCCGCACTTGGCGATGTTGAAGGCCATGACCCGCAGGTCTCGCACCGGCCCCGTCTTCGCCGGCGTCCCGGTCGTGCCGAGCTCCGGGACGCACCAACTCGAGCTCGTGCCGTTCACGACGAAGAGGATGGCGAGGAGCGCGACGACGGCGAGCAGGAGCCCGCCTCCGATTCGCAGCATCCTGCGTCCGCGCTTTCCGGCCATCGCGTTCGTCAGCACGTGGTGTGGAACAGACCGCCGGCGGCTTCGGTCTCGCGAAGCTCGTTGTACCGGCGCACGGCGTCCTTCGTCCGGAGCACGTGGACCGCGACGCCCCGCTCCTCGAGCGTCCGGTAGATCTCGGGGGGGACCTTGAGCCGCTGGAAGACCCCGCACGCGATGACGACGACCTCGGCCCCGTTCTCGAGCAGCTCCTCGACGTCCGCGACCTGCACGCCGAGCGAGTGGCTCGTCCCCGTCTCCTTCCAGTCCCACTCTCGAGCCCCCCCGGGGAACAGCATGGCGTCCTTGAAGGACCGCGAACCGTCCACCTCGACGTGCCCCCAGGCGAGGCTGCTGATGCGCGGAGATTGCGGTGTCGGGCTCATCGGGGAGATCGTACGCTGGTGGGATGATGATCTCGACCATTCTATCGGTGCTCGCGGTCGTTTCGGCCGCCCAGGACTCCGGGGCCGACTCCGTGGCGCCGGAGCGGATCCGCGTGGGGATGATCGGGCTCGACACGAGCCACGTCCCCGCCTTCGCGCAGATCATGAACGACCTCGAGGCGGCGGTAGACGTGGCGGGGTGCCCGATCGTCGCCGCCTATCCGCCGGGGAGCGATCTCCCGCTCGCGCTGGCGCGACGGGATCAGTACACGGCCGGGCTTCGGGACATGGGGGTCGAGATCGTGGACTCGATCGAGACGCTCCTGACCAAGGTCGACGCGGTCATGCTGATGACCGTCGACGGGCGGCCGCACCTGGAGCAGGCGGCGCCCGTGCTCCAGGCGCGCGTGCCCATGTACATCGACAAGCCCCTCGCGGGCTCGCTCGTGGACGCGATCGCCATCCTGGAGCTCGCGAAGCACCACGACACGCCGATGTTCACGGCCTCGTCGCTCCGGTACGCGCCCAACGCCCAGGCCGTGCGGGCGGGCTCGCTCGGCACGGTGCTCGGCGCGGACGTCTACAGCCCGTGCAAGCTCGAGCCGCACCACCCCGACCTCTTCTGGTACGGCGTGCACGGCGTGGAGATGCTCTACACGGCGATGGGGAAGGGCTGCCTGACGGTGGTGCGAGCGAATACCGAGCCGACGGACGTCGTGGTGGGGACGTGGCCGGACGGGCGGATCGGCACCTTTCGCGGCATCCGGTCCGGAAGGGCGGACTACGGGGGAACCGCGTTCGGGAGCGAGGCGATCGGTCCTCTGGGGCCCTACACCGGCTATCGCCCCCTGGTCGTGGAGATCGTGCGCTTCTTCCGGACCCTCGAGCCGCCGATCGATCCCGAGGAGAGCCTGGAGATCTTCACCTTCATGGAAGCCGCCGACGAGTCGAAGCGCCGCGGCGGACTGCCGGTCACGCTCGACGAGGTGCTGCGCGCGGCCCGCGAGGAGGCCCGCCCCAAGATCGAAGCCCTGAGCCGGTAGACGGCGGTCGTCGGCTACTCGTCCTTCGGGAGCTTGCGGATCATCTCGATCAGGTCGAGGGCGATCTCGTTCGGCACGATGAAGACGATGTTGTACTGCACGATCTTCCACGCGTCGTCGTCGAGACGCAGGGCTCCGGTCACGCGCATCTCGCCGTACCTCTCGCTCATCAGCAGCTCGTCGAACCACGCGACGCGCCCGTACTCGGAGACGGACACGTTCTGATCCACGACATGGGTTGGCCAGGTCGTGGTCTGGGAGAAGTAGGGTTCCATGACGACCCGGAGCTCGTCGACGGTCCACCGCTCGGGAGCGTCCGTTCCGAAGACGATCGCGTCGGAGGCCAGGTGGCCGTAGAAACGCTCCGCGTCGATCTCGGTCTTGGCGAGGAGGAAGTCGTGGAGCACGGCTCGGACCGCCTGCTCCGCATCCGCCGACGACGCCGCCGGACCTTCCTTCAGACTGGTGCAGGCGGCCAGGGGGAGCGCGAGCAGGACGGAGCACAGGAGAGTCGTCTTCATGGCATTCGTGGGGTATGAGCAGGGATGGGGGACGGCACCGTGGCGGTTCGTCGTCGAGCGGGGCGTTCGTCGCCCCCCCGGCCCGGGGCTACGCCCGCCCGCACGATCCATCAATCGCGG